>CALURT010000019.1 GCA_944323245.1 uncultured Bacteroidales bacterium
TCTGTACTTCAAGGAAAACGACTCAAAAATCAGGGAAAAATAGAGTCAATCACCAACCATTTTGTGCATCATTACCAAAAAGTTTAAGGGTGCCCGAAAGCAACGTCCGGAGCACCCTTATAAATATCGTGGAGAATACGAGAGTCGAACTCGTGACCTCTTGCATGCCATGCAAGCGCTCTAGCCAACTGAGCTAATCCCCCATTTGCGGTTGCAAAGATAATCATTTCTCCGCAACCGCCAAAATTTTATGTATCCCCGCAGAAATACCCGGAGAAATACCCGCAGGAATTGACCTCCGGGTAAGATTACAGTTCGAACATCTTCTTCAAACGTTCGCTTATGGAATCGGAAAGTTCATTGTCTCCGGCATCCTCCGCTATCGCCGCAAGATTCCCAAGATAATTGCAGACACTGTCGAAGACATCCGAAGCATAATCGTAATAGCCCATGAAAAACTCAGCCGACACCATCAGTTCGTCTGCAAATCTTCCGGCGATGGAATGTGCCTTTTCCGTCTCTCCGAGGTCATAGTACATCGAAATGATTCTCAGCACCATGTATTCGTTGGAAAATCCGAGATAGGTCATGTCCAACGGGAAATTGTATTCCGGAACGGACTCCATGCACTTGTCAAGCATTTCCACAGCCTTGTCATCACGGCCTGCCTTTATCATTTCTTCGGCAGCGTTTATGAACATGCCCCTCTGGGACATGACTCCGCAGAACGTGTAGAAATTCTGGTAGTCCACATAATAGTCATTCCTTTTGAGAGCATCCCACTTGAAGACCCCGGTCATTTTCCGGTACAGGTCATCAGGATCGGCAAAACCTATGTCAGTGGAACTCATCCTGTTCTTTATCGGAACGAATTTATAGGAAAATCCTTCGTACATAAGGTAGCTTTTCTGCCCCACGTCTATGTCCCCGCCCATCGAAAGCATGTTGATCGGCCTGTCCCACTGATAGTTAGACAGCAGGTCAAGGAAGAATATCTCCGGTTTTGACAGGAAACTCTTGTCAGGGGATATTTCCAATACTATCTCATCCGGAATAATGTCGGCATATTTGGCGTCGAGGATACCGTATTTGATGATATTTTCCTTATTTACAGGCACGCTTATCTTTCTGGACACTATATAGTCGAATTTCCTGCCGTCCGTCATCTGTACCTTTGCCATAGGATGCTTGAACACAGCCATAACATCCGAAATCGGAACCACGGTATCCCTCACGTCATAGACCGGAACAAATTCGTTGGTCCCGTACAGATACTGTTCCTTGCCCACGGTCAACGGAAGCGGAGCGGACTCGTTGCAGGCGTACTTCATCTGATCTATATGCCAGTCCGTGCCGAGCAGCGACGTGTTGCAGATTCTCACATCCGTCCTCACGTTTTCCACCTCCTGTGCATACCAGAGAGGGAACGTATCATTGTCTCCGTGAGTGATGAGGATACCGTTCGGCCCTACCGAATTCAGATAGTTCCCGGCCATTTCCACAGCGGTATAACGGTGGCTCCTGTCATGATCGTCCCAGTTCTCGGCAGCCATGATGGCCGGCACGGCAAGGCATACCACCGACACGCATGCCGATGAGGCAGTATATTTCAACGCCTGACCCTCTTTTCTGCCGCTATCCAGCATTTTCTCGACCCACGCATAAAATGCCAGAACCGCCAATCCTATCCAAATGGAGAAGGCATAGAAAGAACCGGCATACGCATAATCCCTTTCACGAACCTGATAAGGCGGCTGGTTGAGATAGATGACAATGGCGATTCCCGTCATGAAAAACAGGAGGAATGTAAGCCATGTCCCACGCTTGTCCCTTGCAAACTGGAAGAACAGTCCTATCAGACCGAACAGCAGCGGCAGCATGTAATAATGGTTTTTCCCCTTGTTGTCCTTCAGGTAAGACGGCGCATTGCTCTGGTCTCCGAGCCGGAATTCGTCAATGAATCCGATACCTGATTCCCAGTTGCCGGTAAACGGATCTCCCGGTGACGGGCTGTGGATGTCGTTCTGCCTTCCGGCAAAATTCCACATGAAATATCTCCAGTACATCCAATTCAGCTGGTAGTCGAAAAAGAATTTCATGTTGGTACCGAAGGTCGGTTTCTTGTGTTCGGCTCCGGGCACGACCGTTCCCTTCCCGTCCATGTATGATTCATAGAAGTCTATGTATCTCTGATCCCTGCCTTCCCACATTCTCGGGAATAGCATCTTTCCTTCGGAAGCGTATTTGATTTTGCCCGGAGTATCTGCCTGGATGTATTTGTCCCCGACAGGAGTCCAGTATTTCGGCACTTCTATTTCATACGGGGCATCGAAATACTGACCGTAAATCAGAGGGGACGAGCCGTACTGTTCACGTGCAAGGTAGCGGATAAGGGTGAAAGGATTGTCAGGCTGGTATTCGTTGGTCGGAGTCTTGGCCGAAGACCTGATAATCACGACGCTGAACACGGAAAAGCCTATCACGATGACAGTAAAGCACAGGAGCAGCGTATTGGCCAGCACCGCCTTTTTCTTCATAGTGACGAAAAGTCCCCAGAAACAAAGCCCGAGCAGGAGCAGCATGAAGAATACCGCCCCAGTATTGAACGGGAGTCCGAAGCCGTTGACGAAAAGCAGATCTGCGTATGCCGCCAATTTCGGAAGGAACGGAACGATTCCGTAAAGAATCACAGCCAGTATCACGCATGACAACAGGAATATCTTCACATATTCCCAGAATGAATAATGCCCGTCAGCCCTTTTACGATAGTAGAACATGAAGACAAGAGCCGGAATCGTAAGGAGATTCAGCAGATGCACCCCTATCGAAAGTCCCATCAGGAAAGATATGAGGACAATCCATCTGTTGGCATAAGGAGAATCCGCCTGCTCGTACCATTTGGTCATCGCCCAGAAGACGATGGCGGTGAACAGCGATGACATCGCATAGACCTCACCCTCGACTGCGGAAAACCAGAAAGTATCAGAAAAACAATATGCAAGGGCGCCGACGATACCGGAACCGTAAATGGCAATTGCCCTTGCTACCGTCATTCCGCCGGACACGATCCTTTTGGCAAAAAACACTATCGTGAGATACAGGAAAAATATTGTAAATGCCGAGCACAATGCACTCATGGCGTTTACGGCGACTGCAGCGTGCGCACTGTCGGCAAACATAGTGAAAAACCTCGCAATCAACTGGAATACCGGGTTTCCCGGAGGATGGCCCACTTCCAATTTATAAGAAGACGCTATGAACTCGCCGCAATCCCAGAAGGATGCTGTCGGCTCTATCGTAAGCAGATACGTCACGGCAGACACCACAAGCACGAAAAGTGCCGATATTCTGTTCCACAACGTAAATTTTCCGTTATCCATATTTCCAGACTTATTATTGAATACTTTTACAAACGGGCAAATATACTTATTCTATTTGTATATTTGCAAAAATTTTATTTTCACATGGCTGAAAACGACTGGAAAAAAAGACTCGGAGTAGTCTACTCCACGAATCCCGATTTCGAATATGAAGAATCCGTCGGGGAAGAGGAAATCACGCCTGCACCGTCGCAGCAGCGTCTGACCGTATCCATCGACAGGAGAAACAGAGGAGGCAAACAGGTTACCCTTGTCAGCGGATTCATAGGGAAGGAAGAAGACCTCGCATCGCTCGGCCGGATCCTGAAAGTAAAATGCGGGGTGGGAGGAAGTACAAAGAACGGAGAAATAACCGTACAGGGCGATTTTCGGGACAAGGTCACGGCCCTCCTGAAGGAAATGGGCTATAATGCCAAACGAGGGAACTGACAATGGAGACTCCCGACAGCGTATTCCGGTCCGCAAGGCAGCTGCTGCCGACACAGGATACTTCCGCATTCATTCCGGAAACATTTGCCGCCGGTCCTGTCGGCACGGTTTCCGACATCATTGTGATTTCAAGCATTCTGCTGGGCATCCTCTACCTTAGAAGGATGGCCAACGTACTGCCGTCGATCATAAGCTGCCTCCTCAGATGGAAGGAAAGCATAAACCTCGAAGACAGCGTGAAACTGAGCAGGGACCGCAACATCACTGCGGCAATCCTCGCCCTGCCTTTCATCCTTACAGTGTACGGTCAGGGACTCATTGCTCCGGAATTTTCCGAGGGATCCGGCCCTGTCGGACAACTTTTCCTTACGGCAGGCATGCTTCTCGCATATCTTGGGCTGCGGACTGTCTTTCACCTGATTTTCCGCCCCAAAAGACTCGGGGGAAAAATATACTCCGCATCATACAAGGCGTTCTTTTCCTTTTTCATAGCAGAGGCACTGCTCGTCCTCATCACGACAGGCATCTGCCGTTTTGCCGGATGCCGGGAAAGTCTCACGCATGACATCGTATTGTACGAAACAGGCTTCGTATTCCTGCTCTTCGCCATCCGCAAGGCACAAATTTTCGGCAAGTATTGCTCCTTTTTCAAGGCAATTTTGTATCTTTGCGGCTCGGAAATTTTACCGGCGGGCATTCTTGTGTCTGCGGCAATTTTTTTATGATATGACGATAAAGAATATTCTTATCTCGCAGCGGCCACCAAAAGCCGGCTCCCCATACGAGGGAATTGCTGAAAAATACGGAGTGCATTTCGACTTCGTGCCTTTTTTTTCAATTGAACCTTTGACCTCAAGAGAATTCAGGGCCCAGCGCATCAATATCCTCGACTACACGGCCATCGTTTTTTCCGCACGGTCGACCATAGATGCCTTTTTCCACCTCTGCGACGAACTGAGAGTGAAGATTCCTGAAACGATGAAATATTTCTGCACGTCCGAGGCTGTAGCCATGTACCTGCAGAAACATATCGTATATAGAAAACGCAAGATATTCTACGGAGACGGCTCCACGGCTTCCGTATTGGCGCAGATAGGGACGAAGCACAAGGGGGAAAAATTCCTTGTGGCCACATCCGATGCCACCAACGGAGACCTTACGCACATCTTCGAGGAAAACGGTTTCGATTTCCACAGCGCAATGTTCGTAAAGTCCGTGTCCTGCGACCTGAAGCAGCTGTCATTGCAGTCTTACGACATGATAGTGCTGTACAATCCGGCCGACGTCAAGTCCCTGTACGAGAATTTCCCGGATTTCCGTCAGGATGAAATCAAATTCGTATCCTACGGAAAATCAGTGGTCAAGGCCATGACAGATGCCGGTCTCACCATCGCCATTTCAGCCCCGACCGAAACTGCGCCGTCCGTGGCAAAGGCCCTCGAACTTTATCTGGAGCAATGCAGGTAGAAACCGACATGCCGGCCCCTGTCCGTGAAACCTTGTCGAAACGGGAAAGGCTTTGCGCAAAGAAAGACATCGAAGAACTTTTTTCAAAAGGAAGATTCGGAGTCTCCGGCTGTTTCAAATACTGCGTCCGCATGGACAACGGGCAGGATGTGCACAGAATCATGATTTCCGTGAGCAAAAAACTGTTCAGACGGGCTGTCAGACGCAATCTCCTGAAAAGACGGATACGGGAAAGTTACCGGAGGCTCAAGCATACTCTGCCGGAAGGCGGAGGCCTCGACATACTTTTCATATACAATACCAAGGAAATCCTGCCGTATTCCGAAATATTCGGATGCGTCGGGAATATTTTGAGAAAAACAGGCAATGGAGACAAAAGGTAAGTTGAAAACGATATTGAAGAATATCGCCATCTTTCCTTTTATCCTGCTGATAGAATTCTATCGCAGGTGCATTTCTCCGCTCAAGCCCCCGTCCTGCCGGTTCACTCCCACCTGTTCACAGTATGCGCTGGAGGCTTTCCGGAAGCACGGACCGTTCAAAGGCCTGTACCTGACCATCAGACGGCTTCTCCGATGCCACCCGTGGGGAGGAAGCGGATATGACCCTGTACCATAAACGTTAAATTATGCCGAACAAAAAGAAAGTAACGGAAATGTTCAACGACATCGCCGGCGACTACGACCTGCTGAACCATATCCTTTCCGCCGGTATCGACCGGAGCTGGAGGAGAAAGGCTGTAAAGGAAGCCCTCGCCGGGCCTGACAGGCGGCTCATCCTCGACCTTGCGACCGGAACCGGGGACTTCGCCATTGCGCTTGCCCGCAAATGCCCCGCCGACGGCATGATTACGGGACTCGACATCTCTTCCGAAATGCTTGCCGGATGCAAGGCCAAGATAGAAAAGAAAAAACTCACCGGCAAAATCTCCCTTATTCAGGGCGACTGTGAAAACCTGCCTTTCGAAACAGGAAGTTTCGATGCGGCGACCGTTGCTTTCGGTGTCAGGAACTTCGAAAACCTCGAAAAAGGGATTTCCGAAATGTTCCGGGTGCTCAGGCCCGGGGGCAAGGCCGTCATCCTCGAACTGTCGACCCCTGACAACAGGTTCATCAAAGCCGTCTACGGCTTCTATTTCCATAAGATATTGCCTTTTATAGGAGGTCTCGTTTCCGGAGACAAGGCAGCATACAGATACCTTCCGGCATCGGTGGAAAGATTCCCCCGCCCGAACAGATTCTGCGGTATCATGCGTGACTGCGGATTCTCGGAAGTAAGGGCAAAGGCCCTCACGTTCGGAATCTGCAGAATGTTTGTAGGAGAAAAATCAGAATAGGAAAACGACGAACCCAAGCCCTGCACAAAGTGCGAACAGGAATGTCGACATCACGAGCAGCGGAAGCATTCCGTCAAGTTCTTTCCCTTCCCGCGTCCATACGCCTTTCAGATGTATTATGAACAAAGGCAGCGTAATGACGAACAGATAGTGCCACAAATCATACATCCTGAGGCATGAATACGCCGTCATGGCCGCCCAGCCGGCTGCAATCAGAGCCGTCTGATAGACTCTCGCCCATTTGAGCCCTATTTTCAGCGGCGTGGTGATTCTCGTGGCTGCATCCGTCTTCATATCCCTGATATTGTTGACATTCAACACGGCCGTGCTGAATGCGCCGATGGCGACAGCCGGGAGAAGGATACGCCAGTACAATGTATGCGAAACGATGAAATAGCCTCCAAGGACCGACACGAGCCCGAAAAACACGAACACGTAAATATCGCCCAAGCCCTTGTAGCCGTACGGTGAAGGCCCGAGAGTGTATCTCATGGCGGCAAAGATGGCCGCCGCACCGAGTATCATGAGCATAAAGGCCTCCAGGCACAGCAGCGTGCCGAAAGAAAACCATATCATCGCCAAGCCCGAAGCCACCGACAATGCGGCAAGACACCATATCAGGACCTTTGCGTCGCCGACTGTCAGCAGCCCCTGCTGCATGGGATATTTCGGTCCCTTTCTTTCAGAAGTATCCGTTCCGCTCAAGGCGTCTCCGAGTTCATTGGAAACATTCGAGACCATCTGCAGGAATACGGCGGTCAAGACCGTAAAAGCTGCGGCCCACCAGTTTATCTCATAGTCCGCTGCGGCAAGCATGATGCCGAGCAGGACTCCGGACAGCGACAGCGGAATAGTCCTCAACCGGACCGTCTTTATAATACCCGATACCTTTTTCATAACATACAACACGTAAAACAACACATAAAACAACAACACCGACAACCTGAAAACGAATCCGGATTCCGACATTTGTTCTGGTTAAGAATCTTATTCGTCTCTATCTGCAGACTCACATAGGGCAATGTGTGCAATTTGGCCCTGATTGCTGCAGAAATTAAAAGGGGGTAGTCGTGATGACAATCCCCTTTTGATTTTTCAGTCCAATTTGAGCACGGCCATGAATGCGCTCTGCGGGACTTCCACCGTTCCTATCTGACGCATTCTTTTCTTTCCCTGCTTCTGCTTTTCAAGCAACTTGCGTTTTCTCGTAATATCACCGCCGTAACACTTGGCCGTCACATCTTTCCTTACGGCCTTTACAGTCTCCCTTGCTATGATTTTGGCTCCTATGGCTGCCTGAATCGCTATATCGAACTGCTGACGCGGAATCAGTTCCTTCAGCTTCTCGCAGATTTTGCGGCCGAAATCGTACGCATGGTCCACGTGAATCAGGCTTGATAGGGCATCTGCCGGCTCTCCGTTCAGAAGAATGTCCAATTTCACGAGTTTCGCCTCCTTGAACCCTATTACATGGTAGTCGAACGAGGCATAGCCCTTGGATATCGACTTCAGTTTGTCATAAAAGTCGAATACGATTTCGGACAACGGCATTTCGTATGTCAGTTCAAGCCTGTCTGCCGTGATATAATGCTGGTTCACGAAAACTCCCCTCTTGTCAAGGCACAGTTTCATTATAGGACCGTAAAATTCGGCTTTCGATATGACCTGCGCCCGGATATAAGGCTCCTCGATATGGTCGATGAGGGTCGGGGCGGGAAGGCCTGAAGGATTGTGGACGTCCACCACTTCCCCCTGCGTTGTGTAAACCTTGTATGACACGTTCGGGACGGTAGTGATGACATCCATGTTGAATTCGCGGAACAGACGTTCCTGCACTATCTCAAGATGCAGCAGGCCGAGGAATCCGCAACGGAAGCCGAAACCGAGGGCAAGAGAGGATTCAGGCTCGAACACGAGCGACGCATCATTGAGCTGCAGTTTCTCAAGGGAAGACCGCAGTTCCTCGTACTGGTCGGTCTCCACCGGATAGACTCCGGCGAAGAGCATCGGCTTGACTTCCTCGAATCCGGCAATGGCTTCCCTGCAAGGGTTGTCGACATGCGTAATGGTATCTCCGACTTTCACCTCGGCGGCTGTCTTTATGCCCGAAATGATGTATCCCACGCTTCCGCACGGTATTTCATCTCTCGGAGAAAGCTTCATTTTCAGCACGCCGACCTCATCGGCTTCATATTCTTTTCCCGTATTGAAGAACTTGACCTTGTCTCCGATACGGATCGACCCGTTCACAACCTTGAAATATGCGATGATACCTCTGAAGGAATTGAAGACGGAATCGAAAATCAGGGCCTGCAGCGGAGCCTCCGGGTCACCTTTCGGAGCCGGGATACGTTCCACTATGGCATTGAGGATTTCAGGCACGCCCTGTCCCGTCTTTCCCGAAGCACAGAGAATCTCGGAAGGGTCGCATCCGAGAAGGTCCACCACCTGGTCAGAAACGACATCCACCATCGCCGAATCGACGTCAATCTTGTTCAGGACCGGAATGATTTCCAGATCATGTTCGATGGCAAGATAAAGGTTGGAGATGGTCTGGGCCTGAATACCCTGAGTAGCGTCCACCACCAAAAGTGCTCCTTCGCAGGATGCTATCGCACGGGACACTTCGTAAGAAAAGTCCACATGCCCCGGAGTATCGATAAGGTTCAGCACGTAAGGCTCACCCTTGTACGTATATTCCATCTGGATAGCATGGCTCTTGATGGTAATGCCCTTTTCCTTCTCCAAATCCATCGAGTCCAGGACCTGCGACTCCATATCCCTTTCCGACAATGTCTTGGTAAGTTCAATCATCCTGTCGGCAAGGGTACTTTTGCCGTGGTCAATATGTGCTATTATACAGAAATTGCGCGTGTTCTTCATATCGAATGAATTGTTCAGGGTGCAAAGATAATAAATTTCACCGCTCTTTTGCCCAAAGGTAAAAGTCGGAGACAACTCTTTCATATTCTTCCGAATAAGCACCGTCTCTGTTCAGGATAAGCACGGCTTCCGACGGAGCGGGGCTTCTGTGCCTTGAAAACTCGGCGACAATCCTTGACGGAGCCTTTCTTTCCGTCGTGCGGATTCGGACAATTCCTGAGAGATACAGGCCGTACATCGCAGCATGGCGGCGCAGGTCGGTTTCCGCTTCCGCCGGCAGAATCAACGACAGAATCCCGTCATCGGCAAGCGCAGTTGCGGAAAACCCGATTATATCCCTGTAGGACAATGTGTCCGAATGTCTTGCCGCCCGCCTCCTCGGCTCGGGAGCTTTCAGGACTTCGTCGAAATAAGGAGGATTGGAAAAAATATGGTCAAAACGAAGTTCCCCTCCCTCTCCTTCAGAATATTCCTGCAATGACACATGAATGGCGGAAAGGATGTCCGGCCATGGGGAATTGCGGAAGTTCCCGGCGGCCTCTTCCGCAGACAGCGCATCCGAATCTATCGCACGGATACTGACAAGGGCGCTGTGGCTTGCTCGAATCCTCTGCGCAGCCATCAGGGCTATCGTGCCCGTTCCGGTCCCGATATCCAATGACAGTGCGTCCTCCGGCCGCACTGTCATCAGCGCCCCCAACAGGACCCCGTCGGTATTCACCTTCATTGCGGACCTGTCGTTGGACACGGAAAATCGCTTGAATCTGAAAACACTCATCTTCTGAACGGCACGGCCAGCTGTTACTCGAACATTCCGTCTTTCATGTGACAGGTCCGGTCACACATATCGGCGAGGTCCGGATCATGCGTCACTATTACTATGGTCTGGTCGAATTTTTCTCTGAGGGAGAAAAAGAGATTGTGCAGGTCGGCTTTGGTAGCGCTGTCGAGATTGCCGGAAGGCTCATCGGCAAAAAGCACTGCCGGCCTGTTTATCAGGGCCCTTGCTATAGCCACGCGCTGCTGCTCTCCGCCAGACAGCTCCGACGGCTTGTGCCCAGTCCGGCCCACGATGCCGAGTTCCGTCAGAAGCTCTATCGCTTCCGCCTTAGCCTCCCTCTCCGGCCTTTTGGCAATCAATGCCGGGATCATCACATTCTCAAGGGCGGTAAACTCCGGAAGCAGATGATGGGCCTGGAATACGAAACCTGTTTTCGTGTTTCTGAATACGGAAAGCAGTTTCGGGCTCAGCCGGAGAACATCTATCCCGTCTATAACCAACGTTCCGGCATCCGGAGTGGAAAGAGTCCCGAGAATCTGGAGAAGGGTGGACTTCCCTGCTCCGGAAGCTCCCATTATGGCCACGACTTCGGCCTTATTCACGGTAAAATCTATGCCTTTCAACACTTTAAGATTACCGTAAGACTTTTCTATCCCTTTCGCATCTATTATCGGTGTCATTGTTTTTCAGAGCATGTTCAGAAGCCAAAGGTAAACATTTTTTCGAAAAATTTTGCAATCCGGATTTTTCGGCGTATATTTGCAGTCCGATTATTGAAATCGGGACATATTCGGGGTGTGGCGCAGTTGGCTAGCGCATCTGGTTTGGGACCAGAGGGTCCTGTGTTCGAGTCACAGTACCCCGACAAAAGAGAAGGAGACCAAATTTTTGGCCTCCTTCTCTTTTATGGAATCTTATCTGTCATTCCGACCCGTGTTTCTGTCATTCCGACCGAGCGTAGCGAGTGGAGGAATCTGCGGCAGATCCTTCGACTCCGGACAGAGTCCTCCGCCCATGATGACAAAGAGTCACAGAAGTTTCCGGACCTGGTCATAGACGTTTTGGGCCGTAAATCCCAATTTCTCGTCTAAAACCTTGTATGGAGCGGAAAATCCGAACGAATTCAGCCCCCAGACTGTTCCCTGCGACCCGACCAGTCCTTCAAGCGTAACGGAAAGCCCGGCTGTAAGACCGAAAACCTTCACGTCCCGAGGAATCACACTCTCCTGATATTCCCTGCTCTGCGAACGGAACAGCCCCTCCGAAGGGACGGAAACGATTCTGACTTTCACTCCGTCGGCTTTCAGAAGTTCCGCCCCGGCCACGAGTGTCGAAACCTCTGACCCGGAAGCGACAAGCACAACATCAGGATTTTCGTCAGAACCTGCCACGATATAAGCGCCTTTCCCGACAGAAGAATAATCATTACCCTCCGGCAAGTCGGCGATATTCTGCCGGGAGAAGATAAGCGCAGTCGGCGTATGCGTATTTTCCATGGCGAGTTTCCACGCCTGAGTGGTCTCCAAGGCATCTGCAGGCCGCAGTACGAGCATGGAATTGCGTCCGGAATGATTTTTCAGCTTCTCCATGAGCCTGATCTGGGCTTCCTGCTCCACAGGCTCGTGCGTAGGCCCGTCTTCGCCGACCCGGAACGCATCGTGGGTCCAGATAAACTTGACAGGAGTTTCCATGAGCGCAGCCATCCTCACGGCCGGTTTCATATAATCCGAGAACACGAAGAACGTACCGCACGCCGGTATCACGCCACCGTGCAATGCCATACCGATACAGCAGCATGCCATGGTGAGTTCCGAAACGCCTGCCTGCAGGAATGCGCCTGAAAAATCACCTTTGGAGAAAGCATGCGTCTTTTTCAGGAAACCGTCCGTCTTGTCCGAATTCGACAGGTCGGCGGAAGAAACCACCATGTTTTCCACCTGCTCTGCAAGTGCCGAAAGGACCGTGGCCGAAGCCGCCCTTGTGGCCGTCCCGGATTTCTGTACGACGGCGTTCCAGTCCACCTGAGGCGCATCCCCGGAGAACCATTTCCGTTTTTTTTCGGCGAGAACAGGATTTGCCTCGGCCCATTCTTTTTCCTTAGCCTTCCTGTCTGCGACTATTCCCCTCAACTCCTGTTTCCTCGCCTCATATATTGCGGCAACTTCGGGAAATATCACGAACGGGTCTGCAGGGTCTCCGCCGAGATTCTTTATAGTATTGATGTAGGCATCGCCTCCGAGCGGGGCGCCGTGTGTGGCGCAACAGTTTTCATAATTGGAATTGTCCGCCTTGCGGGCGCCTTTGCCCATTATCGTATGTCCGATAATAAGAGTCGGCTTGTCCGCCACTGCCTTGGCCGCATCCAAAGCCTTGCGGATGGCATTGACATCATTGCCGTCAATTTCAATGACTTCCCATCCCCACGCTCTGTATTTCATGCCGACGTCTTCGCTTGTAACAGCCTCGGTGCCTGTAGACAACTGTATGTCATTGGAATCATAGAACATGATCAGATTGTCAAGTCCGAGATGCCCTGCAAGACGGCCTGCTCCCTGGGAAATCTCTTCCTGTATACCTCCGTCGGAAATATAGGCGTAAATGGTCTGTGACATCGTATCCCCGAGCCGTGCTTTCAGGAACTTGGCCGCCATGGCGGCTCCGACAGCGTATGTATGTCCCTGACCGAGAGGGCCGGAAGTATTCTCTATACCTCTGTCCACGTTGACCTCGGGATGACCCGGGGTCGGACTTCCCCACTGACGGAACTCCTGCAGCTCGGCAAGAGAGAATTTCCCCGACAGGGCCAATACGGAATACAGCATCGGCGACATGTGTCCGGGATCCAAGAAAAACCTGTCTCGGGCCTCCCAACGCGGATCGTCAGGATCATACACGAGATACTCGGCAAACAGCACGTTTATAAAATCCGCTCCTCCCATTGCTCCGCCCGGATGTCCGGACTTGGCTTTTTCCACCATTGACGCTGCCAGAATCCTGATATTGTCGGCAGCCCTAAGCATCAGTTTTTCCCCATTCATGACTTATCAAGAGATTTATTCGATTCCGCAATTGACTTTAACGGCTTCCTTGAGCGTTTCCTCGTCCATGAATCCTGTGATGAAGGCATGCGTCCCGTCAGCCTTGATGAAAAGAAGTGTAGGAATGCTCGAAATACCGTATGCGCCTGCCAATGCCGAAGCATTGTCCACGTTTACCTTGAGAAACGAAACTTTCCCGACAAGGCCTTTGGCCACTGATTCCAGCACAGGGGCAAGCCTGCGACACGGAGGGCACCAGTCAGCATAAAAGTCCACGACAACAGGGCTGTCGCCCAGAAATTTCCAGCCGTCAGTTGAAAAATCCTCGACTTCGGCCTTGAATTCGGCCTCTGAAATGACCCTCACAGCCTTCTCCTGAGCGTTTCCGGCGCAGGCAAAAAGCAGCATGGCCGCTGCTATGACAAGCAATTTTTTCATTTTTCCTTCAATTAATCGATTTAACGCAGACGAAGATATTTATAATTTTCCAATTTACAAATTCCAAAGTCGTGTATTGCGGAAATATTAATTAATTTTACATTGTCATTCTGAGCGAACGGAGTGAGCCGAAGAATCTGTTTCGCAGTCAAATTCAGACTCATGGAAAGAATAATGGAATGCGTTCCCAATTTCAGCGAAGGCAGGGAACAATGGAAAATAGACGCAATCAAGGCCGCCGTCAGCGGACCGGACGGAAGCGTGAAAATACTGCACACGGATACGGGATACGACGCCAACCGGACCGTGGTCACGTTTGCCGGGAGCCCTGAAGCAGTGGTGGAAGCGGCATTCCGAGGCGTCCGTAAGGCAGCGGAACTCATTGACATGCGCACACATACCGGGGAACACCCGCGTTCCGGTGCGACGGATGTCCTCCCGCTCGTACCGGTCTCGGGCATTACGTTGGAGGAATGTGCGGAAATGGCGCGGGACCTCGCCCGCAGGATTTATTCGGAATTGGGAATCCCGTGCTATTGCTATGAAGCCGCAGCATTTACGCCGGAAAGGAAAAAATTGGAATACTGCCGGAAAGGAGAATACGAGGCCCTGCCGCAGAAAATAACCGACCCCGTGATGAAGCCGGATTTCGGCCCGGAAACATATAATCCGACAGTGGCGAAGTCGGGAGCGACAAATGTCGGGGCACGTAATTTTCTGATAGCTGTCAACTTCAACATCGACACCGATGACGCGGGGATTGCCGGGGAAATAGCAAAGGACGTGAGGGAAAGCGGGAGGCTCGTGACGATGCCTGACGGAAGCCGCCAAAGGATAAAAGGCCCGCTTAAAGGCTGCAAGGCCATCGGCTGGTATATGAAGGAATACGGCTGCGCCCAAGTCTCGATGAACATCACCGACATCGCAGCCACGCCATTGCGTGTGGCGTACGAGACCGTATGCCGTGCGGCCGCTGCCCGTGGAAGAAAAGTCACGGGAACGGAAATCATAGGACTCGTCCCGAAGCAATGCCTTGCCGACGCCGGAGACCTGCAACTCATCATCCCTCCCGGTCGGGCCCTGCCTATACTATGTATATAATATAGAGCTGTCGCACGCCCCTCCTTTTCTCAAATTTTTGAAAGGATTCGCCGCATCAGATTGCGATTTTAATAAAATTTCGAACGAAGAAGTTGATTTTTTGTTTTTATTGTAGTACTTTTGCTAAATAATTTTGAGGAGAACCATGTTTAACCGTATGCAACCAACCACATAAGACCAAAACAGACTTACACACCGAAACCAATCTTTTACAACCATAAAGACAATACCGGGAGGCCAACGGACTTATCTGTCTCAACAACTAAACAAACACTGACAATGACAAAGCTTAATGTACCCAAGAGGGGAGGGTGGTTACTCTCTTCCATCGCATGTATCATCTTCTCTTTTAGCATTTTCGGCTGCAACACCAATACAGCCTCCAGCGAACTTGTGGCTGTCCTGGACATTCCGGAAAATGTGACAGTCGATGCCGGGACCATGGAGATTTCATTCCGTATTGTAGCAGGCATGGCTCCCGAACAGACCGACAAGCTTGTATTGGAAGGAAAAGAAGGCAACACGGAATGCGGCTTCAATTCGGTTACGGACAGGTACGTCTATGCTACCCTTCCTTCGGGTTTCGTATCCGGCACATACAAAGTCTACGTCAGCCGGGGCGACCAGAAAAAATACATGGGAGAGACTGTAATACTCATAGATTACAGTTCTTCCGACGACATTGAAATAGAAGACGGCCAAAACCTCTACGGAAAAGTGCTCTGCAACGGAGCGCCTGTGGAGAATGTCGTCGTCTCCGATGGAGAGGAAGTGGTAAAGACTGACGCAGAAGGAGTTTACCGCATAACTTCAGCCAAGACGAACGGATATGTATTCATTTCCACTCCTTCAGGCTACACAGTAAACACAACAGGAATTCTGCCGAACTTCTACCGCACCCTCAACACCGATGCAGCCACACGCGAAAGGGTTGATTTCAACCTTGTGGAAGACCCGGAACAGGAGAATCACACGATTCTCGTCTTTGGAGACATGCACCTTGCCAACAGGTCAAACAACAAGGACCGGACGCAATTTTCAGCGTTCACATCAGAAATAAATTCCTATCTCACTGCCAACGGAGGACGCAAGACATACGCCATAACCCTCGGCGACATGACGTGGGACCTCTATTGGTACACGAACAACTACTGCTTCGCCGAGTATCTCAATGACATCAACGTAATCAAGGGGCTGACTGTATGGCACACCATAGGCAACCATGACCATGACATGAAGGCCGCCGGAGACCTCGACACTGTCGAAAAGTACAAGAACTCAATCGCTCCGACATACTACTCCTTCAATATCGGAAAAGTCCATTACATAATCTTGGACGACATACTGTGCACCAACGACGGCACAGGCAGCAGGACATACGACAACGCCGTCACGGAAGAGCAGATAGAGTGGCTCAAGAAAGACCTCTCATACGTCAGCACGGAAACCCCGCTTGTAATAAGCATGCACGCTCCTCTATACACGTGGCTCGGACTATACAATCTGAAAAATTCTTCAGATATCGTAAATGCCGTATCGAAATATTCGGAGGTGCATTTCCTTACCGGACATACCCACAAGATGTACAACATAGACCGCCTTTCTTCCTCGAACATATTCGAGCATAATGCAGGGGCCGTATGCGCCACATGGTGGTGGTCCGCAGCTCACACTCCTGGAGTACACATCGGACAGGACGGCGCACCGGGCGGCTATACGATCATGGACGTGGACGGGACAAACTTCAAATGGCAATACAAGGGTACAGGCACACCGGAAACCCATCAGTTCCGGACATACGACAGGAATCAGATAAGCATCACTGCCGACAAATACATTCCTGTCGCACACGCCTCAAACAAAACGCGTTTCAACGATTATGCAGAGGACTGGGCAGCCGTAAGCAACTCCAACGAAGTCTATATCAACGTATGGAACTACGACCCGTCATGGAAAATCGAAGTCACCGAGAACGGACACTCCCTTGAAGTGACGAAGGTAGTAATAAAAGATCCTCTCCATCTTATTGCCTATACTGCACCTGCCATGAACAACAGCAGCGAAAAGGACAACACTCCGACTTTCCTGACAACGAATGACAACGCCCACATGTTCAAGGTACAGGCCTCCGGTCCGGACACGACCTTGGAAATCAGGGTAACTGACCGCTTCGAAAACACCTATACCGAAACCATGACCAGGCCTAAGGCTTTCAATGCAGAACAATACAAGTTCTGAGAAGGCCCGGTACACCCGTAAAAGAATCCAACCAACAACTAAAATAACTTTCTATGAAGTTAATCAGAACCATTACTGTAACTGCTTTGCTGCTTGCATGCCATTCATTGGCCATGTTTGCGCAGACCAGAGAAGTGTCAGGAACAGTTTTGGACAGTCAGAATCTTCCGGTTATCGGAGCGGCCGTAATAGTCGCAGACAGCCCGAATGTCGGAGTCGTGACTGACAAAAACGGAGAATTCACGATCGATGTTCCTGAAGGAGAAGTTGTACTTGAGGTTTCCTGCCTCGGATATGCAACTCAGACCATAACGGTCTCATCCACGCGTTCCAAAGTGAACGTTATCCTCGATGAGGACAATATGTTTCTTGAAGAGACAGTTGTCGTCGGCTACGGTACACAGAAAAAAGTGAACCTGACCGGAGCAATCTCTGTCATCGACGACAAGCAGATTTCCACCCGTCCGTCCCACAACATGATCACCATGCTTCAGGGTATGGTTCCGGGACTCAACGTGTCCACGAGCTCAGGTAACCCGGGAAGCACCGGTAGCATGAACATCCGTGGTTTCACATCCATCAACAACTCCGATGCCGGCCCTATCGTGCTGATTGACGGGTCTATCGGAGACCTTGAAGATGTCAATCCGAATGATGTGGACAACATTTCCGTCATCAAGGACGCTTCAGCCGCTGCCGTATATGGCGCAAGGGCTGCATTCGGTGTCATCCTCGTCACCACAAAGAACGGAACCGACGATGACGGAAAGGCAAGGATCCGCTACAGCGGAAGATTCGGATGGGAAGAACCGACAACCTCCACAGACTACGAGGACAGAGGTTACTGGTCCGTTTACACGCTCGACCTTTTCTGGAAGACCCAGGCAGCCGGTACTCCATATACCGGTTACACCGAGAAGGACATGATGGAACTCCTTGCCCGCGTCAACGACGAGACCGAACATCCTGACCGTCCTTGGGTAGTACGGGAAGTCAGGAACGGCCGCGAGCAGTGGATTTACTACTGCAACACAGACTGGTACCATGAGATGTTCAACGACAGGCATCCTGTACAGCAGCACAACGTCTCCGTCAGCGGTGGCTCCAAGAACATCAAGTACTTCATTTCAAGCGGATATGACCGTCAGACAGGTATCATGAAACCTACCCCTGACGTATTCCAGAAGGTCAACCTCAGGGCAAAGATTGATGCGAAGCTCAACAAGGTGATGTCCATCTCCAACAACTTCTCGTTCTATGACTCCGAATACTCATATATAGGTGTCGGAGATATCCAGGACGTGTTCCGCAACCTCAGGCATAATCCTGCGTCATTCCCTCTTTTCAACCCTGACGGTACCGGACTCTACACCAACCCTCTTATCGTGGGCGGAAACTACAACGTTGCCAACGGCCGGCAGATAGTCTTCCAGATGGGCAAGCACAAGAATTCCGAAAAGAAATTCAACATGACCAATACGACACAGCTCGTAATTGCCCCTATAGAAGAATTCAACGTCACGGCTGACTTTACCTACAGGAAAGTGCGCAGGGATGACATGCACCGTACGGTAAACATCCCTTATGGAATACGCCCGGGCGAAACATCCGCATATACGACAGGTGCCGGACTGAACAAACTCGAAGAAAGGTCAAGGAACTACACATGGCTGTCCGGGAACGTGTACGCCACATATACCGACACATACAACGACGCACACAACCTGAAAGTGATGCTCGGTTTCAACGCGGAAACCTACAAGTACAAGAACATCACTGCAGTGGGGCAGAACATCTCCGATGAATACCTCAACGACCTTTCACTCGTGATTCCGGACGAAAGCGGCGCCACGATAACAAGCGTTTCCGGAGGTCAGAGCGAATATGCCCTCATGGGATTCTTCGGTCGTATAAACTACGACTACAAGGGACGTTATCTCGTCGAATTGGCCGGAAGGTACGACGGTTCTTCGCGTTTTGCAGCAGGACACCGCTGGGGATTATTCCCTTCAGGTTCTGCAGGATGGAGGATTTCCGAGGAACCTTTCTTCGCACCGGCAAGGAATGTGATCGACAACCTCAAGCTCCGCGCCTCTGTCGGAAGCCTCGGGAACCAGAATGTGGACAACTACGCATACATGCGCACCATTTCAATCAACACATTCAGTCACTACACATTCGGAGAAGGTTCAAACAGGGCCCAATATGCAAACATTTCCGCACCGAACTCCGATGCCCTTACATGGGAGACCACATACCAGTACAACCTCGGATTGGACATAGCCATGCTCAACAACAGGCTCGAATTCACTGCCGAAGGCTACATCAGGGATACCAAGAACATGCTTGTCCAGGGTAACGCCCTTCCGAGCGTCTACGGAGCCGCTGCACCTAAAGAGAACTCGGCCGACTTGCGTACCAGGGGCTATGAATTCTCCCTCAGATGGCGCGACGGGTTCAACCTTGCAGGCAAAGTCTTCAACTACAATGTAGGAGTCACCCTGAGCAACTATGACTCATACATCACAAGATACGACAACAACCCTGACAAGCGTCTTACCGACTACTACGTAGGACAGAGGATCGGGGACATCTGGGGATTCGTAGTAGACGGACTTTTCCAGACAGATGAAGAGGCACAATACTACCAGAACAATGTCTGCGATGCCCTTACCTATATCGGAACGAATAGAATGCAGGGAGGATTCCTCGCAGGAGACCTCCGGTATGTCGACCTTGACAACAAGCAGGAAGGCCCTAACGGCATCAATGTCATTAGCCTCGGCAACAACACTGCCGACGACCCCGGCGACCGCAAGATCCTCGGGAACTCGCTCCCGAGTCTCCAGTACGGCTTCAACTTGGGCTTTGACTGGATGGGCATAGACATGTCCATATTCTTCCAGGGCGTGGGCAACCACTATTTCTATCCTCCTGGAATGAACATCGCTTTCTGGGGTTCATACTCCTACGCTTACTATACTGCATTCATGCCTCGGGACTTCATCAAGACGGTTTGGTCTGAAGACAACCCTGACGCATATTTCCCGAGACCTCGCGTCTACTCCTCGACAGGAGGCGAACTCGCCCCTGTCAACAGCAGGTATATCCAGAACGTCAGATACCTCAGGCTGAAGAACTTCACGTTAGGATACACCCTGCCGGAGAGATGGACAAAGGCAATCTGCGTAGAAAAGATACGTTTCTATTTTTCCGGAGAAAACCTTGCCTACTGGTCTCCTCTTAAGAAATACACGAAGTATCTGGATCCGGAATCCGCATACCGCAGGGTAACGGACAAGACCTCTACGGGTATGTACACTAACTCGGACGCAAAGGACGCAGTAGCATATCCATGGCAGAAGACATTCATGTTTGGTATTGACATCACATTTTAATTGAAGGAGGAAACAGAAAATGAAAAAACACATTTTGCCTTTGCTGGCTATCGTGATGGGGATTTCTTCCTGTGACTTCCTGGAAAGAACACCTAATGACAAACTCGTTCCGGAAAACTACTTCAGAAACGAGCAGGACTTTATCCTCTTTTCAAATTCTTTCTATGACAACCTGTTTGACAAGGAGCCTTATGAAAAGCAGTCCGACATCATATTCCAGAAAGGCAACATCTCGGACGAGCTTCTCGGCGGCGTTGCAAGACAGGTGCCTACGGTGGCAGGCACAGGGGGCTGGTCATGGGGACAGCTGCGCAAGATAAATACAATGCTCGGCCACATGGACCAGTGCGATGACCCGGACGTCGTGAAAGAATATACCGGACTCGCCAGATTCTTCAGGGCGAGATTCTACTATGAAAAAATAAAAAGATTCGGCGACGTGCCTTGGTACGACAAGGAACTCGGATCGAACGATCCTGACCTCTACAAGGCGCGCGATTCGAGGGAACTTATAATGGGCCACATGATAGAGGACATTGATTTTGCCATCGACGCGCTTCCTGCCGAGGTAAGCACATACAGGGTGAACAAATGGGCTGCACTCATGCTGAAGGCTCAATTCTGTCTGTATGAAGGCACATACCGCAAGTACCACGAGCTTTCGTTTCAAGATGGCCGGACTGCAGAAGATTATCTGAGATTAGCTGCTGAAGCCGCAAAGAGAATCCTGACGGAAAGTCCGTACGATCTGGCTCCTGATTATGGAGAATTGTTCAGGGAAGTGGATGCGGATCCTAATGAATACATACTTGCAATCAAGATGGACCAGGCCCTGTCCTGTATCCACAACGCTACAGGCTATGCTTTGATGAACTCTGCCGGATGTCCGGGATTCTCAAAGAAATTCATTGACAGCTTCCTCATGAAGGACGGAACATTCTTCTCATCGCAGGAGGGTTGGGAAACCATGTCCTTCGTGGATCAGATGGCAAACCGCGACCCGCGTCTCGGGATGATTACAAGACTTCCGAGTCACGTGAGAAGCAACTCCAAGGAAACTGTCTACGGACCGGACATTACGCTTACATCCACCGGCTTCCAGTATGACAAGTTCGTGATGGACCCGATGTACGAGTCTGCGGAAAGGGCCGACATGTCCTTTAACGACATGCCTGTGTACAGGTTTGCGGAAGCGCATCTTATTTATGCGGAAGCCCGTGCCGAACTCGGGGAATTCACCCAGGAGGATGCCGACATGTCGATCAACAAACTCCGCACAAGAGCAGGAATGCCTCCAATGACTGTGGCGAGCCTGACGGTTGACCCGTTCCTCGTATCCGAAGACTACGGCTACACCAACCTCGCCAAATGCAACCCGTCAAATCTTGCCGTCATCCTTGAAATCCGCAGGGAAAGGACGATCGAATTGGTTATGGAGGCTAGCACAAGGTGGGATGACATCGTAAGATGGAAAGAGGGCAAATGCTATGAACAGCCTCTCTACGGAATGTATTTTACCGGCCCCGGACCTTATGACCTTACAGGAGACGGAGTTGCCGACGTGTACCTCTATGACACATCAACCCCGCCGGCATATGGCGAAGATGTCACCTTCATCCAGATTCAGGAAATCACGATAGACGGACACTATGTCCCTTATTCCGACGGTATAGTCCTGAGTGAAGGCAACAGTGGATATGTGGACATGCACAGGACAAAGACCCGTTCTTTCGACGAAAACAGGGACTATCTCTATCCGATACCGCTCGGTGACCGTGACCTGAACCGTAATCTGACGCAGAATCCTGGATGGGTTGACGGCCTCGACACGGGATATTCCGACGGAGATGTTGACAATGGAATGAATTAAACTATCGAACATGAAACTATTGAATAAAATATCAAGTTACGTTGCCATTACCATGGCCGTAGCTGCAATCTTCGGATGCCAGCCTGAAGAACTTGTCGGGCCTGATGCACTGATGTCCGAGTCGAGCCTGACCTTTGAGGCAAAGGACGCAGAACCGCAGACTTTCATGGTAGCCTCCGATGATGACTGGATCATCGACGTGGCTGACGACTGGATTACCGTCAGCCCGATGTCCGGTTCGCAGACAATGGACGTGACGGTCTCAGTGACCGACAATGTCGAGAACGGCGTCGTTGCCGCCCCGCGGCAGGGCACTGTCACAATCCTGAACAACAGGGGCTACTCCGTAAAGACCATAATATACCAGAAGGGTGACAACTATCTCGGAGTCGAAGAGATGACCCTGACTGAAGTCTATGCCCTCGAAGACGGGAAATTTGCAAAGGTCCCTGAAGCGCAGGTTGTCGCCCTGACATCAGAAGGATTTGTCGTATCCGACAACGGGGCTTCGATGTATGTGACCTCGGATGCCGACGTGAAACTCGGCTCGACTGTCTATCTTGCAGGAGAAAAATGCACGCTCAACGGACTCGCTTCCCTCAATGCCGGGGAAGTGACCGTCGAATCCGAACCTGAGGGCGAAATGACATATCCGCCTGCAGTAGATCTCATTTCCAACATCAGCAAGGCTGAAGAAGACAAGGTCTTCTATGTGAGCACTACTGCCGGCATCCTCGGAAGGGATCTCTACTACGACAACGCCTCTGTTTCAGTCACCCTGCTCGACCCGAAAGCCGGTGGGGAGATAGACTTGGATGCAGTCAACATGCACAACATAGCGATTGAAGCGTATGTCGTCGGCTATGAAGACAATACCGTGACTCTCGCAGTAACGTCAGTTGAGGACCAGGGCATCAACGAGAACCTTGAAGCATATTTCTATGATGACTTCTCCTGGATGAAACCTTTCGTTGCAGCTGCAGCTGAAGATCCTTATAATGTAAAAATAGACGACTCGGTAGGTGACGACAATGCGAGCGGAGAAGCGCCTAACCTCAGGACCAAGGCGGGCCTTGAAAATTTGCTCGACGAATTTCTTGCCAGGGGCTATGAGGACCTCAACCAGTCCGCAAAAGTCATTTATCCGCAGAAATACTACTGGAAATTCGGAAAGACCGACAATCATGGCGGCCTGAGACTTCCGCAGATTGAATTCAAGGGCAGCGAACAAGTGAACGCCAACCTGACATTCGACTGGGCGGCCCACATGACCGGCAGCGGAAATATCGATGATGTCCAGTTGGTAGTGGAAATCGAAGAAGGTACCGGACTTTTCGAAAACGGCACCAACATCAGCGACCCTATGTACACTACCCAAACCAAGGGCAACCTCGAATGGCAACACGCCGAAGTGCTCATCAAGGGAGCAAGCAACAACACGAGGATTGCCATCCGGCCTCTCAACTTCAATAACGCGGAACCTGACCAGCAGAGATTCCACCTTGACAACATCAAGATCAAGGACACCGGAATACCATACGTTGACCCGGTATATGCCAACATCACCCTTTCTGACGAAGTCGTGACCTTTGAGGGAACTCCTGGCGATCCTGTTACCATCAAGATCAAGTCCGACAACAGCTGGACCCTTACCAAAGGACAGGATACCGACTGGTTCTCGCTTGATGTCATGAGCGGTGCTGCAAACGAGGAAACCGATGTGACCATCACATGCCAGCCAAGCACGAGCATAAATCTGCGCCACGGGGTCATCACCCTGCAGTCTGCTGATACAAGGAAGAACATCCATGTAGTACAGTCTGCCGCAGGCGGACAGCTCGCACCGCTTATCAGCGTCGTGGGTGGCAATTCCCGTTCATTTGAAGCCCTGCCGTCCAGCTATACGGTACAAGTGCAGTCGAATGTGCCTGTCCAGACAAAGGTATCGGATGATGCCACATCATGGCTTTCTGTTGCCCCTGTCACGACACGCTCCATTGTCGAGACTCTGAACTACACGGTTACCGTGACGCAGCAGAACTGGGAACAGACACCAAGAACTGGCACCATAACCTTCTACAATGAGGATGAAGGCCTTGAATCCATACTTACCGTCACGCAAGAAGCCTTTGTGCCGGTAGTGGAAACCGCTGCACAGTATTGGATAAGAGGCGATGCCGGTATAAGCACTATTCCGGTAACTACCAATACTGAATTCAATGCTGAAGTTACAAACGGCAGTGATTGGTTGTCGACGTCAAGTTCGCATACAATCGAATCTCCGGACATCACTCTTATCGTGTCATCCGCCAACAGCACCGGAGCATGGAGAACAGCCACTCTCCGTCTTTATAATACGTCTGCAAACTTTGAAAAGACAATAACGATAGTGCAGTCAGTTGCCGGGACAGTTTGGTCTGATGACTTCGAGTGGCTCAAGCCATGGGCAGATGCAAGCGAAGTAGAACAGACCGTTGAGACTGATAATTTAGGAGCCACAGCAACGGGACTTGGCTCATGCGTATACAACGGAGTAAGTGCCCAACAGGCCCTCACTGATATTGGGTATGAACTTATCTACAGCGGTTCAAGCCTGAGGACTTATTTGCAGCCGAACTATCTTAAATTCGGACGTACAGGAGACCAAGGTGGTATTGTGCTTCCAACAAATGTCCTATACCCGTCAGGAACATACGAACTAACGTTCGACTGGTGTCCGATGAGGCAGGGCAGCGGAAAACTTGACCCAGTAAATCTGATTGTCGTCGTGAACAACGGCGGTTCTGAACAGACCTTTGAAGTTCCGACCCACGGTTGGGAAAACGGTCATAAGTTGGAATGGATACATGCTTCCGTTGACCTGTCATCAGCCACAATTAACGAGAACACTACCATTACTATCAAACAGAAAGAATGGGGTGTAAGCACGGCAAATCGCTGGTTCCTTGACAACGTGAAAATTGTCAGGAAGTAATTTTGCCTGCGGCAATACATTATCGGGGTTTGGCCGGACTTTCGGCCAAACCCTTTTAAATGTCGTCCCGACAGCAGAACGATAACAATATAAACACCTTTTTATGAAACACATCCCGCTTATCCTCACGCTCTTCCTGACCTGCGTCCTGTATGGCTGCGCAGACGGGACATCCTCAAAGGAAACCGCCGGTGCAGAAGCTGTAATCAGACGCACATTCGGCACATTCCCCGAAGCCCTCGAACTGAGGCTCGTCGCCAAGACCGGGGACTGCGACAGTTACACCTACGAATCCACATCAGACAGCATCATCGTGACGGGGACTTCGCCTGTCGCCCTCTGCAAGGGCTTCTACGACTACATCCATGACAACGGCTTCGGCATCGTCTCGTGGACAGGGAACCGTCTCGACCTCCCGGACAGCCTTCCTACAGTCCAACGGACGGAAACCGTCTCACCGTTCGCCCACCACCTCTACGACAACGTCTGCACTTTCGGCTACACCTATCCCCTCTGGACCTGGGAACAGTGGGAACGTGAAATAGACTGGATGGCAATGCACGGCTTCGACATGCCCCTCGCCCCGATAGCCGGAGAGGCGATATTCGCCAGAGTATGGCGGAAAATGGGACTTTCCGACGAGGAAATCAACGAATATTTCACAAGTCCGCTCCATCTGCCGTGGATGCGCATGGGCAACATGACCGCAGTCGGCGGAGGCCTCGGATCAGACTGGCAGGAAAGCCAGATTGCCCTGCAGCACAAAATACTGGACAGGATGCACTCACTCGGAATGACCCCGGTATTCCAGGGCTTCGCAGGATTCGTTCCGAAGGCGATGAAAGAACATTTTCCTGAAATAAACCTGACGGAAACCAAATGGTCCGGGTTGAAAAGCTACATGCTTTCTCCGCTTGACAGCCTTTTTTCTGTCATCGGCACCGAATACATAAAGGAGTGGGAAAAGGAATTTGGAAAAGGGGAATACTACCTCATAGACAGTTTCAACGAGATGGACATCCCTTTCGGCCCGAAAGGCAGCAAGGCACGGTACGAGACACTACAGACTTACGGCAGGACAGTCTATGAATCCGTAAAGGCAGCAAATCCCGACGCCGTATGGGTAATGCAGGGCTGGATGTTCGGGCATAACCGAGGAATATGGGACAAGGAAAGCGTGCGTGCTCTGCTGAGCGGCGTACCTGACGACAAGATGATGATAATTGACCTCGCCGTGGACTTCAACGAGTACGTGTGGAAGAATGAAACCAGTTGGGACTATCTTGACGGAATGTACGGCAAACAATGGATTTGGAGCACAGTGCCGAATTTCGGCGGCAGGAACACCCTGAACGGTCCTGTTGACTTCTATCTCAACGGTCATCTTGAGGCCCTCGGTTCGGAGAACAAAGGGTCGTTGAAAGGCTACGGCACTTCTCCGGAAGGGGTCGAGAACAATGAAATCATCTACGAACTGATTTCAGCCGCAGGCTGGTCGGACTCGGAGCAGGATGTGGACGAATTTCTTGCAAAATATTCTGCCGCAAGGTACGGGACAGCCACGGAAGGCGTCCTCAATTTCTGGAAAGAGATGCGCCAGTCGGCATACTGCAACTTCACCAACAATGCCAAATTCCTTTGGCAGCAGCGTCCGGCCTATCACAGGCTTGAGACCATGAATGTGAACGGGCACTATTTCAAGGCCATTGAAGACTTCCTTTCGGACTATGACACATTGAAGGACAATGAATTGTACCGCACGGACGCAATCCAGTATGCTGCCCTGTACATCGCCGCAAAGGCGGACTACGTGTTCAAGGCAGCCAACTGGGCCATGGCGGCAGGGGACATTGAAAAGGCTCGCAGCCTGCAGAAACTCCTCGACACCATGCTCCTCGATACGGACAGGCTGCTGGAGTCACACCCTCTGTTCAGGCTTCAGCGGTGGTTCGACTTTGCGGAAAATTCGGGGACAAGCGATACCGAAAGGATGACCTTCAAGAGGGAGACGAGGAAACTGCTGTCCACATGGGCAGGCGGTCCGTCCCTCGGAGACTATTCGGCAAGGGTGTGGTCCGGGCTCATCAGGGATTATTATGCGCCTCGCCTCAGGCATTATTTTGAGGGTGCGCTGAAAGGCGAACATGTCGACATGCTGGCATACGACCGCAGTTTCCATTTCGGGGACACCCCTGTCGGGGAAATTACGGAGACTCAAATGAAACTATCTGAAATCAAGCCGTTTGACTCCCCGGTCGAAGCCGGAATAGAACTGGTAAAGAAGTATTCCGGAATCGTGTATGAGGACGGCTCGTCATCCATAACTGACGGGCAGGACGGCGAAATCGCCGAATGGAACTGCCATGCGCCTAAGGACGGAATCACATGGTGGTGTCCGCAGGACATGGCCGGAAAGACAAAGAAACGCCTTTACATGACTGTTTCAGGAAAAGATTTTGCCGGGATGTCAGGACTGGCTTTTTCCGGCACAAGGGGCGGGGACGCGAAGATTTCAAGGGTGGAAGTCCGTTCCGGACGCACTGATGCTGCCCGTATCCTGATTAAAAAGGATGTGGACATTCCTGTCGGGAACGGGAAGTCGGGCAAGTTCGCCTTCAATCTGCATGAGCCTGCCGAAGGACTTGAAAGGGAGGCCGTAATCTATGTGACAATCGAGGGCAGTCCCGACACTTGGGGCACAATCTCCTTCTATTGATTGCTTTTCTCACACTATGTAACTATATTTGAACATTATGCTGAAATCAATGAAATATTTATTGTCATCGGTAATTGCGATGTCCGTCGCATTGTTTGCCGCCTATGGCGGAGAATATGACCCTGTCGCCGATCCGGAGGCTGTCGTAGTGTCCGGAAATGCACGGTTTACGGTGCTTACTCCAAGACTTGTCCGGATGGAATGGTCCGCAGACGGAAAATTCGAGGACAGGGCCACTCTCGGAATCGTGAACAGGAAACTCGACGTTCCGGCATTCAAGGTCACGAAAAGAGGCAACAAAACCATAATCCGCACGGATTCCCTGACCCTCACATACACAGGACAGGACAAATTCGACTCCGACAATCTCGAAGTCTCATTCTCCATGACGGACTTTTCCGGCAGGAAGCCCGTTGAAAGGAAAGTCTCCTGGCATCCAGGAGCTGACGACTCCGGCAACCTCCTCGGAACGACGAGAACCCTTGACGGCTGCGACGGAGTAAAGACCAAGGAACCGTACGACCCGGGCGTCATTTCGCGTGACGGCTGGGCAATCATCGACGAGAGCGAAAGGCATGTCCTCGTCCCTGACGATTCGGACTGGGGAGAATGGGTGGCGGAAAGAGATTCCGCTGACCGCCTCGACCTCTACATCTTCGCCTACGGGCATGACTACAAGGCCGCAATCTCCGATTTCACGAAGGTTGCAGGAAAGATTCCGCTTCCGCCGAAATTCGCATTCGGATACTGGTGGTCCAGATACTGGCAGTACTCCGACTTCGAATTTACCGACCTCGCCAGGCAGATGCGTTCTTTGGACATTCCTATAGACGTGATGGTCGTAGACATGGACTGGCACGAGACCTGGTCCCTGCGCAAGAAGAATGCTCCGAAAGACGAATACGGACAGAGAATCGGCTGGACAGGCTACACATGGCAGAAGCAGCTCTTCCCGAATCCGGCCAACTTCCTGCAGGACATTCACAACCTCGGCATGAAGACCTCCCTCAACCTGCATCCGGCCTCGGGAATCCAACCTTACGAGGATTGTTATGACCGGTTCGTAGCTGACTATATCTCCCGCACGGACAACTATGACGGACCGCAGGGATATGTCAGCGAAAATGGGGAAAAGGTCCCGGTAGCGTTCCGCATCAGCGACAAGGACTGGACAGACGCCTACTTCAACTCCGTCATCCATCCGCTCCAGGACATGGGCGTGGACTTCTGGTGGATAGACTGGCAGCAGTGGAAGTACTGCAAATACATGAAAGGCCTGAACAACACTTTCTGGCTGAACTACACATTCTTCAACGACAAGGTCCGCCAAAGCGCCGATGAAGGCATCCATGCCGAACGTCCGATGATTTACCACCGCTGGGGAGGCATCGGAAGCCACAGGTATCAGATAGGCTTTTCAGGCGACACCTACGACACATGGCAGGTGCTCGGCTATCTGCCTTATTTCACGGCCACAGCGTCGAATGTCGGCTACGGCTACTGGGGACATGACATCGGCGGGCACATGCAGAAAACCCCGCACGACACCGACCCTGAACTCTATACCCGCTGGCTGCAGTACGGAGTGTTCACTCCGATTTTCAAGACACATTCGACAAAGACACGCTTTCTCGAGAGACGGATCTGGGTATTCCCCGATTATTTCGACGCCATGCGGGATGCAATCCGCCTGAGATATACATTGTCGCCTTACATCTACGGCGCAGCCCGCCATTCATACGACACTGGTATTTCAATCTGCCGCCCGATGTACTACGACTATCCTGAAGAGGAGATGGCCTACACGATGAACCAGCAGCACATGTTCGGGGACGACATCCTTGCCACAGTCCTCTGCGAGCCTGCGGACAGCATCACAGGACTTACACGGCGTACGGTATGGTTCCCGGAAGGCAATGACTGGTATGACATGGCTACCGGAAAGACCTACAATGGCGGCACATGCGAGACGCTCTACTATACCCTGAACGAAAACCCTTACTTCGTCAAGGCGGGAGCAGTGATTCCGATGGCTTCCGAAACCATTTCTTCCCTTCAGGAGAAATCTGACGGACTCGTGCTTGCCGTCACGCCGGGGAGCGGCACTTTCTGCACCGAAGTATATGAAGACGACGGAGAGACTCAGGCATACCCTGATGAATTTGCCATAACCAAGGTCACAAAAGAGTCTGACGACAACAGCCTCATGATAAAGGTTGCAGGACGAAGCGGTTCCTACCGCGGGATGTCTCCCGACAGGAAGGTGACATTCGTGCTTGACGGAATGTATGCCCCGACATCGGTAAAGGTGAATGGAAACGATATTCCTTATGACCGCTTTTCCAGAGACGGCTCATGGAGTTATGACGGGAGGGAACTCGCCGTGCGCGTGACGCTGCCTGTAATGTCTGCTGAGAAGGAAATCGTATTGGAATGCACATGGGACGTTGCTTCGCACGACAGCCTTATTGACGGCAAAAAGGGAATCCTGAAAAGGATGGCGGCAATCACTCCTGAGGTCAAATATGTATTCAGCGAGAACGTCGACAGCTATCAGCTCCTCCCTGTGCCGTTCCTGAAGGTGGCGCAATGTTCGAGCATGATTACCGAAGATCCGCAGAATGCGGCGGAATATCTTTCGGAAATGGATACCGAAGCCATGGTTTCCGCATTTGAAGAATATCCGGCCATCCCGTCAGGGTTCATGAAGAAACTTGAGACACAATCAAAACTGTAATATTACAATCATGAGGAAAAATTTGTTTTACATCACTGCTCTTCTCTGTCTTTGCTGCGGAGAGGCATTGGCGCGGTCGGTTTCCGGAAGCGTGGTTTCCGGAAACGAGAAACTTCCCGGCGTGATCGTAACTGACGGAAAGAATTTCACGGTGACGGACAGGAACGGAAAGTTCAGGTTCGACGCCGACGACAAGTCGGATTTCGTATATGTGCTCACGCCGACAGGCTATGCTGCACCCTACGAAAGCGGCACACCCGTATTCTACAAGCCTGCATCGTCAAAGGGAAAATTCGTTTTCGACCTTGTCAGGACATCGGATTCGAAAGACTATGCCTTCATAGCCATTGCTGACTCGCAGACGGCTACTGACAAGCATTTCAAGAAGTTCTGCACACGCTCGATTCCCGACCTGATAACCACAATCAATGCGGAAAAAGAAAAATTCAACACAATCGGTATTGTCCTCGGCGACATCACATGGGACAGGACGGACTACTACCCTCAGTTCAAGGAGCAATTCGCCAAGACCGGAATACCGTTCTACAAGGTAATCGGCAACCATGACCACCTCAAGGATTCTGTCGGGGACTGGAAGACCTCGTCTGCATACCGTGACAATTTCGGTCCTGAATACTATGCCTTCTCGATAGGCGGCGACTGGTTCATCGTGTTCGACAACGTAATCTACAACACGCAGAAGCAGTACAAGGAAAGCCTCAACAAAAAACAGATACAGTGGATAAAGGGATTGCTCGAATACATCCCGGAAGATGCGCAGATATATGTTGCCATGCACTGCCCGATGATCAAATGGTTCTCAGAGGAGCGGATGACAGGCAAAGGATCCGATCTGCTTGACGTCCTTTCCGGACGCAAGGTCACTTTCCTTTCGGGACACACCCACATCAACAACAACCTTGAGGTTGCTCCCGGCATAATGGAGCACAATGTAGCGGCAATCTGCGGCTCGTGGTGGATAACCAAGCATTGCAGCGACGGCACGCCTGCCGGATACAAGGTGTTTGAGAAAAAGGACGGGGAACTGACATGGTACTACAAGTCCGTAGGCCACGACAGGGATTTCCAGATTGAGGTGTTCAAGCCGGGAGAATCCTTCATCCACCCGAATGCAGTGATTGCCAACGTATGGGACTATGATCCTGAATGGAGCGTCGAATGGCTGTGCGACGGCAAGCCTATGGGCGCAATGGAGCAGGTCTATGACTATTCTCCTTATTACATCAGGGAACTGAACGCAGTCTATTTCGACAAGGGGAAAAAGACCCCTACCTACAAGAATCCGAAGCCGAATTCACACTATTTCATTGCCGTTCCGTCCCAATATGCCGACAATGTGACTGTCATCGTGAAAGACCGTTTCGGCAACGAATACAGGCAGGAGATTGACATGCACGACTATGTGGATGTACAGGCCCACAGGGGCGGTGCAGGGCTCATGCCTGAAAACACGATTGAGGCTATGAAAAATGCCCTCGACATGGGAGTGAATACCCTCGAATTGGACCTCCAGATAAGCCAGGACGGCCAGGTTGTCGTGTCACATGACGCTTATTTCCATTCAAGGTATGCCACAAGGCCTGACGGAAGCGAAGTGCAACCGGATGACCCTAAGGAATACATATACACCATGCCATACAGCGATGTGCGCAAATACGACACCGGCAAACGTCCGAGCAAGGTATGGCCGGAAAAGGCATGCCTGCCGGCATACAAGCCGCTCGCTTCCGACCTCATCGACTTTGTGGAGAAATATGTCGCTGACAACGGCCTCACGCCTGTCCGCTACAACATCGAAGTGAAATCGAAGAAAGGCAAGGGAGAAGGAAAGAACTGGCCGGAATACCATGAGTTCGTCGACAAGTGCATGGAACTGCTGCTTTCGAAGAATCTCGGGGACAGGCTCGTCGTGCAGTGCTTCGACACAAGGGCCTTGGACTATATGCATGAGAAATACCCGCAGGTGGTGCTGTCCTATCTCGTGGATGCAAAGGCCGGAAGTTTTGACGAGTTCATGGCAAAAATCAGCTTCACTCCGACGTGGCTCAGCCCGCATCACTCGATTGTGGACGAGGAACTCTGCGCCAAGAGCAAGGAATTGGGAATGAGACTTGTGCCGTGGACGGTGGACACGCCTGAGGACATCAAGAGAATGATTGATCTGAAAGTCGATGCAATCATTTCCAATTATCCTGACCGGGTACTGAAGCAGACCCGAGGGTTCATCACGGAAGACAATAAAATCAAATGACAGAATGAGGGTCGGGCCTGTCGTCCCGACCCTCATCTGTTATCCCGACCGAGCGTAGCGAGCGGAGGGATCTGCCTGTCCTGAAAGCAGATGTCTCGACAAGCTCGACATGACAATTTGCCGCTCGACATGACAATCCACTGAATCAGAGCAGTCCGCGGGCGCGGAGCAGGGCCGACGGGTCAGGTTCCGCACCGCGGAATCTTTTATATAATGTCATAGGCTCGTCACTGCCGCCCTTTTCAAGGATATTGTGCCGGAAAGAATTTGCCACTGTCTTGTTCGACAGGCCTTTCCGTTTGAAAAGTTCGAAAGCGTCCTTGTCAAGGACCTCCGCCCAAAGATAGCTGTAATAACCGGCACTGTAGCCTCCTCCGAACACATGGTTGAAATAAGTTGTCCGGTAACGCGGTATGATTTCGTCAATAAGCCCGATTTCAGACATCATGCAGGCCTCGAATGCCACCGGATCGATGATCCGCAGCTCAGAAGATGTCCCGGTAGGGCGCAATTCGCCGCCTGTTTTCAGGAATGCCGCTTCCGCACCTTCAGGAGCAGCCACAGACGATGCAAACGGGCAGTCCGCAGGCACATATATCGAAGTCAGTTCATGCCACCTCATGTCGAGGAGCGAAGCCGCCACCAATTCAGTGGTCATGAAACCGTAATTGAAATTCGATGCGGCGGTGATTTTCGCCACCAATGAATCAGGGATGACTTCTCCTGTCTCATAATGTACTGCATATCTTTTCAGTACTTCCGGATAAAGGGCCCAGTTCTCGTTGAACTGCGACGGAAGTTCCACGAAATCCCTTGCCACGCTCGTCCCGCTGATATCCTTGTACGTACATTTGCTCAACAGGCCGTGCAGGGCGTGGCCGAACTCGTGAAACATGGTGGCAGCCTCGTCGAGGGTAAGAAGCGACGGTTTGTCTGCCGTAGGCTTGGTGAAATTGCCCACATTCACTATCACCGGTCTTATGTCCTCCCCGTCTTCGGAAATTTCCTGGGAGCGGAAATTGTTCATCCATGCCCCTCCTCTCTTTGTGCTGCGGGGATAATAGTCGGTAAGCAGGATTCCGATCAACGAGCCGTCGGAGTCCGTGACCTTGAATCCCTCGACATCAGGATGGTAGACCTGTATCGAGTCCAATTTCTCGAAATTCAGCCCGTACATGTCATGCGCAAGGGAGAACACGCCCTCACGCACGTTTTCCATCTTGAAATATGGCTTTATTTCCGCCTCGTCGAGAGCGTATTTGCGCTGCCTTACCTTTTCCGCATAATAGGCCCAGTCCCACGGTTCGATAACGGTGGAATCCGGGAGCAGTCCTGCGGCAATGTCTTCATCCATGATTTCCTGCATTGCAGCGCATTCTTCCGCTGCCTTGGCATTGGCGGCAGGGAAAAGCTGTCCGAGGAAGGCATCCACATTGGCAGGAGTTCCTGCCATCTTGTCGGAAAGTATGAAATCCGCAGGAGTGTCGTAGCCGAGCAGACGGGCCTTCTCCGTTCTCAGGGCCATAATCTGAAGGACCACATCCTTGTTGTCATTTTTCCCTCCGTTGTTCCCTCTTGAAGAATAGGCCTTGAACATTTCCTCCCTCAAATCCCGGCATGCACTGTATGTCATGAATGGCACATAGCTCGGATTGTGCAGGGTAAAAAGCCACGGCCCTGTCTCAGCCGACGAGTCATAGCCTGCGGCAGCAGCATCTGAGGAAGCGGCTTCAACCACACCGGAAGGAAGCCCTGCGATACCTGACGTGTCCTCCACAAGGAGAGAAAAGGCATTGGTCTGTGCGAGAAGATTGTTGCCGAAAGTCTGTTCCAACGAGGCAAGGGCCCCGTTGATTTCCCTCATCCTCGCCTGTCCGGCCTCGTCCAACGATATTCCATTGGCAAGGAACGAATTGTAAAGTTTCTTCACGACCATTTTCTGCTCCATTGTGAGCCCGGCATCGTCCATACCTTCATATACGGTTTTCACCCTTTCGAAAAAGTACGGATTCATGAATATGTTGTCACTATGGGCTGAAAGCAGCGGAATGGCCTTTTCCACGATTCTCTGCATGGACGGTGTGGCATCGGACTCCGACACATTGAACAGCACACCCGTCACCCGGTCGAGGATTTTCCCCGAATGCTCATATGCGGCAATCGTGTTTTCAAACGTAGGTTCATGCTCGTTGGCGATGATTGCATCTATTTCAGCGGATTGCTGGCGTATGCCGAACTTCACGGCTTTCAGATAATGCGTTTCCTTGATTTCATCGAATGGAGGAAGGCCGTAAGGAGTATCCCATTCAGAGAAAAAAGGATTTATCCGACTGCAGGACAATACCATAAGAAAAATTCCTGATAAAAGTACCAATCTTTTCATATACACAGGTTTATAATACACGTCTGCGACAGGCAAAACCCGCCGCAGACGCAAATATAATAATTTCCCGTAAATTCCGGTTATCCGGACTATGGAGAAAATCGTGAGAACCGGAAAAGATCTACTTTACCTTAACTCCCGACAAGTCAATCAATGTAAACTGGAAATTGTCGTTGTAGATGGTCATGACTCCTGTCAGGCTCACGTTGCTGCCCTTCGTCACGTCAGGAACGCCCTTGTCAGGGTCTCCGGTCAGAGGAGTATCGGCAAATCTCGAATAGCCGCTCGTACGCACCTGAAGCACGGCACTTCCGAGATCGAAATACTGGCTCACGTTGATAGGTTCCGGAACGGCATCCGCCAAAGCGGGAATATTCGACTTCCATTCCTCAAGATATTCCGCACATCCCGTTTCGGACAAGGCCCATGAACGGATACCGTGATTGCCCACGTGTTCCTCTCCGACATAAATGTTGTTGGCTTCCGGCATTGCATCGTCATGGAAAATGGCGAATACCTCATCGGCATAGGAAAGCCCCTCCACCGTACACAACATGCCGAGATACTTCATCTCCGTGATATCCGCAGGATCAGTGACCACGATCGGCTCGATCTTCGGGCCCATCTCTCCGCGGAACACATGGTTGTCGAGGATGAGCTGTACATCGATATATGCCGTCTCATACTGCGGGTCCAAGGATTCGTATCCCAGCTGCACCATGCCGCCGTATGCTCCGAGGGCAAGTCCCTTGCATTTTACATAAATCCACTGGTTGCGCTTGTAATTGTTGTAAAGACCTGTTTTCCCGGCCTTTATCTCGATACCTGATGTCTCGTCCTGAATATAGAAACTTCTGTAGAAATTTCCGAGGCTGTCGCAGGAATTGACCTGTCCCTTGATATAGATGTCCTCTTCTATATTGAACGGCTTGCCCGAAGTGTACATTGCCTTCAATTCGGCGATGGTCACCAATTTGCAGTCTGCGAAATCAGCGTCGGTGTACACCCTGTAAGGCTCCGGCTCGGCATATTTGCCGGTAAACACCGGTCCGAATTCCTCGCAGGACGACAGGCTGAAAACTGCAGCGACGGCAAGCGTCAAAGAAAATATGTTGAATTTCATAACTTGTAACTTTATCTGTTTCTTATACCGCATTAGAATCTGAAATAAATGTTCAGCATGTAGTTGATACCGTACATGTAGAAATACCTCGAGTCGAACTTGTAATATCTCTCGTTGTTCTCGGAATCTATAAGTCTCGTCTGCTCATAACCTCCGGTCTTCAGCATCTTGTTGTTGAGGATGTTCCTGAGTTCGAACGAGAAGCCTATGTTGTATTTCCTCTGGATATACCATGATTTTCCGATGTTGGCATTCAGAATCCACTGAGGGGAGAACTGCTCCTGAGTGGCCATGTACTCCTCTTCTTCCGCAGTCCAGATTCCGTCAGGTCCCATTACGGCCATGTCGGTACGGTACAGCGGGTTCATGTCGAGATACATCTTGTCGAAATACTGGATATCGATACCTGCGAAGAGATAATCCGGAGAACGGTAATTGAGCCCGAGGCTCGTGGCGAACTGCGGAGTGCTCGGTACATAGTGTTTCTGGACCCTGTCGACTATGGCCTTGCCGTTTTCATCCGTCATGATGGAACCGTCGTCGTTCCTCTTGTAAATATTGTTGCTGATCCAGTACGGCACCTGGGCGTTGTTCAGAATGATGTCGCCGCTGTTGTCTATGGTCTGGGTCACGCGAGGAGTCGATGTATATACATAATCGCCCCAGTTCAATGCACCCTGAATCGAAAGTCCGGTCACAGGAAGCGGAATCTCAAAACCGAGTTCCACGCCTATATGCCTCTCGTCAATGCCGCTCATGGCGAAGTTCGTGAAGGAATTCTGCGAATCGTCATAGAAACTCATCAAATCGGTCTGGTCTGCGATATTGGCATAATATCCGGTCACCCTTACCCTGTAGCCGTTTTTCGAGAAGGCGTAATTGATGTCTGCGGACAATGTCTTCTGTGTGGTGAGGTTCGGAGCAAGGGTATTTCTCGTCCTCGGAGACACGAAGGATTCCGTGAAGTAAGGAGCGTCATTGAAATAGCCCACGTTTGCATACACCCTGTGTGACTTGTAGTTCCAGCTTGCACCGGCCTTGGCCCTGTAGGTGAAGAACTGCGCTGTTTCGGATTTTCCGAGAGAGTTGTCCGGGAACAGGCCTTTCTGCACAAGGCCGTCTCTCCAGAAGGTATTGTAACCGCCTTCGGCCGCCGCGAATGCCTTCCAATTGCCCATCTCGAAGTTGAGATTGGCCCAGAGTTTCGCATCACGGACGTTTGCATAATAGTCGTATCCGTACTTGTCGCCGACCTTGACCTTTTCAGCCTGTCCGCCATGGGCGATATAGTACTGGAGGTCGTTCTGGATCTTGATAGGGTCGGTACCGAAGTCGCGCTCGGCGAACTGGTCGATGTTTATGTAATAGTCACCTCCGAGAAGGTCCTTGATAATCTTGTAGTATTCCGTCCTGTTCCAGCGGAAGTTGGCTCCGCCCTGAAGGGTCAGGTACTTGCCGGCATTCCAGCGGGCCCTGACGTTGGCATTGATGTCATTCTGGTCGGTGCGGCGGCCTTCCTGCACGTATTTCGAACGGCGGAGCCCGTCGGCGTCCTTGCTGTTGTAGTTGACATTATAGAGCCTGTCCCAGTTGATATGCTGGGTATTGTCATAGTTGTACATCCATGCCTCGGCAGCCCATCCGGCCTGATATTCGGCGTCACGCTTCGAATAATTGGCCTCTTCCATATAGAAATAGCTCGGCAGGTTGCGGTAATAGTCCGGTCTCGGGTCCGGTGCGTCGTACCAGTCAAGGGCGGAATATTCGTTGCGGCCCGTCCTGTAGATCAAGGTAGCGTCGAGCATGAATTTATCGGTAGGCGTGAAGGTATATTTCAGTACTGCTACCGGTTCGTGGTTGTTGCGGACCCTTGCATTCCTTATCTTGCCGTCCTGCCAGCCCCAGTTGGAGTTGTAGTAGTTGCTTCCTACAAGGTCGTAGACTTCCTGGGTGGAACCGTTCTGAGCGCCCCTCTGTACCGGAGAACCGAAAATAGCAAGGCTCAGACGGTGGGTGTCGAAGAAATTCTTCTCTGCTGCAAGATAATATGCGAACGAACGGTAATATACGCCCTGAATCCAGTCGTTGCCTCCAAGCCTCGTGGAAACGTTGGCTGCAAAGGCCCAGCCGTTGTCAAGCTCGCCCGTTGCATACGAACCCATAAGACGCAGGCGGTAGAAGGAACTGTTTGTCAGGACACTGAATCTTGCGCCCTTTCTCATGGCGGAAGCCGTACCGAGGATATTGCTTACTCCGTTGTATCCTCCTACTCCGAAATCGGAAACAGCCGTACCGGTCACCGTCTCTTTCTCCCTCGTAGCCTCGTTCAGACCGCTCCACAGGGACCACGGGGCATATCCGGTCAAAGCGTCGTTGAGTCTGACACCGGAAAGATATACGTCCTGCGTGCCGCTTTCGTAACCTCTCAGCTTGAAGCGCACCTGGCTGAACTTATAACCTGCCGTGTTGTCGAAAACATCCGAAGATGAAGACAATACGGTAGGGACATCCTGATAGCCGGCGTCATCCATGTCGAAATCGGCGAAGCTCGCATCGTCTATGTCCATAAGAATCTCCTCCGGCTGCAATGACACGAATATCAGATCCCTGACAAAGCCTTCGATGGAAAGATTGACTCTCGCTGTCGTGAATCCGACAGCTGTCACGGTCATCGAATAGTCTCCGTCGGGAAGATTCTCTATAAGGAATGTTCCGTCATCTGCGGACATGGTCTTGGCCACCTGTCCGTCGGCGTTTGAAACGACGAGTTCGGCCTTGGCCACCGGCACTCTGCCGGAACGGCTTACAACTTTTCCCGTTACTCCGCCCGGATAGCTTTGAGCAAAGGCCTGAAGAGCCGTCAAAGCGACCGTCAATATCGCCAAAAATTTTTTCATATCTGATTGTTTGATTTATTATTTACCTATTACTATGAACGTAGGGAAATGGTCGCTGTATCCGTTCATGAACTTGCCGCTTGAAAACGTGCGGAACGGATAACCCTTGTACCGGCCTGTCTGCGTCACCAAATACTTGCGCTTGTAGACCACGCCGTAATATCCCTTTTCGGAAACCTGCTGCAGGGCCAATGTCCCGGGTTTCGCATTCAGAAGCGACTCGTTGACTATCACCTGATCGAAGATGCTCCATACGTCACGGTAAGCGAGAGAGCCGTATCCGTCGTCCAACATCCTCCAGAACGGGTTGAAGAATCCTCCCGGCTTCACGTCCTCCGGATTCTTCTGCGCACCGAGGACTTCGCACATGCTCTCGTTGAACGGATCATCATTCATGTCACCCATGACCACGACCTTCACTCCAGGATACTGTTCCATCATCTTTTCGGCGTGTTTACGGATGATTTCCGCCCCGAGGGAACGCAGGTCACCGCCCTTGCCGCCTACACGTGACGGAAGGTGGGCCACATATATCGCAAAATCCTCATTGTCGATTTTTCCATATACCATAAGAATGTCCCTTGTCCTGAAATAATCCTGCTCCTCCTTGCTGAGGGAGATTTCCACCTCCGTTCCCTCGAACGAGAACGGCAGGGATTCGCTGAAGATGTATTCGAACTGGTCCGGTCTGTAAAGCATGGCAACGTCCACTCCCCTGCGGTCCGGGCTGTCATAATGTACTATCTCGAAATGTGCGGACTGCAATTCCGGCTGGGACACCAGATCTTCGAGCACAAGACGGTTTTCTATTTCGGAAACTCCGAGAATCGTATGGAAAGCCCCGTTGCTCTTGGCCATGTCGGCAATCACCGTAGCGATGTTGTGGAGTTTCTTGTTGTATTTGACCTCAGTCCACTGGTTACTGCCGTCAGGCAGGAATTCCTCGTCGTTCTTGGCCGGGTCATCGTATATGTCGAAGAGATTTTCAAGGTTGTAAAATCCGATGACATAGTTCTGTTTGGTCTTGAGTCCGCCTTCGGCAGAAGCCGTTCCTGCGAAAAACGCAGCCAGCAGGCAGAGCATCAGAAATCTTTTCATTGCAATTGACAATTTATATCGTTAAACATCCTTTCTTTTCCAACAATCCGGCTACAGGCCCCACCACGAATTTATGGAAGCCTCCGCCGCCGTCACGTAATTGTCCGGAATATTCGGGAACAGGTCCATTCCTATCTTCTCTTCAAGAGCGTCTATCGTCATGGCGTAATCGGCATAACTGCCGGATACATCTTCGTTTTCTATATAGAATGCGATACCGAGGTACGGTCCGATGGAACTGCTGTGGTCATACCTGAGCAAGGCCTTGTAATATGCTTCAGGGACATTGACTTCCATCCCGTTCTTATTGACTGTCCTTGTGCCCGGAACGCATCCTATCAACACATAAAGGGTATCCCCGCTGTTGTCCGCCCACGACCTTACCTTGTTTTCAAGGTCGGCCCATATCCCCTGGTTCATTCTGCTGGCCTGAGCGGTGATGTTGGTAGGATAATAGGTCATGCGCTTGGCTGCCGACGTTCCTCTGTCCGCAACAGGAATCATGTGACCCCTGTCATAGCCCGAGCCCCACGAACGGCTCAGATCCACCTGATACCTTTGAGGGATTTTCGGATCATAGATTCCCCATTGGTCATTCCTTCCGGACCCGTGCAGGGATTTGTTCAGAGGATAAGCCACCCATCTCGGACAAAGATTCTCCGCATCATAATATATGGAGTAATTCCTCATCTGCTTTCCGTCCACGGTCATTTCATGGAATACCCATGCACAGCCGGACTCGACGGTCATCGCAGGGAGTTCCATCCATGCCCTCGGAGCATCTGATTTCAGCCCCGGCCAGTCAGGATCCTCGACCGGGTCATCCGCTGTTTCGGACGCCTCGCACACCTGAAGCAGGGTCCCGCTGTCGTTTTCACCTCCGCTCCTGAGAATCACCGTAACCGTCCTGTCTTCTTCTGTCCTGTTGGCCTCGAAAGTCAGTATCACGTTGTTGACGGAACCGGTCCCGGAAGTCTTGTTAAGTGTCGCCCACTGTTCGCTCCCCGAGAAAACGGTTTCGAGAGTCCAGTCTCCCGAAGCGGCCACCTGGACGAAGATGCTGCCGCCCGCCGAGGATACCTCCGTGCGGGTCAAAGTCAGGGACAGGTCGACCGGGGTCTTCTCGCATGAGCCTACGGACATCAGGAACAGCGACATAATCGCTATTCCCAACCCCTTGGCAACGGATTTTATAAAGGTCCCGATCATTATTCTTCAACCGTTGCGGAACTTATAGGTTCTCCCAACTCTATCGAAGTCCCGGCGCTCCAGTCTATTGTCTCGCCCACAGGATCAGGCGAAGCGGTGAGCTTGAGGTCGTCAAGACGGTATGCCGAAGCCAAGGTTGGGGCGAATCTTACCCAAAGGGCGGCCGTCTGCTCCGGAAGTGTGAACTCTGCCGTGGCAAGTTCCCATGTGCCTTCAGGCCAACCTCCGCTTTGAAACGTATAGGGAACTTCCACCCAGTTCGCCCCGTCGTTGCTTATCATCACTGGAAATTCTTCAGGATCGAAAACGCTGCTTCCGCTGTTCTGGTATTTTTCAGAACCGAATGTCATGATAATACCCCTGTGGTCCTGATGCAGGGCGATGTTGCCGACAGCGAAATTAGAACTGCTGCCGAAGAAAAGGTTGTTGCTTCCGGAACCGTCGTAAGCAGAATAGCTGCTGTTGGATGTGGAATTGGCCCTTATCGAAACTCCTGTACCATAATAGGTCAGGGCATCGGTCACACCGGACCCGTTTTCATTGCGCCAACCGGTGAAATTATCCAAGAAATACCACGGATAAGAGCTTGTACCTTGTTCTGCATCGAAATCGTTGGTGTAGATATTGACCGGCATCTTGGCAGGGTCGCCGGCCTGCGTCACCGACACGTCCACATGATGGGTACGGGTCTTGATCACGAAAGTACCTGTCCTCACGTCTCCGACATTGGTAGGCAGGGCCGTCACGCTGATTTTATACTCGGTGACCTCTCCGGCCTCCATTTCCACGTATGCCGGATCGAATGCAAGCCAGGACTCATCGCAGTCGATGGAAAAAGACCTGTTGGTCCATACTGACATCTCCGTGGTCTCTCCCGTGCTCGGTATGTCCAGGGAAGTCATGGTAGTCGACAATTCAGGCAACGGTGGCTGTCCGACGTCTTTATTGCAGGCGAGAATGCCTGTAAGCATGGCTGAAACCGCCAATAGAAGTGAAATGTTTCTCATCACAATTATTTCAAATATAAATCCTTGCTACGCTGTCTGATCTCCGCTCGTTATCGAAGAAAACGCAAATATATCAAATTCTTTAATATTTCATACGGGTTCGGATTGAAAAATCGAAAAATAATGTATTTTGTCAACAAATCGTAACATTTTTTAAGCATTCCCGCTACACAAAAATTTAATTTGCATTTTTTCGGGAGATTGATTATTTTTGTATCCATATTGAACAAAGCCGGGGGGGTAATCCCTGAGGCTTTTTGAATTATTACCCAAGACATTAAAACACTTTTTTATTATTAATCAACAAAACTTAAATTATCATGACTGTTGTTATCATTATCGTAGTGGTGATTGCACTGATCGTGTTCTTCAAGATGAAAAGCGATCCTGCAGAACTGAAAAAACTTTACAAGGACCGCACTCCGGAGCAGCGCGATGCAATCCGTTACTTCCTGGCCGACGGCTGTCTTTCCAAGAAAATCTCCGACAGCGACTATGACGCTTTGATCCGTCGCAAGATTGACAGCCTTAACCTCAGACAGAAAGCCCTTGACAAGATCGGTCTCGACGAGGACGAAATCAAGGAAATCGAACCTGTGAACCTTGAAGGCTATCGTTTCGACAATGCTTACCAGAAACTCGGAGATGACAAGAAATGGCGTAGCTCGAAGTATGAAGTTACATGGATTTTCGCTTCCGACAAACAGCTCTATGCCTATTCTTATCAGTTCAATACCGATGAAGACGGAAAGAGGGAGCGTACAGAGGAATACTTCTGGAAAGACATCACCAACTTCTCTACCATTACCGAGACCAAGGAAGTCGGAGTGGACTGGGATGAAAAGAAAGGTGAATACAAATCCCGCAAGAATATCGATACTCAGGACTTTGCTATCGTGGTTCCTGGTGACAAATACGTCTGCGCTGCCCAGCAGAGTGAGACTGTAGAAAATGCCATCCGCGCCATGAAGGCCAAACTTCGTGAGAAGAAGAACGCATAATTCCTGAATATCATGTCTCATCCGAGAGATGAAGAAACCGTGTCCGGGTCCTGCTCCGATTCCGAATTGGAGCGCCCGGACATTAATATCGGTTATATAGTCGGATACCTGCTGCTTCTCGAAGCCGTCGCTCTCGGAGCCGCATTTCTTTTCCGCTTCATTCTCACCCGGTGGGACGTGACATGTTCTTTCGAACTGTTGCACCTTGTATCTGTGATAATGGTTCTGCTGCCGACAGCGAAGATTACCGCCCGGCTCACAATCAGAATCTATCAGAGATACGCTCCGGAAAACGTCAGACGAAGATGCGTCTGCACGCCATCCTGCTCCAATTACGCATTGATGGCATTGGAGAAATACAATTTTTTCAAGGCTTTCCGGTTGATTTACATACGCCTCACACGCACATGCAGGGGCAGCGAACACATAATTGATTACCCTTAAATCAGAACCGACATGGGACTTTTCAACAGAAAACGCACGGACGGAGCCACTTTCGACGGGCAAGGCGAAGAGCGCAAAGGGATGCTCGACCGCATAGAATACAACGGGTTGCCGGATGATCTTCTCTGGCGCTATCCTTACGACAACATCTCCACTGCCGCACGCCTGGTGGTACAGGAGGGACAGGAAGCTGTCCTGATGAAGGAAGGTGCGGTGTACGACGTGTTCGGTCCGGGAACCACTACCCTTTCCACCGGTAACATCCCGCTTCTGCAGAAACTCATCAATCTGCCATACGGAGGCAATTCGCCGTTTACCGCCACCGTCGTCTACGTGAACAAGAATACGAGGCGAAATCTCAAATACGGCACGCCGCATCCGTTCGACGTACAGGATCCGCTGTACGGCATGGCCATTCCGGTACGTTCATTCGGAATGTTCGGAGTGCGCATCACCGACTCCACTCTTTTCCTGAGAGAGATGGTCGGCACTCAGCACCTTTTTTCCACGGAAGATGTCATAGAACAGTTCAAGGGGCTGATAATAAGAAAACTAACGAGTAATGTAGGCAAATTCATCGAGCAGAACAAGATCTCTGTCACGAGAATATCGGCGTTCTTGGATGAGTTGTCCAACTTCGTCAAAAAAGGAATACAGGAAGAATTCGAGGCATACGGAATGCAGATCACGAACTTCGATATAGAATCGATCAACTTCGACAAGAGCAATCCGAATGTCCAGAAGATACAGGATGCAGAATCCGAAGCTGCAAAACGTCGCATGGAAGGCTATACTTACCAGCAGGAACGTCAGCTCGACATCATGGAAGGCGCAGCCAACAACGAGGGCAGTGCAGGCCAGATGATGGGAGCGGGCATGGGTCTCGGTATGGGCTTCGGCGTAGGAGGCGCTTTCGGCGCTGCAATGGGCAACATTGCAGGCGCCGCAATGGGCGCCCAGCCGGCCGCCCAACCGCCGCAATCGGCGGTGCCGCCTCCTCCGCCGCCGGCAATGGCAGTTGCATACCATGTACTGATAAACAATGTGCAGCAAGGTCCGTTCGACATGAACGCCCTGCAACAGATGATGGCACAGGGCACGCTTACACGCGAAACATACGTATGGAAAGCAGGTATGGCCCAGTGGGACAAGGCAGGCAACTGCGCCGAACTGCAGAGCCTGTTCGGCAGCGTACCTCCGCCTCCTCCGGTAATGTAATCTCATTTCTTTTTGTATAAAATCCAAAAGTCATGTCAAACAAGACTATCAATATCATTTCGGAAATCGTACTGCCTGCCGTAACGGCCGTGCTTACGATTGTCCTGTTTTTCATGTTCCGTCCTGAAGACAGCACGGGACTGTTCTGGCTGAATTTGGTCTATACCGTCCTGCTTGAAGGCATATTCTTCGGTTACATCATCTCCCTGAACCGCAAAAGCGAGATTGTTTCCGTTCCGTTCAAGGCGGTGTTCGGTATCTATGCCCTCTACTATATTGTAGCGGGATTGGCGTGGATGCTTCTGTATTCACTGCTTCTCGCCCGCCTCGGGGTTTCCATCAAGGTGGATATTGCCGTGCTCATAATTCTCACCCTGCTGTGGATAATCCTTGCTCTCGTGACCGCTCAGGCCGACAGCGGATATCATACAGGAATGCAGGAATTCGAGGACAGCAAGAAGCTCCTGAATTTCAAGATTGAAAAAATGAAACTCCTGGCATCGCGCTATGCAAGGCTGTGCGAAGAAAAGGGCATCACCTATGAGACGGAGTCGAACAACCGGACAGTCGTGGACAGACTTTCGACCAAGATAAGCGGGTTGGCGCCGAACGTGCTGAAAAAGGAAGTGGCCGCTTCTCAGCTCAACACCATCATCGACAAATGCGAAAGCCTGATCGATGAAGCCGAGGACGCTTCTGACGAAAAATTGCCTGAAATCAACAAGAGAATCCAGCGTTTTGTGGACAATTCGTTGGCGGAAATAGAACTACTGAAATCTTAATGAACCTTTAGACCAATGGAAGTTATCAATTTGGAATGCCCGCATTGCGGGGCGGCCGTCTCTACAGGAGATAAAATCTGTGAATACTGCAAGAAACCTGTAATAATCACGTCTTTCAGTGCATTGTCGGCAATGCCGCTGCCTGAAATCAACAAATGTGCAAACAGCTATCGCAAGACGTTGGCGGCTCATCCCGACAACAAGGATATCAACATCTCCATCGCATTTTGTTATCTGCGGCTCAAGCTGTATGACAAGGCGATTCCGGCTTTTGAAAAAGGAATGGAAAACAACTTCGACAATGCCGACGTGTTTTTCTATGCAGCTGTCGCCCTGCTCAAGGGGCAGAAGGCATTCGTAACGCCGAGGGCGGATATCAACAAATGCTTGGAGTATATCGATGCTGCGATGATGATCGAGCCCAAGGGCATATACCAGTACTTCCTTGCGTACATCAAATATGATTATTTCAAGCGTAAATATCTGAACATCTCTCCGGACTGGAGGGAGACTTTGACGTCCGCATACAATGATTATGGAGTGACAGATGCAGACATAGACGGTCTTTATGCCCTGCTCGGGGTTGCCAGGCCGGATTGTCTGTAAAATTACAATACGTTTCATTTTTTTGTAGAGTGTGGCCCAAAAGGGTAATTTCTGCGTTTCGCTTGATTCGAAAATCCTCATGTACACCAGTACACTGCGGTTTTCTCATCTTCGCAAGCCTTGAAATTCCTCCTTTTGGGGCACACTCTTTTTTTATCCTCAGGAGCATTCTTTGCCGTCCGGAGCACCCTTGTCGTCCTGAGCGCAGCCGAACCATCTGCCTTTCTGTTCTGCTCATTTTTATATCACCTCAAGCATACTTTCATGTCACCTCGAGCGGCAGTCGAGAGGTCTGTTGACAGAAGCAGATTCCTCGACTTCGGTACTCCGGACCTCCGCTCGGAATGACAGGAAAAGCAAAAACCATCGGAAAGAGAAATTCTTTTCCCGATTTTTCTTTTTTCGACAGTCAAAAATTTTGCTTTCTTATATTTTTGACACATAAAAACAATTGTATATGGAAGGTATTATAAAATTCAATCTTACCGAGGACTATATTATTGACCTCAGGGGCGAAAAAGTCATTTTGGACAGCGATGTGGCTACGTTATATGGCATGGAAACAATGAGAATTAATGAAGCAGTAAAGAATAATCCCGAAAAGTTTCCTGACGGTTATATTTTTCAATTGAGTAAAAAAGAAAAAGCCGAGGTTATCGAAATTTTCGATAACCCCAAATTAAGATTTTCTCCTGTATTGCCCAAAGCATTCACCGAAAAAGGTCTGTACATGCTTGCCACCATCTTGAAGGGAGAGCGGGCAACGCAGACCACCATTGCCATTATTGAAACCTTTGCAAAACTTCGGGAACTCTCTCGTACCATCGGTGAGATGTCTGCAAATCCAGACAAATTCCGTCAGAAATCACTTATGGAAAAATCCGGGGAAATCATGGCGGATCTCTTCGGGGAAGACATGCAGACTGACGAAACTTCGACAGAATTGGAACTGAATTTTGCCGTCTTGAAATTAAAGCATACGGTAAAAAGAAAGGAGAAAAAAAACAATGAATAACAATCATTCAATTTCAAATTTGACCGAATCCGGAATCCTCAGACGCTATGTAGACATCCTTTCCGAAGCCGGATTCAAGGCCGTCCTCTGCAACAAACGG
>CALURT010000020.1 GCA_944323245.1 uncultured Bacteroidales bacterium
GCGCGGTGCTTGTCAATCAGCGAAACATATTCGTCAATGCAGGATTTCAGGTATTTCTCCGACCGCATCATCATAATGTCCTCACCCCGTATGCCGTGGTGTTCTTGCAGCATGACTTCCAAAGCGCACAAGACAGGACGGACTACTTCACGGAACAATTCATCTTTATTCGTGAAGTAGTTATAGATATTCCCGACGCCAACACCTGACAACTCCGCTATTTCGCGCATGGAAGTCTTGGAATAGCCTTTCCTCTCGAATTGTTGTCTGGCAACCGTCAATATCCGACCTCGTATGCCCTCTTTCAGCACTTGCATTTATAGTGGACAATGTCTGTTTTTAATTTTTTGCAAAGGTACAAGGCTTGAAATTGTCGGGCAATACCTATTTTTAGGGAAAGACAGTTGGAAAGACAATTCTGAATTGAGGTCGGGCTTATTCCCGATTATCGATAAAAAATCAGAGAGAGGAAAAGAAAGGCGAGCCTCCGCAGCGAAGCGAGGACCGCGATGCCGGTTTTCCTCTCTCTGATTTGTCGTATTGCAACAGATGGTTCGGCTACGCTCACCATGACAAACGCATCGCATACTATGCCAGGAAGCATCTTATTTTGATTTTAAATGCAAATTGCATATCTTTAGACATTGAATTGTGCGATTCATGGGAAGTTGCCGAAAATCCCCGCAATAGAGTAGGCTTGATCACAATATCATTTGACAATGAAAACTAAATCCATTCACTTGCTAATCGTTTCATTAGCCATCCTGACAGCTTTGGCCGTATCGTGTGCCGAGGAGGAAGATGATATATATGAAATGGTAAGCGACACGGTAGTCGGGAAATACGAATACAAGTCGGTTACATTTCAGGGTTATAGGCTTGATCTCAACGGCGATGGCATTGCAAGCGATGACGTGATGGCGGAATTCGAGGGAAAGACTATGAATATGGACTGGTTGTGGCGCACTCCGTTAAAAGTTTTTCCGTACGATCCTTTTTGGGGTGTAAAAGAAAGATTACATGTTGAAATCCCAAAACAGTATATAGACTATGACAAGACTACCGGAGAGTATGTGACTGATTTTATGTACGGAAATTCAATGATTCTGACTTTCAGTTGGTGGATTGACGAGTCCGGAAAGATCTATACCGAGGGTGAAAAAAGGGGTGAGGATGAGGACCTCTACATGGAAGATGACCGTATTATTGAACGAGTGGACTGCAAGAACAGCAACAATATCGCCAAAGAACTGACTTTTGACCAGAAAGGAGGGATAAAGGCCCTGATCGAGAGTTCGTACTATGATTTCGCCACGGACCAGTTGCTGACAGTTCCTGTATTGTTCGAATATGAAAGGGTGTCATATTCATTGGATTAGCAGTCTTGTAGCATTTCTGTGCCTTAACCTGCCGGCAGCATCCCGCGGTATGGAAGCGGCAGACACCCTCGAACAGGCTGTCATATCGACTGCGAGATCCCCGCAGGCCTATACCGGACTGAAGCGGTTGGACCGCGATGATCTGCTTACAGGTACCGCCCTGCTTGGTACACCGGATTTGATAAAGGTCCTTCAGAACCTGTCGGGAGTCGCTTCCGGCATGGAACTCATGTCCGGGCTCTATGTACGCGGAGGGGACGGCAGCGACAATCTTTTCCTGCTTGACGGCGTACCGCTGTTTCAGGTATCTCACCTTGCCGGTCTGTTCTCCTCGTTCAACACGGACGTCATCAGGTCGGTGGATTTCTACAAAAGCGGGTTTCCGTCACGTTTCGGAGGGAAGTTGTCTTCGGTAGTGGACGTTACGACCAAAGACGGCTCCATGGAAAAATTCGGAGGCACCTTCTCCATCGGACTGTTAGACGGAAGGTTAGCCCTCAACGGCCCGATTATCAGGGACAAGCTGTCCTACGATGTCGCAATTCGCAGGAGCTGGCTTGACGCGATTATGTCCCCTCTGCTCGCACTCGACAAATCCGAGGACGGGGCGAAGACAAGAGGCGGCTATGCTTTATTTGACTCCAACGTGAACATTACGTACATTCCCGGCAGCAATGACAAGATAAACTTCCGTTTCTTCGCCGGTACCGACAACTTCAAATACAGCAAGATCACGGAGGAGAAACTGTACGGGAAGGAAATCTATTATACCGACGAAGGCAACAGAATGGGACTCAGTTGGGGCAACCTTGCGGCATCGGCAAGCTGGAAGCATGTTTTCTCACGGCGTTCCTCACTTTCTGCAATCCTCTATTACACAAGAGGATATTCAGATATTTCCGACTGGCAGAAGAGCAATAACCTGCAGAATGATGTCCTGACGACGATGACATATACAGAAAGGGCTTCGGGCAGCGTGGATGCAGCCGGCTTCAAAGGACTCTTTTCGTTTTCATCCGGCCATCATAATATTTCGGCGGGAGCGGAATATCAGAGCGCATGGTACATGCCGTCACGATCTTTGGAGAAGACGACAGGAGAGACCGTACTTAATTCAGATTCGGGGACAATCATGTACAGGACGGACGAAGCGTCTGTATTCGTGGAGGACGAGATGGTTTACGGGCCTTTCAGTTTTACGGCAGGAGTCAGGCTCGACGGTTATTTTTCCGGCGATGCGGTATATATCAGACCTCAGCCGAGGGTGTCGACCAGCTTTGATATTACGGAAAACATCATTGCAAAGGCCTCCTACGAGCTTATGAGCCAATATTCCCATCTGCTGTCATCGATATATCTCGATCTTCCGACCAATCTTTGGATGCCATCCACTTCCGTTGTCAAGCCTTCGGATTCGCAACAGGCCGCTGCAGGCGTGTTTGCACGCATTTCAAGGAACTGGCATTTGGATGTTGGCGGATATTACCGGACTGTCTCCAACTGTCTTATCTATTCAGGTTCCGGCTCCATCTTTCCTCCGGTAGACATGTGGGAGGACGGGTTTGTCAGCGGCCTTGCCAGATCATACGGGGCGGAGCTTGAGGCCAGATATCTTTCCGAAAAGTTTCTGGGATCACTTGCCTACACCTTGTCATGGAGTGAAAGAAAGTTCGACCGTCTGCATGACACATGGTTCAGGGACAGGTTCGACAACAGGCATAAACTGACCCTGTCAGCGTCGTACAGGATAACCGACAACATCGACATCAACGCCACATGGAACTACCACAGCGGTAACCGTGTGACGATTCCGGAGCATATAGTCACCTTGGAGGGGATAGGCAGAAAATATCTCTTTTCCGGACCATACAATGCCAAGATGCCTGACTATCACAGGCTTGACTTGAGCTGCAATTTCCACAGGAAGACGAAACGCGGCAATGAAAGCATCTGGAACATAAGTATCTACAACGCCTATTGCAGGATGAACCCGATTCTGATGCGTGTCTCATTCAACCCGGAGTCGGAGCCTGTCGCAATCGTCTATTCCCTTGTACCCATAATTCCCTCATTCAGTTATACATTCAAATTCTGATGATGAAAGCCATACCATTCATAATTGCGACCATGTCCATTGTCCTGCTGGCATCGTGCGAGAAGGAAATCGGTTTGCCGTTGAAATCCGACGGCGGCAGGCTTTATCTTGAGTGTTTTCCGTCCAACGGCCATGACACGACATACATCAGTCTTGCGGCAGCTCTGCCTGCGACGGAATACGGTGCATCGGCGGAACTCTCCAATATAAGCATTGATTTCAAGGTGAACGGAGTGCCTGCGATTCCGGAATTCCATTCCAAAACCGGGGATGTCTATAACTACATTGTTGAAGTTCCCCTTGAGACGGGCGATGAAGTATCGGTAGCAGCCGGTGCCGACGGATACCCTTCCGTGACATCGGTATCATATATTCCGGAAGGTGCCGATATTGAAATGACGAGGGAAATATACAACTACGGAACTCTCCGGCACAGGTTTACTGTCCACAGGGAAGACAACTCCGGAGAGAAGCGGTATTACGGAATAGTCATAATCGGCGAAAGAAGAATGGAAACGACATATCCCGATCCCGAGAAAGAGCCGGAAACCGAAATTTCACGGATAACGTTCAAATACAAACTGTATTCTCCCGTGCAGCCGTCCGATGCTGAAGTCCTCGACTATGAAACGATTGTCACTTGCCCTGTCAACGGGACGGATATGGTGCTCTTCGAGGACGACGGAGGAAAGACTCCCGACATGGAGGTTATAGTGGACATACCGTACGACAGGGACAAGTACTGGGAAATCGGACCGGAAAAGAATGTGTTCAGGAGAACGTTGTATTTAGTGAAAATGTTCAGTGTCACGCCACATGCCTATGACTATCTCAATCCGAAAATCAACGAATCCCTGCTTTTCGCAGGTCTTGTCCCTCCTTTTATCAGCTACGGCAATGTCGACGGCGGGTACGGGTTGAATGCCGGTATGGGCTGTATATCTTCCGGGTGGATGGAGAATCTCGTGCTTTAACGCCCCGCCTGCCCCTGACATGCGGAAACTAAAAAAGAGGCTGCCCCAAAAGGAGGACAGCCTCTCTGTTATTTATACCGGAAACCCCGGTTATTCGATTTCAATCGAGCGTTTGGTTTCGGCGGCTTTCTTTTCCACCTTAGGAATACGGACGTTCAACACACCGTTTTCCACTTTCGCACTGATCTTGTCCCTTTCGACATCGTCAGGCAGTACCATGGTCTGCTGGAATTTGCTGTATGAGAACTCGCGACGGAGGTAATGACCCTTCTTGTCGTTTTCCTTGTTCTCGACTTTCTTTTCCATCTCTATGGCAAGATTGCCGTTCTCGTCGATATGGACGTTGAAATCGTTTTTCGTCATACCCGGAGCAGCCACTTCTATATCGTAGCTGTTTTCGTTTTCTAATACGTTGATGGCAGGAGCCGTAGCATTTGTTCTGACCATCCAGTCGTTATCGAAGAAATCATTGAAGATGTCCGGTAACCAATTCTGTGTTCTTCTTACAGGTACCATAATTCAAATCTCCTATTTTTTAATTTGTTATCAATCTTTTTTGTCCCGCACCCTTGCGGGAACGCTATGGAAACAGTCAATTTGCGTACCAATGCAGGAAAATGCCCTATATGTGGAAAAAATGTCACAATCAGTGACAAAATGTCCACTGTAACAAGGCGGAAACGGACAAAACGACGTTATGGATTTCTCTGAAACCCGGTTATTCCTCGAGATTTGCGATATGGACATCTACACCCATTCCCTGCAGCTCGGCCTTCAGTTTTCCCGGAAATTTCCTGTCGGAAACAATGGCGTCGAGTTCATTCGGCATGCAGATATGCACAAAATTCCTTTTGTAGCATTTCGTATGGTCGAAAACAGCGATTACCTCCCTTGCCATGGACATCATGGTCCTGTTCAGATTCGCCTCTTCGATATTTGGCGTGGAGATGCCGTCAGTCATGCTGAAACTGTCCACTCCGAGAAAAAGCTTGTCGCAATAGAATGAACGGACATTCTGCTCGGCAACGGGACCTACGACGGACAGGGATGTATTCCGGATATGGCCTCCGAGGAGAATCGTATTGAATCTGTTGTACTTCTTGATTTCAAGTGCGATGTTGATGGCATTGGTCACGATGGTCAGCCTGTTGAACCACTTCAGGTTCTTGGCGATTTCGAGAGTCGTCGTGCCGGAATCCAGCATGACGGTATCCCCGTCACATATCATGGATGCGGCCAATTTGCCTATGCCGGATTTCTCACGGATATTTTCGTAGATTTTGGTGTCTAACGGCATGTCGGAAGCGTCGTCTGCGACCGGAATCCTCATGGCACCGCCTCTGTTGCGCATGAGCAGGTTCGCCCTCTGCATCGTTTTCAGATCCTTTCTTATCGAAACTTCCGATATTCCGAACATTCTGGAAAGTTCGCTGACGGAAACGGAATTCTGTCTGTCTATGAGTCGGAGAATGGCCGCTCTCCTTTCTTGTGTGGAAAAATTCGGCATAAAGAGTCCTGATTGCTTTCGCAAATATAAGCATTTTGTCGGAAACAATGAGAAACGAAACCTTGCGAAACCTTAAGGTTCCACTTCTGTACTGTGCAGTAATTTTTTTATTTTCAGTTAAATAATCTATTTTATAAGGTTTCTGCCAATAAATTTTGAAAAAATAAATTCAATTTATGTTCCGTAACTTTCCGTCTTTTATAATTTTGTTATGAAAATGCTTGGAATGTATAATCTTAAATAAGATAATTTCAACCCGATGATTATGACACGAATTTCATTACGATTGCTTGCCATGTCGGCCATACTGGCAACGGCATTCATGTCTTGTTCCTGCGACAAGAACGGCGGAGAGAACGGAGGTAAAACCGAAGGAGAGGACCAATTACCGGTTGAGCCTGAAGTTTTTGAAGTAAACTACACGGAATCCGATGAGGACTTCATCAATCCGGAGAGAGGGCTTTACACCCAGTTTACCATAAGGTTCGATGACGGCAATATCCCGAGTCCGGTGTCGCTGAGTTCCATGGAGACGCAGAGATTCAAGAAGCAGAGTCTTACACTGACCCTTTTCTATCTTACCGACTTTATGAATGGCGACATAAGCGACGATGCGCTCGAGGTTATCCGTCAGAGCCTGCAGGCGCACAGGGACGGCGGTTGCAAGGCCGTGCTGCGTTTCGCTTACAAGAGTTCTGACAGCAATGCCGCCCAGCCGTGGGACCCGGAGGTGGACGTGGTCCTCAGGCATGTTAAGCAGCTTGCTCCGATATTCAAGGAATACGGAGATGTCATCTATGTGCTCCAGGCAGGCTTCGTAGGGGCATGGGGAGAATGGTATTATACGACCAACTTCACACGTAATCCTACCAAGGACGAAGACTGGACAGCTCGCAGGAAATTGGTCCGTGCACTACTTGATGCAATGCCTGAAAACCGTCAGATAGCCATGCGTACAGGAGAATACAAATTGGAATGCATCGAAATGGAAGTGGCGGATTCGATTACGGCCAAGACTGCATTCAACGGTTCGGACATTTCAAGGCTTGCAGGCCATAACGACTGCTTCCTTGCCGACGGCACCGACATGGGTACGTTCAGCCGTGAAGGAGAACGCCCTCTGTGGATGACGGAGACCAACTATGCAAGCATGGGAGGCGAGACCTGTGCTGCCGTGGAAGCATACTGCAAATGCGAAAAAGCTCTCAAGGCATGCGAAGACTATCACTGGTCCTATCTCAACAGCGGTTACAATACCGCCACGCACAACATCTGGAGAAAAGGCGACTGCTATGACGAGATTGTCCTGAGACTCGGTTACCGTCTCGTGCTGCGTGGAGCTGACTTCGGTGACGATTACACCGCAGGTGCGGAATTTCCGATACATCTGAAGATAGACAACGTGGGCTTCGCATCTCTTATCAATGAGCATGAACTGGAACTCGTCCTCGTGCAGAAGGGCAATGCCGACAAGAAATATGTCTTCACTCCGGACGTGGATCCGCGTTCATGGAAAGGCGGCAAGTCAAGCTATCTGGACTATACGCTCACTCTTCCGGCGGATCTCGAACCGGGAGAGGAATACAATCTGTACATCAACATCTGCGATGCAGCCGAAACGCTCAAGGATGACCCGCGTTTCAGCGTACGCTTTGCCAACGAGGGTGTATGGGACGAGACCACGGGCTACAATCTGCTGACTTCATTCAAGGCGGAATAATTTCCCGTAGCCGGTCAGAATGAGCCAGGTAAGCCGTCCGGAATTTTTGCCGTTCCTTGAAATCCGGCAAAATTCCGGACGGTTTTTTCGTATGAATTGATTTTTATTCTTAGATTTGTTTTATAATTATTGAAAATTGTGATATGAAGTTCAGAACTTTTTTGTTGGCGGCAGCGATTCTTGCCTTGCCGTTCCTTACAGCCTCTGCAGCGGGCTCAGACAGCGATCCTGCGGCCATGACCGTGATTGAAATTCCTCTGACAGAGGGCGAAAACGTATGGGGTGCATACGTCAATACAGGTTCGGAAATGCCTTTCGCCGTAGGAGCGCAGGGCAACCTGTTCACGGCCAACCGTTCCAATCAGACGCAGCCGCTGCTTCTTACCGACAAGGGCCGCTATGTATGGTGCGACGAACCGTTCTGCTATAAGATAAAGGAAGATTTCATTGAAATAAGCGTAAGGCAGGGAGTTGAGGTGAAAACGGGAGTTGCCGGAAGCACGCTTGCCGAAGCAAGGACCTATGCGGCCGACAATTTCTTTCCGACTTCGGGCCAACTGCCGCCTGAGGAATTCTTTACCAAGCCTCAGTACAATACATGGATCGAACTCCTTTATTACCAGAATCAGGAGGGCGTCCTCGAATATGCCCGCAATATCCTGAAAAACGGACTTCCGGCCGGTATCATCATGATAGATGACACATGGCAGGAGGATTACGGCAAATGGACCTTCCATCCGGGCCGTTTCCCTGACCCGAAAGCCATGATTGACGAACTTCACGACATGGGATTCAAGGTAATGCTCTGGATATGTCCTTTCGTCAGCATGGACCAATATCTTATCTGCCGTGAAATCAACGGTTTCAAGGGCTTTCTCCTTTCTCCGGAAAGCGTTCCGGGAGACTGGGAGACCTCGTCGCAGCCTTATCCTGTCCGCTGGTGGAACGGAACGTCGGCAGTCCTCGATTTTTCGAATCCGCAGTCCGTGGAATGGTTCAGGAAGCAGCTTGACAATCTGACAGAAAATTACGGCGTGGACGGATTCAAGTTCGATGCCGGCGATTTCAATTTCTATCCGATGGATGCCGTGAGCAAGGGCGGCTACCTGCCTGCAGACCAGTGCAAGGCCTTTTCCGAGATAGGAATACAATATCCTTACAACGAATTCCGTGCAAGCTGGAAGATGGGCGGACAGCCGCTCGTACAGAGACTGCAGGACAAGGTCCATTCATGGACGGATTTGCAGAAACTGATTCCTGAAATGCTCGTACAGAACCTGCTCGGATATACATTCTCCTGTCCTGACATGATAGGCGGAGGCAGCATGGAATCCTTCCTTGTGAAGAGCAAGATAGATCAGGACCTGATAGTCCGTTCCGCACAGTGCCATGCGCTGATGACCATGATGCAGTTCTCCGTCGCACCGTGGAGGATATTGGACGAAAGGCATCTTGACGCAGTGCTCAAGTCAGTGCAGATAAGGGAAAAAATGCTTCCGAAGATCATGGAACTCGTGAAGGCCTCGGCTGAAACCGGCTCTACCATAATGAATTCCATGGAATATGCCTTCCCAGGCAACGGATATGCCCAAATAAAGGATCAGTTCGTGCTCGGAACGGACATCATCGTGGCTCCGATGCTTGCTCCGGGAGAAGGTACGAGGACCGTCGTGCTTCCGAAAGGAAAATGGCGTGCCGATGACGGTACCGTATATCGCGGAGGCAAGACAGTCACTGTCACCGTACCGCTCGACCGTATCCCGTATTTTGAAAAAATCAGATAATACGGCGTTCGCAAGCAGTAACATAAAGTGAATTCAATATGGACGAGGGAAGCATTGTCATAAGAAAGGCGAGGGTAAACAACCTCAAGGACATATCATTGGAAATACCCCGTAATCGCTTCGTGGTGATTACGGGGATTTCAGGGTCCGGCAAATCCTCCCTTGCTTTCGATACGCTTTTCGCCGAAGGCCAGAGACGCTTTGCGGAAAGCCTTTCCTCGTATGCGAGACAGTTTCTCGGCAGGATGGTCAAGCCGGACGTGGAGTCCATTGAGGGCATACCTCCCGCCATTGCCATAGAGCAGAAGGTCAATACCCGCAACCCGCGTTCCACGGTTGCCACCACGACGGAAATTTTCGATTATCTGAGAATAATTTTCGCAAGGATAGGACGCACCTATTCTCCGGTTTCAGGCGTAGAAGTCAAATGCAATACCTCCAATGATGTGGTGGAATATATCATTGACTCGGGGGTTTCAGCTGCCTATATCCTTGCAGATCTGAAATGGAGCGGACGTTCCGACAAGGTGGAACTGATGCTCGAATTGAAGAAGGAGGGTTTTTCGAGGTTCTTCTCCTCAGGTGCGGTCGTGAGAATAGAAGAGATAATGAAAATGGCGGAATCGGGAGAATATCCCGAAAACCTCTATCTGCTCGTCGACAGGCTGAAACTTCCGGAACACGGCTCCGATGATTGGGAAGAGCTCCGTACAAGGCTCCTGTCCTCCATCGCCACGGCTTTCGACAAGGGCGACGGCAAATTGCTCGTGAGTACGGATGACGGCAGGTTGAAGGAATTTACCGACAGGTTCGAAGCCGACGGAATGGTATTCTCCGAACCGGACGAATATATGTTCAGTTTCAACAGTCCCCTCGGGGCATGCCCTGACTGCGGCGGACTCGGACAGATAATCGGCATAAGCGAAGATCTCGTGATTCCAGACAAGAGCAAAAGCATTTATGACGGGGCAATTGCGTGCTGGAGAGGCGAAAAAATGGGCTGGTTCAGGGACCACATGGTCAAAAACGCCTACAAATACGGTCTTTCGGTATTCAAACCCTATGCTGAATTGTCCGACAAGGAAAAGGACCTCGTCTGGAACGGCCATGCCGCAGCCACCGAGGAAGAATCCCTCATAGGGCTCAACGAGTTTTTCCGTTGGGTCGAGGCGAACAAGTACAAGGTCCAGTACAAATACATGCTCAGCCGGTATTCAGGCAAGACCGTGTGCCGGACATGCGGAGGCAGCAGATTGCGCAAAGATGCACTTTACGTGAAGGTTGGAGGCAGGAACATCCATGAACTGATGTGCATGAACGTGGATGAACTGTACGACTTTTTCAGCAATCTGCAATTGTCCGATTATGAACATGCCATCGCATCGAAAGCTATCGGCGAAATCCTGTCAAGGCTCGGATACATCAGGGACGTCGGGCTGTCGTACCTTACGCTGAGCCGTACTTCCAACACCCTTTCGGGCGGGGAAAGCCAGAGAATCAACCTTGTCACGGCACTCGGAAGTTCCCTTGTCGGGTCCCTGTATATTCTGGACGAACCGAGTATCGGTCTCCATCCCCGGGATACAGCAAGGCTGATTGCTGTCCTGAAAAGGCTGCGTGACATCGGAAATACCGTCATAGTAGTCGAACATGACGAGGAAATAATGCGGGCGGCCGATCTTCTGATAGACATCGGGCCCATGGCCGGAATCAACGGCGGGGAAATCGTATTCGAAGGAAAAATCGACAAGGAACCTTCGCCGGAAGTCATGAAACGCTCCCTTACATTGCAGTACCTGTTCGGAAAGAGGCAGAGATATGTCCGTGAAAAGCACAGTCCGTCCTATTTCATAACGGTCGAGGGAGCTGCGGAGCACAATCTGAAAGGAGTTGACGTCAAATTTCCTCTCGGCGTGCTTACCGTGGTGTCTGGAGTGAGTGGAAGCGGAAAATCCTCGTTGGTAGGGGATATCCTTTATCCGGCGTTGTTCCGGCACATCAACCATGTAGGCTCAGCTCCCGGCGTGTTCAAGGGTTTGTCGGGAAATCTGGACAGGATCACGCAGGTGGAATACGTGGACCAGAATCCGATAGGCAAGAGTTCCCGCTCCAACGCGGTGACCTATCTGAAAGTCTACGACGACATCAGGAAACTGCTGTCGGAACAGCCTTACGCCAAGGTGAACGGCTATACACCATCGTATTTTTCGTTCAACATGGACGGAGGCCGTTGTCCGGAATGCCAGGGCGAAGGCGTCGTGAGGATAGGAATGCAGTTCATGGCGGATGTCACCATGGTCTGCGAGGCATGTTCCGGAAAGCGTTTCAAACCGGATATTCTTGAGGTCAGATACAAGGAAAGGAACATCGACGACATCCTGAACATGAGCGTCGAGGAAGCCATTTCGTTCTTTTCCTCACAGAACGAACCTCTTGCCAAAAGGATTGCCGAAAGGCTCCGTCCTCTCGTGGATGTCGGCCTGTCATATATAAAACTCGGACAGAGCAGCAGTACGCTCAGCGGGGGAGAGAGCCAGAGGATAAAACTGGCTTATTTCCTGTCGATGAACGAGCAGTATTCCGACAAGGCCGGAGGGCAGAGAATACTGTTCATATTCGACGAACCTACGACCGGACTGCATTTCTATGACGTGGAAAAACTTCTGCGGTCTTTCGATGCCCTGATAGCCAAGGGGCATTCGATAGTAGTGGTCGAACATAATCCTGACGTAATCAGATCCGCCGACTGGGTGATAGATCTCGGTCCGGATGCGGGGGACAACGGAGGCCGTGTGGTATTCGAAGGTACTCCGGAAAAACTGATTGCCGAGGGCAATACATTTACTGCACAATATTTAAGATAACCGCATAATCTCATGTACAGTCTTGCTATCAGTATCGTTTCGTTTTTTCTGCATGTCATGGCATTGTGGAACGGTAAAATGAAACTCTTCGTCGAAGGAAGGAAAAATGTATTGGACAGAATAGCCGAAGCCGTGAAAGGCCATAAGGACATAATATGGTTCCATACGGCATCCATGGGCGAGTTCGAGGAGGCAAGGCCGGTCATCGAAGCTGTCAGGAAACGGTATCCCGAAAGAAAGATACTCCTGACGTTTTTCTCTCCGTCAGGATATGAGATAAGGAAGAACTGGCCGGTGGCGGACTGGGTCTTTTATCTTCCGCTCGATACCGCACGGAACGCAAGAAGGTTCGTGGAGACGGTAAGACCTGCCAAAGCAGTGTTCACGATAGGAGAATTCTGGTTCAACTATCTCAGGCAGCTGCGTCTGCACGGGGTGGACACGTACATAATGTCAGTTCTTGCTACCAAGAATTCCCCTTATATGAAATGGTACGGACATGCCTACCGTAGGCTCCTGCGTACTTCATACAAGACAATAATGGTCAAGAACGACGAGACCAAGGCGGCATTGGAGGCTATCGGCTGCAAATCGGTATGCGTGGCAGGCGATGCCCGCTTCGACAGGGTGAACGATACCGCTTCCGCCCCGTGGCATGACGACATAGTGGACAGATGGTCCGGAGGGAAAAAGGTTTTCGTGGCAGGCAGCACATGTTTCAAGGATGACGATCTCGTCATTTCGCTCTGTTTGAAATACCCGTCCGAGAAATTCCTTTTCATCCCGCACGAACCCGATCCTGAGCCGATAAGGCATATAGTGGAATCCGTGAAGGGAGGCGCTGCGGTTTACAGCGAATACGAGAGTGCCGGACGTCAGCCTGATGCCGGCTTGGAATCCGCTCAGGTGCTGATTATAGACAAGGTCGGAATGCTGTCCAAACTGTACAGATACGGATGGGCCGCACTTATCGGAGGAGGCTTCATCAATATGCCTCACAGCGTGATAGAGGCCTCGGTGTACGGTCTGCCTGTAGTCATGGGACCACAGTATCACAAGAATCTTCAGTTCGTGGAGCTTATGCCTTCCGGCGCAGCCGTGCCGGTGAAGGATGAGGCCGATATTGCAGCGTGGTTCGGGAAACTGCATGACGATCCGGAATATCTTTCCCGTGTGAGTCGTGCCGCATACGATTACTGCAAAGGAAATTGCGGGGCTACGGATACGATTATGAATATTTTGTTCTGAATCAGTCCACGACGATTACTATCATTTCCGCTGTATTTACAGGGTATCCCGTTTCCATATACAGCAGCCCGCTGCCTTTTGCTTTCGTGTGCAGTGTCACGGATCTGCCGTCACTGCCGAGAGTGTAGTCGTATATTCCCCGCGCCTTGTCATATTCCAATTCTTCCATGCCTATGTCGAATTCCGTATCCGGAGGGAAATAGTCGCATGAGACGGTGATGTCGTCGCCTCTTTTACAGCGGATGAAATTCCCGGGATACACTTTCATATAGTACGGGGACATTTTTACGCTGACTTCGCATTCATCCCAAACCGTACCGTCGGACGAAGAACATGTTATGATGCATTCGCCCTCTCCTACGGCCGTGACCGTGCCGTCGGCAGATACCGATGCCACGTCTTCATCCGAACTTGACCAGAAAAGCATGTCTTCCCCGATGTTTTCAGGCTCGGTGTATGCGCTTATCCGGACGCTCTCGCCTTCGTAATTCATGCGCAACGAACTGTAGTTGAGAGATATGCTTTCCACCCGTCCGGCCATTCCGTCATGTTCTATTCTCCAGCCGTCTTCTCCGAGGCCGTCTCCGGACGGAGATATTGTCACCCTGTAGTCAGTGTTCCTGCATACGTCGAAGTCCGCAGGCGAAGTCCCTATATAGAACCTGTATATAAGATATTCACCCGGGACTGAATATGCCGCAGGCGACAGATATTCGATACTGAGTTCCGCAAATGAACAGTAATCGGAGCGGGCATCGCCGTCAGGAAAATATTTCATGGACTCGGAAGTATTGCCTGGAAGCAGTTCTCCCTGCATGTTTTCGAGGATATACAGTGTCACTTCTCCGCTTTTTCCGTCAAAGTCCATAGTATTCAGTATGTCAACCTCACTTTCCGTCCTGATGAAGCCTGCAGGGAAGAACCCGTCGGTATCGGCAATGGCATTGCGGGAGAAAATCGTGGAGTATTTTGGACAGTTTCCGAGCCTGATGCTTCTGACATTCATTTCCACATCGTCATCCAAGCGGCTCCTGTCCATGCATATTGTCACCTTGGCGAAAAGCCTGACGAGCGGTACGTCGACAATATCGTCCTTTCCTGCCGTGAACCTGCATGTCCCGCTCATCGGCAGCCCGTTACGGTAATCGTCAGGATAGGCTATGTAATGCCTTGCAGACATGAGTTCCACGACTGTCGCCGCATTGACGGCATATCCCGTATTGGCGCAGGCGTAGACGTCGTATGTACAGTTTCGAACCAATGTCAGTCTTATCCCGCCTGACGTGACGGCCTCCGTATAATTTTCCACATAGATTTTCTCTTCCAATACTCCGTATTCGTTGAATACGAAAAGATTGATGTCATGCAATATGTTTTCGTCCGGGTCTATGGCCTTTGACGCCGATGTATCGAAGCGTACTGTATAGTTTCCACGCGTACCGGAGTCCGTTACCGGCAGCTTTTCCGTGCAGGAAACAAGGCAGAACAGGACAGGGGCAAGAATTGTCAGGAAATTTCGTTTCATGTCAGAAGATTATTTCAGTGTCACCGTTTTCACTCCATGCAACTACGGAGCATGACAGCTCCACAGTCCCCGGCAATACCGCTTCATGCGGTGTCAATGCCCCTGTCCTCCGCAGGACGACGTCGAAGACGTAACTGCGGTTTCTGCCTATTCCGGCCGCCCCGGCCACCGGGCCGAATTCGCCTCTGTTGATGTTTATAGGATAATAATACTTTTTACCCATGATATTCCCGGAAATTACAAGTCTTGTAAACGGTGAGCCGGTATTTTCCTCTTCGCATTCGTTCGGATAGCAGTAGAGGGAGATGTCCGTATTGACGGCCGAACCGCCGACATCCCCGTCTACGCTGCAGGTCAGGATCTCCGGATTCGGCATGTCGGTTTCCGCCCCTTCGGGAGTTCCCTGTGTATTTACCGGGGCTTCAGGCATGAAACCTTCCTGCCTGAAGAGACCAGCAGCGGAGTTGGCATTGGAAAGACATACCGACACGTCAGTCATTACGGCACCACTGTACGGCGTGGCGCTGAAATCACATCTCAGGGATCGGAGCCTTATTTCCGACATAAGCGGAGTGACGGCCGTTTCGAGCACGGAACCTGCCGCATCTGCACGGAATCTGAAAGTCCCGCTCATCGTCGGGTGGCCGGCGTCCTCCATCCTCAGGTCGGCATAAATGTTCATAAGTGCTTCATAGGAGGATATTTCATCCCATTCGTACCCGTCATTCTGCGGGTTGACTATGACGGCCATGACCTTGTCTCCCGTCCTCGACGCCGCTTCCACCATTAGATCATGGCTCAGGACTGCTCTCTGATATGTGTCCAATCTTCCGGCCTTGTCATCGTCATAAATGAAAATGTCGACAGTATTCCCCTCAGGTCTGTCCGCTGCGTATGCCGACGCCCCCGCAATCCTTATTTCAGTGAAAGCATGGTTTGCGTAATCGTGACTGTCCATGCCGCTGTCGGAACACGAATAAATAAAGGCCGGGATGAAAATAAGCAAGGCGTATGCGGAAATGCATTCTGAACAGAAAAAGAACCGGCCTTTATTTATCGGTTTTCCATATTCGTTTCTACTTATCATATTCTTTGACTTTTGCCACAAAACTATATTGAAAAACCGGAACAGAGTTACGAAAAAAGAAAAAGCGGATAATGTTTTTCTTTTTTTGTAAGTTTTTTCTTATTTTGTAACACTTTTTGGAACTATACCCCTGTTTTTATGAAACTTATCAGACGATTGAGGCATTTTTTCGTGGCCAAAGCCCATATCCAGCCGATCTTTTCGAGACAGGTAGCCTATATCAGACAGGCTTCTTCGGCCCTCCTTGCAATGGTAAACAGCGACGACATCACGGAACGCAAGAAATTGGAAAAGGAGGTGAAACTCTGCGAAGTGCAGGGCGACGCCATGCTGACGGAAATCTACGGGCTTCTGAATGAGAATATTTTTTCCCGTTTTACCAAGGTCGACCTGCAGACGGTGGCTGTCAATTTAGACGAAGTCCTCGACAATATAAACGATTCAGCCAAGGCTGTCATCAGGTATATGCCGAACAAGATGGACCCTCAGTTGGTGGAGCTTGCGGAGTATATAGTGGCGGAAGCAGATGCCTTGACACAGATAGTTTCCGGTCTCGACGACATGAAGAAGAAATTTTCCATGATGACGATGCAGTGCGACAGGATTACTGAAATCGAGCATGCTGCGGACGAGACTTACGAGGATTATGTCGGTGAAATTTTCCAGACTGAAAAGGACGCGATAGAATTGATGAAGCACAAGAATATAGCGGAAATGCTCGAAACGACTACGGACACGGCCAAAGCTGTCTCTGACCATGTCCGCAAGTTGCTTCTACGCTATGTAGCTGAATAAAAAAGACCGGCCCAAAAGGGTAATTTCTGCGTTACGCTTGATTCGAAAATCCTCATGTACACCAGTACACTGCGGTTTTCTCATCTTCGCAAGCCTTGAAATTCCTCCTTTTGAGCCAATCTCTTATCTATTGTTTATTAATTGTTTGCAGTAGCATCCGCCGGATACATCATCACTTCGATGAAGTTGCCCTGTTTCAGGATTTTCTTGAGAACCTTCTGTATGTTCTTTGCTGAAATCTTTTCGATAGCGGCTTCATATTCCTTGTCGTAATCGATTCCGCACTCATAATAGGTCTCGATATTTCCAGCCCAGTAATCGAGGGAATTTCTCGACTCCGGCAGATTTTTCCTGAAATTGGCGACGGCCATGGCTACCTGTTCGTCGGTCGGCCCGTTTTTCATCAGATCATACAGGCTGGCCTTGGCGGAAGCAGTCAGTTTCGCTGCCGATTCCGGATTCGTCTCGAAATATACCTGTATGGTGGCACGCTCGTCAGGTTCGTACCTGAGGTCGCATCCTACTGAGGCTCCGTATGTGCCGCCTTCTTCTTCACGAAGGGTTTCCGTATATATCATGTCAAGAATGTATTTTGCGGCATCCATCATTACGGAAGTCTCCACGGAGTATGGAATGTAGGCCGAATATATCTGAAGTACGGTATTTTTCGGAGTTTCCATCGTCACGGCAAAGTGGTTCTCGACATTGCCCTTTACGAGGCCTTCACCCGTATCGGTCCATTTGTCGGCAGTGCCGGTGCCAGGAAGCGAACCTGCGTATTTCTCCACGAGCGGAAGCAGGCTCTCCTTGTCTACGTTTCCGACTATTGTCAGGACGGCCCCGCTGACGTTGTCGTACATGGATTCATACACCCTCTTCAATGTGGCGAGATCAGCCTTCTCCAAAGTCTCCATGGTGATAGTGAACTGTCTCGGATTGTTGCCGTACAATGTTTTCGTCAGTTCTCCGCTGAATATGAAGTCAGGCTGTTTCAGCACGTTCGGCAGGATGGCCTTGAGCTGGTTGATTCCGGTCATGAATTCTGTCTCGTCGAATCTCGGCTCCGTAAAGAGGAGATACATGAGCTGGAATGCCGTTTCAATGTCCTTCGGTGTTGACGATGCCGAGATACCATGGCGTGTGGACGAGATATACGGCATTGCGCTTGCTGTCTTGCCGGCAAGGACTTTCCTCAAATCAGTTCCCGAAAATCCTGCAATTCCGGTGTTTCCGAGATACATCGCGAAAATGTTCTCCTCGAACGGTACAAGGTCTTCAGTGGCAATGAGGGAGCGTCCGCCAGGCATGCGGAGGTTCATTTTCACTTCGTCTTTCCTGTAATCCACAGGCAGTACGACCACTTTGAGGCCATTGGCAAGAGTCCATTCTTCTGCACCGCTTACAGTTGAGGTCATGTTTTCCACCTTGGAGCCGGCAAGGGCGTCGGCATCCATCAGCGGAATATCGAAGTTCTGCTCCTCGTTAGCTTCGATTTCGCTTGATTCCACTTCCGCTATCGCATTGAGGAAATCAGCTTCGGAAGGATGTGCAATGCCTTCCTTTTCAGGAGCCTTGTAAACGATTACAAGATTGTTTTCAGGAATGAGGGCGGCAGTGAACTGGTTTACGACATCGGCGGTGAGGACAGCCGAGATCTGCTGTGCGAGTTCGTACTCGACCTCAGGTACCATGTATGAGTAGTTGTCGAAGAAATTGTCGATGTATCCCTGTACGAAATCTTCGTTTTTCCTTGTAGAAGCACCTTCAGCATTCTTCTTATACACGGTCAGGATGTTTTCCTTTGCACGTGATACTTCTGATTCGCTGAATCCGTAAAGTTTCATCTTTTCAACTTCCGTAAGGAATGCCTTGAAGGCCGGGATGCTTTCCCCGTCCTTGCAGACTACAGAGCCAAGTACCGGTTCGCAGGTTTCGCAGAGTCCGGCAGTTCCGAGACCGGCATAGAGGAACGGAGCCTCAGGATTTGCCGTGATGTCATTGAATCTTTCGGACATTACATTGGCCACAATGCCTTTCATGAATTCGAGCATGAAGCCGGCGTCGGTGTTGTTGAGCATTTCCGGCATGGCATCCTTTTTCCATAGGATTTCCAAAGTCGTGGCGGTAGCTTCCGGATCGGTGATGATTCCGATTACAGGCTCGTCATTGCCCGGGATGATGATATTTTCCTTTGGCTGTGGATTTTCAGCGGCAGGGATATCTTCGAACAGGGATTTGATTTTGTTTTCCACATAGTCAACATCCACGTCTCCCACGACAATCACGGCCTGAAGGTCAGGACGGTACCATGTCCTGTAGAAGTTCACGAGGCTTTCCGGCTTGAAGTTTTTCAGGTTTTCCTCGCTGCCGATAAGGGTGCAGGTTGCATATTTGGAGTCACCGTAATAATAAGGAAGGGATTTTTCGTGCATTCTCCATGCAGCGTTCCTTCTTGTCCTCCTTTCTTCGAGGATGACACCTCTTTCCTTGTCGATTTCTTCAGGATCGCAGGTTACATAGTGGGAATAGTCATGCATGATGAGAAGGCAGGTGTCGATGATGCCCGTCCTTGTCACAGGAATATTGTTGAGCATGTAGGTAGTCTCTTCCACGCCCGTACCTGCATTGATGTTGCGTCCGAATTCCGCTCCGATTTTCTGGAGGTAGTCGAGCATTGTCTTGCCGGGCAGGTTTTTCGTGCCGTTGAAACACATGTGCTCAAGGAAATGGGCGAGACCGTCCTGGTCAGGCGTTTCCTGGATGGCGCCTACATTCGTGGCGAGATAGAATTCGGCCCTGTCTTCAGGATTTGCGTTGTGCCTGATGTAATAGGTGAGGCCGTTGTCCAATTTTCCGGTGCGTACTTCCGGGTCGTTCGGCAATACCGTCTGTCCGAAGACGGCCACAGCGGCAAACAGCATTGCCGCAGATAAAAGAAATTTTCTCATAATTTTAACGTCAGTCCGACGAATTGATGTTGCTCAGGATTAAGGAATTCGTCGAACTGTCGTTAAGGATTTCTCCGAAATCCGCATTTTCTTAATCCCCAGTCGCTATTGCGACCCTGCTCGCTTTCGAATGTCCACCGGACATTCTCATAAACCGCTCCCGACTTGTTAAGGGGCGCCACCCTCCGCCACCTCCCTCGCCGGGAGGTCCGTCGCAGAACGCGTTCTGCTCCTCAGAGGTTTATTTTATTGATTCCCTTTGTGTGGCGAGCCATCTTGCAAGGGATGTCTCGTATTCGCTCCTTGCGTATCCGATTCTGTCGTTTTCAACGAATTCGGAGGTAGAGCCTCCCCAGCCATGGTTTCCGACAGGATATATGTGCATTTCTGCGCTTACGTGATTGTCCACCAACGCATTGTAAAATACTATACTGTTGATTACGGGTACTGCACCGTCATCCGTGCAATGTGCAAGGAATACCGGAGGCGTGTCAGGAGTCACCTGCGTGTACAGGGAATAATACTTTCTCAGGGTGCTGTCGGCATTTTTCCCTATGAGGTTGAATCGTGAATCGGTGTGGGAAGGAACTTCATCCATTGCAATCACCGGGTAAATCAGTATGGAGAAATCCGGCCTCGTGGCTTCGTCCGTGTACAATGTCGTGGCGGATGCCGCAAGATGTCCTCCTGCGGAAAAGCCCATGACGCCGATCTGTTTCACACCGAATTCTTCCGCATGTTCGCGGCAATATCTGAATACGTTATGCACGTCTTCAAGGGGAACAGTGCAGTGGCCGTTCGGCAGCCTGTACTTGACGACCGCAGCGGCGATGCCGAGGCTGTCCAACCACTTGGCTACATAGACGCCTTCATTGTAGGATGATACGATGGAATAACTCCCTCCCGGACAGATTACGATCATCTGCCCGTTCGGATTTTCCGGCAGATAGAGGTCTACGCGGGCGAAATCCGAGATATTGCCCAATTCTCCTCCGGCGCCGAGGGTCTCGTCCCCAGAAAGTCCGTTTTCCTCCTTCATATTGAGGCCCATGGTCTTTATGACTTTCCCGTAGACAGGGTCTCCTTTCGGCGCAGCGTCAGTATCGGCATAGAGATATACCGTCATGTCAGGTCTGAAATCCGTATTCGGCTGGGCGGATGCTTCCTGTGGCATGAGGCCGAAAATCGCAGATGCTGCAATAGCAAGAAGTATGTTTTTCATGTCAATGAGATTTAAAAAAGAGGGAGGCATGACAAATTTTCGGATTTGTCCCCCCCCTCTTTATTTAATACGTGTGTCCACCGCTATTCCTTGCCTGCAAGTCTCTTGTATGTGTTGAGCCTTACTTTGGCAAATTCCTCGGTCTTGGCAAGAAGTTCTCCGGCTTCATTCGGGAACATCTTGTAAAGCGATGCGAAACGTACCTCTCCTTTCAGGAAGTCCTGGAACTTGCTCCAGTCAGGTTCCTTGCTGTCAAGGCTGAACGGATTCTTTCCTTCAGCTTCGAGAGCCGGATTGTACCTGTACAGATGCCAGTATCCGCACTCGACGGCGAGTTTCTCTTCCTTCTGGCTCAGACCCATTCCTGCTTTCAGACCATGGTTGATACATGGCGAGTAGGCAATGATGAGTGACGGTCCGTCGTATGCTTCGGCTTCCTTGATGGCGTTGAAGAACTGCGCCGGATTCGAACCCATTGCAACCTGTGCCACATATACATAACCGTAGCTGATGGCCATCATTCCAAGGTCCTTCTTGCGGACTCTCTTTCCTGAAGCGGCGAATTTGGCTATTGCGCCGACAGGAGTTGACTTGGATGACTGTCCGCCGGTATTTGAATATACTTCGGTGTCAAGTACGAGCACGTTGACATTTTCTCCGGAAGCGAGGACATGGTCGAGTCCGCCGTATCCGATATCGTATGCCCATCCGTCACCTCCGAATATCCACTGCGAACGTGATGGAATGAAGTGTCTGTATTCGAGCAATGCCTTGCAGGTGTCGCAGTTGCATTCTTCCATAAGCGGAACGAGGGCATCCGCAACCTCTCTTGTAACCTTGGCATCGTTCCTGTTTTCAAGCCATTTCGTGAAGAGGGCCTTGATCTCGTCGCTGCAGCATGTGCATGCGAGTCCCTGCTCCATGAGTTTGGCTACAGTCTGCCTTGCCCTGTCGGAACCGAGTTTCATACCGAGACCGTATTCGGCGTTGTCCTCGAACAGCGAGTTGGCCCATGCCGGTCCGTGACCCTGGGCGTTCGTGCAGTATGGCGATGCAGGGAATGAAGCTCCGTAAATCGAAGAACATCCGGTGGCGTTGGAAATCATCATGTGGTCTCCGAACAACTGCGTGATGGTCTTGATGTAAGGGGTCTCGCCGCATCCTGCGCAGGCGCCGGAGTATTCGAACAGAGGCTGTGAGAATTGTGCGTTCTTCACGTTCTGGAACTTGTTCTGCACAGTATCCTTATATCCTATGTGCGAGTTCAGGTAGTCGAAGTTGGCCTGTTCCTTTTCCTGGGATTCAGCCGATACCATGACGAGGGCCTTTTCCTTGGCAGGACATACGTCGGCACAGTTGCCGCAACCAGTACAGTCAGCCGGAGTAACCTGCATGGTGAACGTGTATTCCTTGAATACAGCCTTGCCCTGTGCCTTCTTGATGCCTGCAGGAGCTGCTGCGGCTTCTTCGGCGGTCATGAGGAACGGACGGATTGCTGCATGAGGGCAGACGAATGCACAGGTGTTGCACTGGATACAGTTGTCAGGATTCCACTCAGGGACCTTCACTGCAACTCCTCTCTTTTCGTATGCGGCCGTTCCGTCAGGAATAGTACCGTCCGGGGCATCCTTGAATGCGCTTACCGGGAGGGTGTCTCCGCACTGGGCGTTGACTACATCGGCGATATTCTTCACGAATTCAGGAGCGAGTCTGTCCTTGTTAGGATTTTCGAATTTGGCCGTAATGTCTTTCCAGTCGGCAGGAATTTCCACCTTGGTGTACTCTCCGCCTCTGTCGACTGCGGCGTAATTCATCTTGACCACGTTCTCGCCTTTCTTTCCGTAGCTCTTGTCGATGGCTTTCTTCATGTATGTGACTGCATCCTCGTAAGGGATGATACCGGTGATCTTGAAGAATGCCGACTGAAGGATAGTGTTGGTCCTTCCGCCGAGACCGATCTCCGCTGCAATCTTGGTGGCGTTGATGATGTAGAGGGAGATGTTCTTCTTTCCGATGACTGCCTTTACATGGTCAGGAATCCTCTTGAGCGTCTCCTCTTCATCCCAAAGGCTGTTGAGAAGGAGGGTTCCGTTCTGTTTTATGCCTTTGAGTACATCGTATTTGTGCAGGTATGACGGTACGTGGCATGCCACGAAGTCAGGCGTGGATACGAGATACGGAGCCTTGATAGGGGAGTCTCCGAATCTCAGGTGCGAGCATGTGTATCCGCCGGATTTCTTGGAATCGTAGTCGAAGTATCCCTGGCAGTATTTTGTAGTATGGTCACCGATAATCTTGATGGTGTTCTTGTTGGCTCCTACAGTACCGTCCGAACCGAGTCCGTAGAATTTGCATTCTGTGGTTCCCGGCTTCACGATGCTTATCTCTTCCTTTACAGGGAGCGACTTGAACGTGACATCGTCCACGATGCCTATTGTGAATCCGTTCTTAGGCTCGGCAAGTTCGAGATTGTCGAATACCGAAAGGATCTGGGCAGGTGACGTGTCTTTCGAAGAAAGTCCGTAACGTCCGCCGACGATGAGAGGGGCATTCTCCCTTCCCTGGAACAGGGCCTTGATGTCAAGGTAAAGCGGCTCTCCGAGAGCTCCCGGTTCCTTGGTCCTGTCGAGGACTGCGATTCTCTTCACTGATGCAGGAAGGACTTTCATGAAATATTTGGCCGAGAACGGTCTGTAAAGCCTTACTATGATAAGTCCGTATTTCTTGCCCTGAGCGGCGAGATAATCGATGGTTTCCTTGACAGTTTCAGTCACAGAACCCATGGCTATGATGATGTTCTCCGCATCAGGTGCACCGTAATAGTCGAACGGACGGTATTCTCTTCCGGTAGCTTCGCTGATTTCGCCCATGTAACGTGCCACGATGTCGTCGACTTCGTCGTAGTACGGGTTGCAGGCTTCACGTGCCTGGAAATAAACGTCTCCGTTCTGAGCGGTACCTCTCGTGACAGGAGCGTCAGGGTTCAATGCCTTTGCCCTGAATCTTGCCAAAGATTTGGTACTTATCATGTTTCTGAGGACATCCTCGTCGATGAGCTCTATTTTCTGGATTTCATGCGATGTGCGGAATCCGTCGAAGAAGTGGAGGAAAGGCACGCTCGACTTGATGGTGGAAAGATGTGCCACTGCAGCGAGGTCGAGTGCTTCCTGTACGGATGCCGATGCAATCATGGCGAAACCTGTCTGCCTGCAGGCCATGACGTCCTGGTGGTCTCCGAAAATTGAAAGTGCGTGGGATGCAAGAGCACGGGCCGAAACGTGGAATACGGTCGGAAGAAGTTCTCCTGCAATCTTGTACATATTAGGAATCATGAGAAGCAGACCCTGGGATGCCGTAAACGTGGTGGTCAGAGCACCTGCCTGCAACGAACCGTGAACGGCTCCTGCCGCACCTCCTTCGCTCTGCATTTCAGTGACCTTTACAGTCTCTCCAAAAAGGTTCTTCTTCCCTTGTGCTGCCCATTCATCAACATATTCTGCCATTGTGGATGATGGTGTGATAGGGTAAATGGCAGCATGCTCACTGAACAGATAAGCGATGTGAGCGGCGGCGTAGTTACCGTCACAAGTGATGAATTTTTTTTCGTTTGCCATAATCGTTTTGGTGTTTGTATGTTATTTTGTGTTTTCCGTGTCCGGTAACGGAAATGTCCGTTAATTTTATGCCAATGTGGCGATACCCTCGATTTGTACGGTATCCCCTGCAGTCTTCTTTATAAGACCCTGAAGGACGGCTCCCGGTCCTATTTCCATGAAGTAATCAGCTCCGTCGGCAATCATGTTCTTCACTGTCTGTGTCCATTTGACAGGCGAGGTCAGCTGGGAGAGCAGGTTCTTCTTGATGACGTCAGGATCCGTGGAAGGAAGAGCAGTTACATTCTGGTAGACAGGGCATACAGGAGTCTTGAAAACCGTGGTTTCGATGGCTTTGGCAAGCTCCTCCCTTGCAGGCTCCATGAGCGGGGAGTGGAAAGCGCCTCCGACCTGAAGCGGCAGAGCCCTTTTCGCACCTGCTGCCTTCAACTTCTCGCAAGCCTCGTTTACGGCTTCTATTTCGCCCGAAATGACGATCTGGCCGTTGCAGTTGTAGTTCGCAGGAACTACGATGCCGCTGCATGAAGCGCAAATTTCTTCTACGGTCTCATTCGGAAGGGCAATGATGGCCGCCATCGTGGACGGTTTGATTTCGCATGCCTTCTGCATGGCGTGCGCCCTTATGGAAACAAGTTTCAAGGCATCTTCGAAATCCATGGCTGATGCTGCCGCAAGAGCGGAAAATTCTCCGAGGGAGTGTCCGGCTACCATGTCCGGAGCGAAACCGTCATAACATTTGGCGAGAACCACCGAGTGCAGGAAGATGGCCGGCTGTGTGACCTTTGTGGCTTTCAATTCTTCCGGAGTGCCGTTGAACATGATGTCTGTAATACGGAAACCGAGAATTTCATTGGCTTTTTCAAGCATGTCCCTTGCTACGGCATTGGTATCGTACAGATCCTTGGCCATGCCCGGGAATTGTGACCCCTGTCCGGGGAAAACGTAGGCTTTTTTCATATCAATGTTAAAAATCTTAATGATTTGTACCCCCGTGCGGAATCGAACCGCAACCGTCAGAACCGGAATCTGAAATTCTATCCATTAAACTACGGAGGCAAACGGAATGCAAATATAGTGATTTTATTTGATTTCCATCATCCGTCGGATCGGAAGCAATGCTTTCGTCCGGATGTTTTCGTCGAGAACGACTTTTCCTTTCCCTGTTTCAAGACTTTCAATGATGTTTTCCAATGAAACCTTTTTCATTTCACGACAGTATATCCCCGGCGATACCGGCACGAAGACCTTTCCGGGATTTTCCTTTTCCAGCTGATGCATGGTATCGGCTTCGGTCGCTATCACGAAAGTCTTTTTCGGGGATGCGGCGGCGTGTTTCAGCATCCCCGCAGTGGAGGCGAAGACGACCCTTTCATTCCCTATCAGTTCCTTGTCGTCAGAGCATGTGGCTTCAGGATGTATGAGAATGTCTGCGTCGGGCCATCTTTTCAGGGCCTCATGAATCATCATTGAACTTATTTCATCGTGTACGGTGCAGACTCCGTCCCAAAGTTCCATTTTCCTGCCGGTGACCTGCATGATATGGCTTCCGAGATGTTTGTCTGGGCCGAAGAGCACCGGCCGTGATTCAGGGAGACTTTCCACTACCTTGACGGCATTCGCTGATGTGCAGCACCAGTCGGTAAGTGCCTTTACTTCCGCAGTGGTGTTGACATAGCTTACCACGATTCCGTCCGGATGCCTTGCCTTCCACGCTGCAAGTCGGGCTGCATCAATACTGTCCGCAAGCGAACAGCCCGCATCGGGGGCAGGGGAGAGCACCGTCTTGTCCGGACACAGGATGGCGGCCGTTTCGGCCATGAAATGCACACCGCCGAACACGATGACGTCGGCTTCCGAAGAAGCGGCGAGCTGTGACAGCCCGAGGGAGTCGCCGAGGAAATCGGCCACGTCCTGGACATCGGGCGGTGCATAGTAATGGGCGAGAATAACAGCGTTTTTCTCCCGTTTGAGCCTTTCTATCTTTTCTTTTGCCTGCAATATGTCCATTTTCAGTCCTGCGTGATGTTCATGCTGATGTCCAATGCCGTCACTGAATGCGTCAGGGCGCCTACGCTTATGTAGTCTACACCGGTCGCAGCCACTTCCTTCAGTCTCGGTATGCTCATGTTTCCGGATGCTTCGGTCTTGGCCCTGCCTCCGATGAGCTTTACGGCTTCTGCCATTGTGGCATTGTCCATATTGTCGAACATGATGATGTCAGCACCGCACTCCAAGGCCTGTTTCACTTCTTCAAGATTGGTCGTCTCCACTTCCAACCTTACGCTCAGCGGCAGATTCTTCCTGACTGCAGCGACTGCATTCGGGATGCCTCCGGCTATCTTGATATGGTTGTCCTTGAGCATTACCATGTCGTAGAGGCCCATCCTGTGGTTCTTTCCTCCGCCGTCATGGACTGCCATCTTGTCGAGTATGCGCATTCCCGGGGCTGTTTTCCTCGTGTCGAGAATCACGGTATGAGTGTCCTTGATTTCCTCCACGTACCTTGCGGTGGCCGTGGCTATACCGGACATCCTCTGAAGAATGTTCAGGGAAAGACGTTCACCGTAAAGCAATGTCCTGTAACTTGCCTTTATCCTCAGTATCCTGTCGCCTTTCCTTACATGGTCGCCGTCATTTACGTAAGGTTCCCATTCGAAACCGTCTTCAAACCGTTCGTAGACTTTCCTGATTACGGAGAGTCCGGATACGACTCCGTCGGCCTTTGCCGTCATCACTGCCGTAGCCATGGAATTCACCGGAATTATGGCATCCGTACTGATGTCCCCTGTGGAAATGTCCTCTTCGATGGCGAGGTCTATCAGTTCTTCTATCAGTTCTTCGTTTCTCATATTATTGCAAATCATGTTTTACTCCTCTTTTTACTATGTCGTGGCCGATCTGCTGCAGCGTATGGACTTCGAAATCCTTTCTTTCCTCAGGATAGTCCGCCCTGTAGTGACATCCTCTGCTTTCCTCTCTGAACAGTGCTCCCTTGATGATAAGGGTGGCGGAGATAATGAGGTTCGAGCACATTTCGCTGTAGACTTCGTTGTAATCGTAACTTTCAAGCGCCTCAAGGGACTGTTTTAGCCGTTTCAGCTCGTCAAGACCCGTCGTGAGCCCTTTTTCGTCCCGGACAATCCACGCATGTTCAGAGACAATGTCTCCGATGCGCTTCCTCGTTTCGGCGTATATCCTTTCATTGTCGGGATTGCATCTGAACCGTGCGGAATATCCGTGCGCGTCCTCTTTTTCTTTCGGGACTGTCAGCGAGTGCTCTATGGCCCTTTTTGCGAAGACCATGCACTCTATCAGGGAATTCGATGCAAGCCTGTTGGCTCCCATTATTCCGGTCGAGGCCATTTCTCCGCAGACATAGAGATTGCGGATATTGGTTTCCGAATTTTCGTTGCAGCGCACTCCTCCTACGGTGTAATGGGCGGCCGGGGCTATCGGAATCCTGTCGCACATGTCTATGCCGAACTCCCTGCATTTTTCATATATGGTAGGGAAGCGGGATTTGATCATTTCCGGATCGAGATGGGCGAGGGAAAGATATACGTAACCTTTGCCTTCCGCACGTATCTGCCTGTCTATCATCTGTGCGACGACATCCCTCGGGGCAAGCTCCGCCAATTCATGGGCCCCGACCATGAAGCGTTCTCCCTTCAGGTTCAAAAGATGCGCACCTTCCCCGCGGACCGCTTCGCTGACAAGGAAACTCGGACAGCCCTCCTTGGCTATGGCGGTAGGGTGGAACTGTATGAATTCCATATCTTCTATCCGGCATCCGGCCTTGTATGCTATGGCCAATCCGTCTCCGGTAGTGGTGGACGGGTTTGTGGTCCTGTTGTAGATTGCGGCGACACCTCCGCTTGCGAGAAGCGTATGTCCGGCAAAGAAGAGGCGTTCACAGCCGCCTTCGAAGTCCCAGCATCTGACGCCGTCGCACTCGTTGTCCGTAACGAGAAGACCCATAAGAGCACAATGAGGGATAATCTCTATGGCAGGTTCTTCCTTGACCAATTCCAAGACGAAACTCGTCACCAATCTTCCCGTAGCGTCTCCGCCTGCGTGCAGGATCCTGCGTCTGTGATGTCCGCCCTCAAGCCCGAGAGCCAATTCTCCGCTTTCCGTGACGTCGAAGTGCATGCCTTTGTCTATCAGGTCTTTGATAAGCTGGGGGCCTTCGTTGACCAATATGTTGACGGATGGGTAGTCGCACAATCCGCGTCCGGCTACGATGGTATCGTCGAAATGGTATTTGGGAACATCATTCTTGTCCGAAACAGCGGCGATACCGCCCTGTGCATTGTAGGAATTGCTGTCGGTGATGTCCATTTTGGTGATCAGTCCGACTTTCCCGTGGCGGGACGCCAAAAGAGCCGAATACAGGCCTGCAAGCCCGCTTCCTACGACGATATAATCGAAATAATGTTCCATTTCACGCAGAATAAAATACAAAAATAATAAAAATATGGAATCATTTGCACCATTCGTCCAACCATCTGAAATACTCGCGGTGCCAGTACAATGCGTTTTGCGGTTTCAGAATCCAATGGTTTTCATCGGGGAACACAATGAGTCTCGACGGTACTCCCATCATCTGCGCCGCATTGTACGCTGCCATTCCCTGCTCCACCGGTACGCGGAAATCCATGCCTCCGTGCATTACCATCAGCGGCGTATGCCAGTTGGTCACGAGCTTGTGAGGTGAATTGGCGTAATGTCTGACCGCTGCCGGCAATGTGCTCCACGGGGAGCCGCCCTGTCGTATGCCTCCGAATGTCTTCCCGTCCCCCGCAGGTCCTGTCGGGCAATCGGCGGTCCCGACTTCTGCATCGGCATGGTATTCTTCAAGACCTCCGTTGTCCCAGTTAGGGAACCACATTTCTTCGGTCGTCATGTACATCTGTTCCTGATTGAATATGCCCGCATGTGCTATGAACGTATCGAAGGTATTGCCGTGGACTCCGCAAAGATAATATACCGAATATCCTCCGTAACTTGCTCCGCATGCGGCCATCTTTCCGATGTATTTTTCGGATTTGAGCGCTTTTGCTGCTGTCAGGTAGTCCTGGATGTTGAGGCCGCAGTAGTCTCCTGAAATCTGTTCGGTCCAGTCCTGGCCGAAAGCCGTGGTGCCCCGCCTGTTCGGAAGCACGACCACATATCCCTGCGATGCCATGAGTCTGTAATTCCATCTGTAGGACCATCCCTGGCTCAATGTGCCCTGAGGGCCTCCGAGGCATATCAGGATTGCCGGGTAGGTCTTTTCCCTATCAAATTCAGGCGGATAGATGACCCACGTGAGCATGTCTTTCCCGTCCACAGTCCTTATGTGTCTCGCTTCCGTGACCGGTTTGGACAGGCTGTCGAGAATACGGGCGTTTTCTTTTGTAATCTGTCTTACGGCGGCTTCCTGCGCTTCCTGGCCGGAGCATGCCGTTACGGCGCAGAGTTCCGTCGGGAAATCCATGCTGCAATAGCTTGTGAGAAGGATATCGTCTCCGTCGGAAGGGAGGACGGCAAACGGCGAGTCGAAATCATACCAGAGGTCTTCTCCGGTAATCCTTTCTATGCTTCCGCCGTCAGCTCTGACCTTGAAAATAGCCTGAAGGCCTTCGGCAAGTGCATTGAAGTAGATGTTTTCCGAATCCGGCGTCCATACGGGTGCAGCAGCGTTGTATTTGAAGCCTTCTGTAAGTTCGCGGATATTCCCTGCCGAAGCATTTCCGTCTGTCCACGTGATGTCGGCAACCATGAGACGCTGCCTGTCAGCTTCGTATCCGTCCCTTTCCATGCTAAGCCAGCACAGCCTGCTTCCGTCCGGCGACCATACCGGGCATGTGTCGTATCCGCCGCCGCAGGTGATCCGGGTCACGGCTCCGTCAGCCACCCTGTAGAGATATATCTCCGAATTGGTTGAAAACGCATATTTCTTTCCTGTCAGTTTCTTGCATGAATACGCTATGTGGCTCCCGTCCGGACTCCAGCTCAACTGTTCAAGGCCTCCGAACGGCTCGGCCGGAAGTTCGTACAGTTCCTTTTCTCCTGCAAGGATGTCTTTCGATGTATCCGGACGGATGCTTCCGGATTTGGCCGAGGCGAGTCTTATGCCGGCCACGAAAGTGTGCGGGATTTCCTTTACCCAGTGATCCCAGTGCCTGTACATCAGGTCGTCCGAAGATATGGCGTCGGCCTTGTCAAGGTCCGGATACAGGTCGGAAGGCTTTTTCAGTGCGCTCTGTACGGTAGTGGTGTACATGAGCGAATTCCCGTCAGGTGAAACGGAGAATCCCGATATGCCTGAAGGGACGTCCGAGACCCGTATAAGTTTGGACAGTCTCCATTCCCCGCGTCTGTGCCTGATGACGGCCGTATGGATCTGCCCGTCGGAAATATAGGCTATCCTTTTCCCTCCGTCACACCACCGTGCATTGCTGATGCTGCTTCCGGATGCCGTGAGCTGCTGTCTTTCCGTACCGTCGGTCCGGCAGATGTAAAGATTGTTGCAGGAGCGGTTTTCCCCGACGGAGGTGCAGGATATACCATATAATATATATTGTCCGTCAGGGGACAGTTGGGGATCTGAAATCCGTCCGAGTGCAAGGAGCACTTCAGGAGTCATCTTTCCGTCATGGATTTCAGGAGACTGCATCCCGATATAATCCGGGTTTTCCTTGTTGTTCATTACGCTGTTGCTTCTTTTTACCAGATAGGACAGGACATATACGAGGCAGGCAACCGATGCGAGCCACCCTATGGCCTGTAGCAGGATTCTGATTCGATTGTTGTTCATAAACTTCGATTTTTATCGTATAATGCCGACATTTTCCGTGTGAGGTCAGCCATTGTATTCCGTACTTCGGGAGGCGAGAGCACTTCTATTCCGGCTCCGTGTCCGAGAAATTCCAAATAAAGGTTGGTGTTCGGGGAAACGAATATGCTGAATACGGAGAATCCGTCTCCCGCAGCCGTTTCCCTCTGGCTTTTGTGGAGAGGGAGGTCCCTGATATAGGAGATTTCCTTTCCGAAAGCCTTGAATTCTATGGTAATGCCAGGAGTATCGGAAATATATGTCCCGAAAGCCGTGGCAAAGAGTTCGTCCACGTCGAAATTTTCCGGCATCCTGAACGTCTCGTCGAGTACGTTCATGGAAGAGATTCTGTCGAGGGCGTAGACCCTGCATGCTTTCCTTTCCTCCGAGTAGCCGACAAGATACCACCTCTGGTCCGATTCCTTTACCGCATACGGGTGAATGCGGTATGTCCGGGGCTCTTCCCCGTATTTTCCGTAAACCATAGACAGGACTCTGTCGTGCTGCATGGCATTCATGAGCGGGGCGAGGAATTTCCTGCCGGACGGAATGTCTTCCACGGAGACCCTTCCGGAAAGCCTTTCCTTGCCGAGCGACAGGATTTCATTGACCGTGAACGTATCTATGAGCCATGCAATGCCGGCATCGGTGTCCATTACGTCCTCGCCGTGCCGGATAAGGTAGCGGTTGGTGCTCCTGTTGCATTCTATGGTGATTCCGAAAACTTCTTCAACGGCTTCCCTGTGATTGTTGAATGTCCGGCGCGGATAGTCCGAGGAGAATCTTTCAGACCATGCTTCGGAAATTTCCCCGAGAGTCAGTCCTCTGTCACCGGCGGCAAGCAGTTTTCTGACGAGCCAAATGTATTTGTTCAACAGTCCCGGCCCCATACGTACATGTCATAAATTTTTCAAAGATATTCAAAATCTTTTATTCTTTGCATCGGATTCGAAAAATACGTACCTTCACGCTTTGGAAAATCGGAATTCAAATGAAAACGGTATTTTTGGATGCGGCGACCCTCGGGTCGGACATTTCTTTCGCACCGATAGGGAAATTCGGGGAACTCATCTGTTACCCGACGTCTTCGCCTGAAGAGGCTATGGTGAGGGTGAAAGATTGTGATATATTGATAATCAACAAGGTAAAGGTAATCAAGGAGCTTATTGATGCCGCTGGGAGCCTGAAACTGATCTGCGAAGCGGCTACCGGAGTGAACAATATAGATCTTGAATATGCCGCTTCGAAAGGTATTCCCGTGAAGAATGTGGCGGGATATTCCACGGAAACGGTAGTTCAGACCACTTTCATGCATATTCTGAATCTTTCGTGCGCTTTTGCATATTATGACGGCAAGGTGAAGTCGGGCGAATACGGCAGGAGCGGAATGTTTACGGACGTGTCCCAGCCTTTTCATGAACTCTCTGGAAAGACGATAGGCGTCATAGGAATGGGGACGATAGGAAGCAGGGTGGCCCGTGTGGCGGAAGCATTCGGAATGAAGGTCGTGTATTACTCCACCTCGGGGACTTCCCATTGCCGGGAATATCCGAGTGTGCCTCTTGACATGCTGATGTCGGAATCGGATGTGGTGACCGTACATGCCCCGTTGAACGACAGGACGGCAGGTCTGATAGGGGAGCGGGAAATCGCCATGATGAAACCGTCTGCCGTCATTGTGAATGCAGGCAGGGGAGGAATCGTGGATGAAAAGGCATTGGCGGAAGCTGTGGACGAGGGCAGGATTGCCGGTGCGGGATTGGATGTCTATTCCGCGGAACCGTTGCCGGAAGACAGCCCGCTGATGAAAGTCGTCCATAAGGAACGCCTTTCGCTGACACCTCACACAGCCTGGGCTTCCGTGGAGGCAAGGACAAGGCTCGTGGAGGGAATAGCACGGAATATAGGGGAATTTATCGGAAAGAACTGATTATGGATATAGCGGTAATATTGTCGGCAGTCGTTGCGGCCGCTGCGGTGTCTGCGGCGGTAACCTTTGCGTTGACTGCGTCAAAAAGAAAGAGGCTTGAGGATGCACTGGCTGCAAGGAATTCGGAAATGGATTCGTTGAAATCTTCGTTTGACATGGAAAGGCAGTCATGGCAGAACCGTCTTGAAATCGAGGCGAAATCATGGAAAGACAGATCGGAACTCGAAGCGAAGGCGTGGCAGTCCAAACTTGATGCGGAGGCGGAGTCGCACAGACGTATCGAGAATGAAATCCGGCAGTCCGCCGAGGCCGCCCTTGCGGAAGTGAAAAAGACCCATGCCGAGACCCTGACAAATCAGATTGCGGCCCTGAAGTCGTCGATGAAGGCCGAAACCGACGAATTGCTCAGGAAAAGGGAGGAGGAGCTGACCAAAAAGGCTCAGGAAGCGTATTCCAACATAACTGAAAGTCTCGGAAAGGACATAAAGAACATGAAAGAGGCCTTCGAGTCGAACAAGAAGACGCAGACCGAGACCTCTTCCGCCATGAAAGAAAGCATAGCGAGCGCCATAAAGAACCTCGAGGAGAGCACTAAGTCCATAGGACACAAGGCGGACAATCTTGCCGAAGCGCTCCGCGGACAGAACAAGATGCAGGGATGCTGGGGCGAGACCATATTGCAGAAACTTTTCGACAACGAGGGTTTCATCGAAGGCGTGAACTACGACAGGGAGGTCACGTTGAGGGATGCTTCCGGCAAAGCCCTGAAGAACGAGGAAAGCGGTGCGAAGATGCGCCCGGACTATATTATCCATTTCCCGGACAAGAATGACGTGGTGATAGATTCAAAGGTGTCACTTGTGGCGTTCTCTGACTATATCGAGGCTTCTGACGAGGCTGCAAGGAAGGATGCTTCGGCAAGGAATGTGGCTTCAATCAAGGAACAGGTCAGGAAATTGGCGGGGAAGAATTATTCGGATTATCTCGCTCCAGACCACAGGATGCTGGATTACACCATAATGTTCATTCCGAATTATTCGGCGTTGCAATTGGCCTATATGGAGGATTCCAACATCTGGAGGGATGCCTTTGCGAAGAATGTGCTGATAACCACGGAAGAAACCCTGATGCCTTTCCTGAGGATGATAACGATAGCATGGCGGAATACCGAACAGGTCCGGAATCAGGAAAAAATCATAGAAGGGGCCACAAGGATGGTTTCAAGGGTGGGAGACCTCGTGAAGAATTTCGAAATGCTCGGCAGGAAGTTGGACGATGCGAGGACGGCATACGACAAGTGCAACGCCAAGCTGAAGGATTCCGGTCAGAGTATCGTCAAATCGGCCAAGGACGTGGTGCGTCTCGGCGTGCCCGAGTCCAAGGACAAGGCGGTGAGTGCGATAGAACTTGTGGACAATCCGGCGGATACTATATGAAATTTTTCCAGAAAGGGCCGTATTGAGGGTGGAACCACGCATGGCATCCGAAGGGCAGCCTGTATCCGTTTTTCCTGTATGCCCACTCCGGATTTTCTTCAAAAGCGAATTTGAGAGCCTCCTTGAACGGGGGCTTTTTCAGTTCGTCACCCGTACCCTGCAGTTCGTACAGCAGAAGCGTGTCTTCCGGATAAAAAGGTGCATCATCGGAAACGAGTGGGGCGAACCTCTCCTTGTATTTGGCAGTTATCTGTTTGAATTTAGATATTTTCCTCAATGAAAAACCGCCGTTGCCCACCTGGTACATGAAGAACTTGTGGTGCCTTATGGTCTTGTGCAGGAAGTACAGGCTGAACCTGACGTTCATGTATAATTTTCCGAAAGTTCCGAGATATTTCCCGTACGGAATCCATGGAGCGCCGATATAGTCATAGCCCCGCCTGCACCATTGCAGAAGTTCGTCACGGAACACGTAGGCGTCAAGCTGGTATATGAGCATATATTCGTAATTGTCGAAAGCCGAGTAGAACGTCTCCGAAAGGACGAGTCTGTTGTATGCCTTTATGCTTGAAAAGAAATCCCTGTCGAACTCGGCCCTTTTTATCTGCGGGTATTTGCGGAAAATATCCGAGAGGTCAAGGCCGTGGTAGGTGGCTACGAAAATGTCATAGCCGGACAGGATTTCCATACATCTTCCGAGCGACTTTTTTTCATTGTCCGAAATTTCGGACGAATACATCGGGATTATTACCGCTATATTGTTCTTTTCCATTGTTCCGATACTGATTCGATGGCTTCGTACAGCCTGGGCATTATTATGTCCCAGTCATAATTGGCCTTGAAATACTTCTCTCCGCCGGTTTTCATTTCCTCCACTGTCTGCGGATTGTGCAGGATGTCGTCCAATTCCCTGCGGAAATCCCGGTAACTGCAATATGCCCTGACTGCATTCCCGCTCAGGATGCTGTGCTCTTTCAATACGTTGCATCTTCCGTTGACCAAAACCGGTACCCTGTCCCTCAATGCTTCAAGGACGACAAGGGACAGGCTTTCGTACTTGGAAGGATTGACAAGCAGGATGGCGTGCTGAAGTATCGCCCTTTTTTCCTCATCCGAAACGAAACCCGTATAAATGATGCCTTCATGCCTGCCGACTTCCCTGATTATGCCTCCTACCATCACCAATTTGGGAGCGTCAGGATGAGCGGCGGCATATTTCAGATAATATTTTATCAGCTTACCGGCCTTTCCTTTCTCGATACGGCCTATGAATACGATGTATCTGTCAGGAAGTGAATATTTTCCCCGGACGGCGTCCCATCCGGCAGGCGGAGTGTCTTCTATGCCTGTACCTATTATCCTGCCTCTTATGTTCTCCGGGCCGAAAACCGATTCGGCGAGTCTTTTTTCCGCTCCTGTATTGTATCCGACAAGGGCGGCAGATGTGAAACTGACTGTCAGAGACGGTCTGAACGCAGCCCTTTCGGGATGGAGTGTCGGGATGGCTATCATTTTTTCTCCGGCTGTCACGGCCGTGAAATAGAAAGGTGCGTATGTGGCGGTGATGGAAAACACTGCCTTGTATTCCGATTTGTGTTCCGACAGGTATCCAATCATCGCCGGAGAGTAGAATATGCTGCTTTTCAACGCATTGATGTCGGCTTTCAATCCCCATTTCCATATCGGGGAGACCGATGCTGCGAATCTTAGCAGTCCGCATCTGTACAAGATACGCCTTACCCTTCGTGAAGTGCGGATTCTTGACAGCCATTTTTTCTCGGGAAGCGTCTTTTCAGGATTTACCGGGAAACGCCTTACCGTGACACCGTCGGTTTTTTCCACCCCCTCGACGTATCCGCATTCACCTGTGACGTAGTTTCTGACGCAGGTTGTAAGGACTTCGGTATCGTATCTGTCGGAAAGCCTTTCCGCAAGCATCCTGCAATGCAGTTCGGCTCCTCCGTTGATATCCTTCCCGTATCTCGTGACCACAAATGCGATTTTTTCTTTCATTCAGAGCAATGATTTATAGATTTGCACATATTGTCCGGCTGCATTGTCCCATGAAAAACGTCTTGCATGGGCTATGATGTCTTCCTTGGAAACCACCCCGCTGTCGTATAGCGCCATGCCTTCGGAAAACTCCTTTTTCATACCGTCGGGATCGAATTCTTCATTGAAATAGAACGCCTTGTCCCCTCCGATTTCCGGCAATGAAGTGCGGCGGGACAGAAAGACCGGTTTGCCGTATGTCATGGCTTCTATGACAGGCAGTCCGAATCCTTCGGCGAGGGACGGAAAGACGAAGGCCCTGCAGTTCCTCATGTACCAGTCTTTTGCAGCCTCGCTTACAGGACCTGTTATATGTATCCTGTCGGCGACTTTCCACCATTTGGCCGCATCCATGATTTCATTCTCGTAAGGGTATCTGAGACCGGATATGACGAGTTCCATGTCGTTGCCGTCAAGCAGACACGGGAGCACGTGGAAATTCTTTTTCCTGAGGATGGTCCCGACCGTGAAGAGGAAAGGTCTTTCAGGAACATAGTCAGGGGTTTCAGGCTTTCCACGGTAGACTGTGCATCCGTTGTATATCACGTCTATGTTTTTGCCGTCGGTTTTCAAGTGTCTCAGGATTTCGGCTTTTGTAAATTCCGAAATTGCCACAATCCTTTCTGCCCTGTCGATGTTTTTCTGCAGTTTCCCGAGCCAGCGTCCGTGCGTGTCCATATTTTCCTCATAAAGGAAATTGAGGTCGTGCACGGTCAGGACCAAGGGGATCCTGTACGGTATGGCTTTCGGAAACTGTTGGGTGGAGTGCCATACGGTGTTTTTTACCGGACGGAAAGGGAAAAAGTATTTGTGCAGGCTGCGGTAGATGTAATACCGTTCGGTATCCCCGAATGCCCCGGCAACGGATTTCGGAGTATAGAAGGCAAGCGTCATATCGGGTTCCGTGCGGATTTTTTCCATAAGGGAATGTCCGAGGCTTTCGCAGAAACGATATAGCCCTGTGTTAGGACATTTCATCTTTTCGCAATCAAAAATAACCATAAATGCACACAAATAATTGTATTTTATGCAAAAATATATATTTTTGTAAGAAATCAAAACTGAATCTATGGTTGTCTTCGACTGCGAGCGGATGAAACATCCCAACACCGGACTGTATGTCTTTTGTGACAACGTTGCCGGAAATCTTGTTAAGCAAAAGGCCTCTCTGATTGATGGTTTAGGCTTTTTTGCGCCCGCTGCCTGCGTGGGCCGGTGGGGTGAAAATGTAGCCTATATGACGGTACGTCAAGGATATAAGGTGTTCATGCCTCGCTTTGAGAAAGTCAGGGTCTGGCATTCCGCCTATCAGCTGACGCGTTACATTCCACCAAAGCCGATAAGGCAGATCCTTACCGTCCATGATCTGAATTTCCTGTATGAAAAACCGAAATACAAGCATGACAGGTATCTATGGGCGCTCCAGAAACACATTGACAGGGCGGACTATATAGTGGCGATATCGGAATCCACCAAACTGGATTTGATGAACAACGTGGATCTCAGGGGAAAATACGTGGAAGTGGTGTATAACGGACTGAACCATTTCGCCGGAGACATTGTCCCTCCGGGCAAGGTCCCTCAGGGAAAATTCCTTTTTACCGTAGGTACCGTACTGCCCAAGAAGAATTTCCATGTACTTCCGGCCCTGCTCACGGACAACGAATACAGTCTGATAATTGCCGGAAACAGGTCTGCCTATGCAGACAGGATAATGGAAGAGGCGGAGAAGTGGGGCGTATCTTCGAGAGTGCACATCGTGGGGCCTGTGCCGGAGTCTGTGAAATTCTGGTATATAAAGAATTGCAGCGCATTCATGTTCCCTTCGGTGGCGGAGGGTTTCGGCTTGCCTGTGATAGAGGCGATGTATTATCAGAAACCGATATTCCTGTCGGACCATACGGCATTGCCGGAAATCGGCGGTCCGGACGCATTTTATTTCGACCATGATTTCAATCCCGACATCATGAGGCAGCAGTTCCGCACGGGGATGGAAGCATACGAAAAGGGCGTGGTGGATATGGAGTCGATGAAAAACAGGGCCTTGAGCTTTTCATGGGAGCGGACGGCACGGAGATACATCGAAATATATAATGAATTGTCTGCGGGGGGGGGGAAATGATGCGGCGGTAGCAGATTCCTCCGCTCGCTTCATCCGGTCGGAATGACAGGCGGTCGCTGTGCTCGGTCGGAATGACAGGGCGGGCCTTACCTCAATATCTTTTCCAACCAATGGTAAATGAGGATGATTCTTTTCCTCAGGACTTCCATGTCGAGGGTTTCCGGCAGGTCTCTTGTCTTGAACGTGTTCAGGGTGATGCCAGAAGTGAAGAACACTGCGGGGATTCCGTTGTCTGCGAAAACCTTGTGGTCGGAGATCCCGTAGAATACCCGTGTGAAGTCCTCGCTTCCATAGTAAGTTTCCGACAATTCTATATGAGTTCCGTAGAATCTGTTGCACATGTACAGCAGTTCAAGGTCTTCCTTGTCGAGAGTGTGTCCTCCGAGCATTATCATGTAGTCCCTGCGGCCGGATTTCAGTGGGGCAAGGGAACTTCCGGCCTGATCGATGTTCACCATCAGGCTGATTTTGTCTTTCGTGACGGTTTCCCCGGTCAGCGGATTCTTCAGGTCCCCGTCCTCTATCATTTTCCAGAAGGCTGTGGAGCCGGCCATGTTCATTTCCTTGGCGTCAAAGGCCACGAATATTATGTTATGTCCGTAAACCCGTCCGGAACGTCTCATGGCTGAAAACATGTCGGAAAGGCTCATCATCGCCACTGTCCCCGAAGCGTTGCTGTCAGCCCCGGGATACATTTTTCCGCCGAGAATGCCGAGATGGTCGTAATGTGCCCCGACTATGACGTATGAATCGCAGGGAATTCTTACCGAGCCCGGAATCATGCCGATGATATTGTGCCCGACAATGCCTCCTCCGGCGTAAATATGCCTGACATACGAATCCGAAAACGGGAGCAGGCCGTTGTCCCTGAACGTGTTTATTATGAAGAAAGCAGCTTCGCTGCAACCTCTTGTCCCCGTCGCACGTCCCGCACAAAGGGAATCCGACAGGAATTCTATCCTGCGGTACAACTTGTCTTCCCAGACAAGGTTATGTGCTGCGGTGTCATTGGTTATCCAGTATTTCTGGGCGGAAGCCGTTCCGGCAAACGACAGCAGCGAGAGAAGTGCGAAGACGAATTTTTTGTTCATTTTTGAGGTCAGGGCGCGATAAATGATTATATTTGTCGTTCTTGTAATTTTGAGGGCCAAAATTATAAAATTATACGTTCAAAAGGAAATTTTGTTTGCCGATGCCGTGGTTCAAGAAAATATTTCCCGCATTAGTTGCCCTGCTGTGCCTGTCGGTCACCGACATCATGGCCCAGTATGACACCAACGTGTTCTATTATCGCGGACGTCAGGCCCTTGCCGAAGGGAAATATGCCCAGGCAATCGAGAATTTCAACATACTTGCGACGCTCGACACTTCCAATTACCTTACATATTTTTTCAGGGGAATTGCAAAATACAATCTCGGCGACGTCAGGGGTGCCTATCAGGATTTCGACACCTCGGTGACAATCAATCCCGTTTTCACTTCCGGCTATCATTACAGGGCCATTACGCTGAGCCGTTCCGGAAGGTATGACGAGGCTTTGGAGGATTACGAAAGGGCGATCGCCCTGCGTCCGGGATTCATCGGCCTGTATTTCAGCCGGGGAGTGACATACTTCCTGTCCCGCCAGTTCGACAAGGCCGTTGCCGACTTCGACCGATATATCAGGAAGGAACCGAAAGACCCTTCGGCATATTTGAACAGGGGGGCAAGCTATCTTTTTCTGAAGGATACTGTCAAGGCCCTTGCCGATTACAACAAGGCTATCAGGATAGACCGGTTCGATCCCGAAGGATATATCCGCCGTGGCCGCGTATATGCGGCGCAGCGGGAGTACGACAAGGCCATAGCGGATATGGACAAGGCCATAGAATTGGATACATCCAATACCTTCGCCTATTTCAACCGCGCCATAATGTATTACGAGACAAGTGACTACATAGCGGCGATGAATGACCTGAACAGGGTGCTGAGAGATGAGCCGGGCAATGCCCTGACCCTCTACAACAGGGGTCTGATACATGCTCAGGTAGGGGCTTACGAGGATGCGCTTTCCGATATGGACAGGGTTCTCAACATCAATCCCGAAAACGTGCTCGCATATTTCAACAGGGCATCCATCTTCATCGAAATGGGCCGTTACTACGATGCCATAGAAGATTATGACAAGGCCATAGAACTTTACCCTGATTTTGCCAAGGCGTACATGAACCGGGCATACGTGAAAAGCATTGTCGGAGACATGAAGTCTTCGAAGGAGGATTACGATACCGCACAGGAAAAGGTGAGGGAGTATCGCAGCAAGACATCCGGAGGAGAGGCTTCATTTGCAGATACCACGAGAAAATACAGTGCGCTGCTTGCTCTCGACGCCGATTTCGCAAAGCAGGATTTCAACGATGAACTCCTGCAGCACAGGGACATAGACGTCAGGTTGCGGCCGCTGTACAGGTTCGTCCTTTCGGAAGGCGGGGCCAAGGTCCAGTATGCCCTCGAGCATAATTACGAAAATCCGCTGATAACACGGTTCATTCAGGACGCTCCCGTGAGCATAGAACTTTCGGCAGCCGATTCGTCCGTTACCGGGAGGATGCTTTCCGTCGCCGAGGAGTTGCTGTACGGTTCATCGTCGGGTCCGGAGTCCATGAAAAGTTTCTGCAGGGGCATATATGAGACGGGAATGCAACAGTACAATTCGGCATTGTCATACTATGACAGGGCCATAGAAGGGGAGAAGAATGCCGGGCTTGAGAAACTGTACGAAGCATTCTATTATATGAACAGGGCTGCGCTGAGAGCCGACATGATAGAGTTCATAGCGTCCATAGAGAGCAACGTACAGGTGCTTTCGATGGATGATTCCGGCAATACGAGGGCGAGGGTCAGGGACAGGGTGACAAGTTCCTACGACTATTCCGATGCCGTGGAGGATATGAAAAAGGCCGTGGAAATCGTGCCTGACATTCCGTATCTGCATTTTAATCTCGGCAATCTGTATTGTCTGTCCGCCGAACATGTCAACTCTATAGAGAGCTACACCAAGGCGATAGAGCTTTATCCTTATATGGGGGATGCCTATTTCAACAGGGGACTTGTACTCATTTATCTGAAAGACAGGGAAAAAGGTTGTATAGACCTCTCCCGTGCAGGAGAACTCGGACTGCCGGAGGCATACAGTGTCATTAAAAAATATTGCGAAGATGAAAACTGACGGGAAGAAAATAGATGCATTGATTTTCGATTTGGGCGGAGTCCTTATAGACCTCGACCTCGAAAAATGTAAAAGGGCGTTTGCCGAAAGGTTGTCTTACAACGGTATAGATATGCTTTTGGATGCTTTTCATCAGAAAGGCATTTACTCGGACCTTGAAGAGGGGCTGATTTCAGCCGATGAATTCCGCAGCAGGATTCTTGCCGGTTCGGCTCCGGGATGTACGGCAGAAGATGTGGATGAAGCCGTGTTCGCACTGCTTGTCGGCGTCCGTCCGTACAAGTTCACCCTTCTTACCGAACTTGCGAAGTCATACGACCTGTACCTGCTCAGCAATACGAACCCGATTTCCATGATAAAGTGTTACCGTCTGTTTGAGGAAACGGGATATCCTATGGACAGGATGTTCAGGAAACTTTTCCTTTCCTATCAAATGAAGATGCAGAAACCGTCAGAAAGGATATTCAGGACAGCGGTGGAGGAGACAGGATGCACTCCGGACAGGGTTTTGTTCATAGACGATTCCGCAGCCAATGTCGAAGGGGCTGAAAAGGCCGGCCTCAATGCCATGCTTTTCAATCAGGAAGATAATCTCGAAACGGCGTTGAAAATGAAATTGGAGGAACTCGGGCAATGCTGAAATTCATGAGTTTTTCCAGCGGGAGCTGCGGGAATTGCTATTATCTCGGGACGGAGCGGACGGGTCTGCTCATAGATGCCGGAGTAAGTCTGCGGAAGCTGAAAAGGATTTTCCCGGAAGCGGGAATTGATCCGGACAGGATATCGGCCGTGCTTGTGACTCATGAGCATTTGGACCATATCCGCTTTCTCGGCTCTTTCTGCAAAAGGATGTGTCTTCCGGTCTATACGACGAAAACCATCCACGATGCGCTTGCGGTACACTCGTTTACAGCACCTGTGATTACCCCGTGCCGGAGGGTGCTCGAAGCGGATTGTCCTGACGTTATTGACGGAATGGAAGTGACTCCTTTCGTTGTCCCGCATGATGCGAAGGAAACGGTTGGCTATTCGATACTTGCCGAAGGCCATCGGTTCGTGATAATGACAGATATAGGCAAAATGACGGATGAGGCTCTTGCTTATGCATCACAGGCGGATACTCTTGTCATAGAGTCCAATTATGACGTGGACATGCTGCTTGGAGGGTCTTACACGTATGAGTTGAAAATGAGGATAATGCAGGGAAGCGGGCATTTGAGCAACGATGAATGTGCGTCTGCATTGAGGAGAGTGTGGCATTCGGGACTGAAGAACGTGTTTCTGTGCCATCTCAGTGCAAACAACAACACTCCGGATTCGGCTTACAGGGCTTCGTTCGAGTCACTTGCCCTTGTGTCGGGAAAGGGAGCGGCAGGTGCCGCATTGCATTGCCTTCCAAGGGAAACCCCTTCGGAGATGTTTTTATTGTAAAAGGATTTTATTCAATTATATCATGAAAAATATTTTTCCTGCCGCCGTCTGCGTATTGTGTGCAGCGACGGTGATTTCCTGCGGGAAAGAATCGGCTCCGGTTACGGACGGGGAACCTGTCGTCGACGGACGGGTCTATGTGGAATTCAATGCATCCTTGCAGAACGGCGCAGAGGTATCTCCGGAAAGCAAGACCAGCCTTTCCGGAAAATCCGTATTGTGGAGTGAAAACGATGCAGTGGCGGTATTTTCCCAAGCTTCCGCCAACGGGGCCGGAGAGCGTTTCGATGCCGTATCGGTAAACGGTAAGAGTGCCGTTTTCGGGGGCAATATCGTCCCGTCGGACACTTATTATGCCCTGTATCCGTATCAGGAAAGTGCGGTTTGTTCCGATGGTATGATAAAGGCGGAACTGCCTGTCGGGCAGACTGCCGTGGAAGACGGATTTGCGGACAATACCAATCTCGCTGCTGCGGTCTCTTCCGAGGATGCCATGATATTCAGGAATCTGTGCTCGGTGGTGAAATTCACGTTGTCTGAAGAATGTCCGACATTCGTTTCCGCAGGAATCCGCGGTGCGAATGACGAGCCTATAGCAGGGGATGTGACTGTCACCATGCTGGCGTCGGAAGACGGGATTCCTGTCATGACGGTGGACGCAGGAGGTTCTCCTTCGGTGACCCTGTCGGGAAACATGTCTGCCGGCAGGACCTATTGTTTCGTGCTTGCTCCCGTGACGATGAAGGACGGTTTCGAATTGTTTTTCACGGATTCCGAGGGTCACAGATATACATTGACAGGCCATAATCCTCTGATTCTCGAACGGTCCGGAATCATCAGCCTTCAGACCATAACTCCTGAAGCTGACGGAAGCGTCGCAATTACCGACGAGGCCGGTCTCAGGAACTGGTTCGAAAGTCTTTCGGAGGATCCGTCCTCGACTGCCGTCCTGGAGCGGGACATTACGCTTGACGGAAACTGGACTCCTGCCGCAGAGAACGGATTTACCGGTCTTCTTGACGGCAACGGCAAGGTTATAAGCGGACTTGACGTGTCTGTCAGCTCGGATTTCGCAGGATTGTTCGCCTCCGTCATGGCAGGAGGGATGGTCAGGGATCTCACGTTGGAGATAGTAGGCGTGGAGACATCGTCTGCCACTGGAAGTGCCGGAGCCATAGCCGGTTTCAGTCTTGGTACCATAGAAAATTGCGTTGTAAGATCCGTGTCCGGTATGGCGACAGTCTCGGCTCCGACATATTCGGGAGGAATTGTCGGCAACAACAGTCTTCGTGTGACTGGATGTACGGTTGTGAATGTCAATGTAACGGCTTCCGGAAGCGCCGGGGCATCCGGCGGTATCTGCGGGGTAAATCATGGAAAGATAGAGAATTGCAATGTGGCTTCGTCTGTATTTTCTGCGACAGGACTTGCCGGGAATGCAGGAGCGGTTGCCGGGCATAACAGCCGTCTTTCAGAGGCCTTCAGCGGCTATATATCGGGTTGCAGCGTGTCGGATGCGGAAGTTTCGGCCGTAAACGCCGGAATATTGGTCGGGACCAACGAGGGCTCAGGCTATATTGCCGGAATATACGCTTCGTCTGCAAGTAACTCCGTGGTGTCCGGATTGTCCGGCAGGACTTCCCGCATCGGCGGGCTTGTCGGCTATGCTTCGAGGTCGGAAACTGCTGATTGTCATACTGATAATGTGGCTGTCGGGAATGATGTGTCGGCCGGTTCGATAGGAGGACTTGTCGGTTACAGTTACAATTCATCCGTCTATGGATGCAGCGCCGTATCTTTGGAACTGGCCGGTTCGGTTGCCGGAGACGGAGGAAAAGGTGCGTTGGCCGGGTACAACGGAGGCATGCAGGGCAGCGGAATCATTTCTTCATATTATTTATTCAAGGAAGGAGCGGATGCTGCGGGTGTTGTCGGAACGGGAAGTGCTCCCGTGTCGCATTGCATCGACGGCAGTACGGGGAATTATCAGGATTTGGTGTCAGGTGTGCCGGATTTTGCCGATGCATTCGGCAATGTATGGAAAGCGTCGGTCATCTGGGCGGGGATTTCCTGTAGGATTAAGTAACTCACGTTATTTTATAAGATTAAGGAATTCGTTGCGGGTCCTTTCGTCCTTGAGGAATATTCCCGAAAAGGCAGACGTCGTGGTAATGGCATTGGCTTTCTGTACGCCTCTGATCTGCATGCAGGTGTGTGCGGCCTCTATTACTACGGCCACGCCGAGAGGGTGGAGAGTGTTCTGGATACAGTCCCGGATCTGGACGGTCAGTCTTTCCTGGACCTGAAGGCGTCTTGCATAGGTCTCGACGACCCTGGCGATTTTGCTGAGCCCGGTGATGTATCCGTCGGGGATGTACGCCACGTGTGCCTTGCCGATGAACGGCATGACGTGATGCTCGCAGGTGGAATAAAGTTCGATGTCCCTGACGAGGACCATCTGCTGGTATTCTTCCTTGAAAATGGCACGTCTGATAATCTCCGCACCGTCCTGTCCGTAGCCCTGCGTGAGGAATTGCAGTGCTTTGGCAACTCTTTCCGGAGTCTTTACAAGTCCTTCTCTATCAGGATTTTCTCCTAAGAGACGTAGAATTTCCTTGTAGTGTGCGGCTATTTTTTCGGTAGTGCTTTCTCCGTATATGTCCTCTTTGGTGTATGCCATTTCGTCTGTCGATTGAGTTTGGTATGAATGTTGATTCGCTGACGCAGTCAGTCTTCGGGCTGCAAAATTAGCAAAAAGAATCCATCATAAGTATTTTTTGTATATATTTGCGACCTATTTGTAAGAAAGACCTTTGGCTTATTTTATAAAATGTTGAAATCAAACTAATTAAAAACGAAGTTAACTATGTATTGGACACTTGAACTGGCATATAGACTTGAGGATGCTCCATGGCCTGCCACAAAGGAAGAACTTATAGACTATGCCACACGTTCCGGGGCGCCTCTTGAGGTAGTTGAAAACCTTGAAGAACTTGAAGATGACGGAGAAATCTACGAAAGCATAGAGGACATCTGGCCGGACTACCCGACCAAGGACGATTTCTTCTTCAATGAGGAGGAATATTAATTGACAAAAACGGCCTCCAGGCACTCTGGAGGCCGTTTTTTTACTTATTAGTGCTATTTCTGCGGAAATGGCACTATGCGTTTCAGGGCATTCTACGGCAGGGTGTGGAAAAATAAACTTACTAAAAACTTGACTAGTAAGTATTCTTAAAATTATAAAGAGTAAGTGTATTTACGAAAAGGAGAGTGGTCTTCAGAATGTCCGGATTCTTCGGGAAATGCACACCTCACTTTATGAGGAGGTCGGTAGCAAGTACGGGCTGGAACGTGGTGACAGTATCGAAGGTCGGAACGTCAGCCATCTTGGTAAACGCGATTATATCCGGAAACTGTCCAAAGATGCGAAACAGGCGGAGAAAGCAGTCAAGGGACTTCAGACAATGATACGGAAACTTGGACGGGAAATGCTTTCCGGAAGGAACCGGCTTAAAGAAATCGATGAAGCTCTCGCGTCCGGCAAGATAACTCTTGACAGGTATGAAGCGCAG
>CALURT010000021.1 GCA_944323245.1 uncultured Bacteroidales bacterium
TTCTTCACGTGTCATCATTAGCTTTCCTTTTTTATGCAAAAGTAGCGAGCATCACTGCACGCTACAATATGCATTTCTATGAGTGCTGGAAAAGACTGTTATTCCTGGGAAGCCTGATGCTCTCTCCATTCATTCAAGGTGTAGTAACGGCTGGCTGCGATACTGTGATCCTGCATGAACTGGACTGAAATAGGAACTGTTCCAGTAAAATGATATGTATTTGGAGTATCTTCGGTAGTCGTAACATCCAAATCAAATGTAATTTCAGAAGCCTTGACAGTCACAGAACCTCCGGAAAGTCTGAAACCCGTTCCGGTATAGCCGTTTGATCCGTTATAACGATATGAGGCACTTTTGCCATTCGCCGAATATACTACAGGCAACAACGTATTCTCGCCCGGAGTTTCAGACCACGTACAAGTTCCTTCAGGAAGAGGATTATTACATCCGATGCCACTGTAATTGGCTTCAAAAGTATAATCACCCTTTATATACACAGGCAAGTACATTGTGTACGCATTATTTACCGAAACCAAGTATATAATGAAAGCATGGCAGCCTTCAATGCCCCATTTGTTGCCTAAATAAAATCCCTGGTATCCCATAAAATTACCTGTCGTCAGTACGGCATCTGCGTCTGGCACTGGAACCAAAGTACTTTTACTTATAGGCATTTCCACATTACTGAATGTAGCTTCATATTCAAACGTACCTATACTTGATTCTGTAGTAGGATCTATACGGTCAATAGTAGCATCGAATACGAAATTGTATGTCCCGTCATCATTTTTGGAAATGGTGACAGTACTTCCTTCCATGAATTTACATTTATTACCATTGTATCCCTCTATAACTGCATCATCATTGCTACTTACCTGTTCATCTATCAGAGATCCCGGCTCAGCATTGAGATTACCCTGCGGATGTCCGCTGGTAATAGTAGTCGGGACGGCCAAAGTAAATGTGCCTGTCGGAAGTTCGTCTCCGGACAAAGTACCGGCCTCGCCTGCTATATCAAAACAAATATAATCCATATACGGCACACCCTCGGCAGGAGACTTGCTTACATAGAAGTAGAGATTCCAGATGTTTGCCCCGGATGCATAATAAGTATTGTAATTGTTCTCAAATGTAGCTCCTCCGACAGCAGCAAAAGAAGCATCGGCGATGGTTTCAATTGCTCCTGTGTAGCTGAAATTGGAAGCAGCACCATTAGCGTCATACAGTAATGCAGTAATAGTGTATGTACCATTTTCATTCACGATATCTATTGTGCCATCCAAAACCTCAAGCTCTGCACCGTCCTTTATGATAGAAGTATAATAACGTTCGCTTCCATCGGCAGGTTTCAAAGAAAATGTATTGTCGGCATGCGCACCTGTCACGTCTACGGTATAAGTAGCGGCAGGAACTCCGGCAAGATAATCTTCCTGATCAACTGCATTGACAGCAAGATTTACTGTCGTATTGCCGTCTTCGGAAGTCAAGGCAATCAGATACTCATTGAATGTAGTAAATCCGTTATCGTAGATTTTCATCGTATTGCCAAGATATGTCACTGCGGCTGTAGCCAATTCCTCTACACCGCCTGCCTGAGTTACCACAAGGCTGTATATCGCATCACCTGCTTCGATGTAAACATGACCTTCACGAGGCGTAGATACCGGATTTTCCTCTACATCAAACTTCAGCGTGCTTTCTACCGGAGCAGCCTTGCTGTCGACAGCGGCTTCGATCCAGTCCTGCGCATCCTCGCCGATTTCGTATGTGTAGTCGATATTCGACTCAATGGCGAACTCTATGGTCTGGGCCTCGGCGCTGATGTTATACACTGTCTCAATGGCAAATTCGGCACGGCCGGCCTGTGTAATCGTGATTACATTGCTCTTGGCGCCCATGGTGATGGTCACCTTCGCCGTCCTTGATTCATATTCATCATTGGCAGCCACGGTCATTTCCACTGTCACATCACCGGCCTCGCCTTCCGTTCTGTCAAAGGTCACCCAGTCCGCATCGGAGGCAATGGTCCACGCCGATGAGGCTGTAAAGCTAAGCGGGCTCGTTTCACCTTCCACAGCCACGCTCTTCTCAGAAGACGTCATTTCCAGACTTTCCTGGAGTGTCTCCTGGCATCCGACTGCCATCATTGTCATGACAGCTGTCGCAATCAATGCTAATTTTTTCATAACTTTAATAATTAATGGGATATTTTAATTTGTCAAGTTGCTATTTTTTATTGCCCAAAGCAGCATCTGCTATTGATAGAAGATATTCCAATCTATATCTGGTGTAAGAATCCCGACATACAGAAATTCCCGTTTTTATAGACTGACGTATTTCCTTCATATTCTGATAACATAATGCTTCAAGATCTTTTACGGAATCAACTGAAATTCCTTTGATTTCCGGTTTTATGTCCACTACATCTGCAATACCGGCAAAGCCTTTGTCCATTGCATCATTGTAATCCTGCGTCATCACAGACGAATAGGACACGACCTGAAGCAGCATATAAAGTCTCAACCGTTTTTCATCCGCCGAGGAACCGATTTTCCCTTTTCTGACATCTTTCATAAAAATATCCCGCAAATCATCGAGATACTCTTCCGGAGAATATGCACTTCCGGCTTTGTCATGAGCCATGGCGACATACGGCAGGCGAGAAAATACCCGGCAAAATTGCGACACGGTAGCAACCTTTGAAAATTCCGCCACCGACCGTGTCAAACCGCTCATGTGAAGCAAATTTTTATTTGCATCAAACCACGGTTGTGCGTCCATGTTTTCAGCAACGACATATATGGCTTTTCTCTGTATGTCTGCAGGTACAGGCTCGATTTTCGGCAATCCTGAATCCATGTAATTCGTCATCATGCCGCCGACGTATGTAGAAAACATATTCGTAAGATTCACAAACCTGACCCACAGCCTTTCCGGAAACAGTTCCTTATACCAGTCAGGAATATTGTCATCATCGAACCATTTGTCAGCATTTGCCGCAACGAATTTGAGATGAGACATTCCGGCCTCATAAGCCGCAAAGACATCGTTCCCCAAATCATTACTGATTCCGCGGGGATCAATTGACAAAGGAACATATTGCACAGGCAAATACAAATATTCCTGGATTCCGGCCTTTGATGCCAGCAGGCTGTCAAGCGCATGTGATTCATTATGCCTGAACGGGCGATAAAGCCATTCGATGGCAAACTTGTCGTACGAACCGATCTTGTCAACTATTGTGGTCACTCCACGTTCTTTATCTCCTGGCTTTGCAATATAATTGAATATGACATTGTCCGTAACGGATGCAGTTATGCCGTGTTCCGACGTAAATTCAGGATCCAGCAACTGTTCAGGAGAATAGGCATAACTTCCTGCCATATTCGGCGAAAGCCCGAGACATTGTCCGAATACTCCCATCATCTGGGCTTTCAACACTTCACATACCGCATCGTCAGATATATGATAAGACTGATAGCGGGTATCTACGTCCGATATTGCAAATACTCCTGCTTCAAATGCTATAGTCTGATAATCTGCCGGCACAGTTATTTTACAGCTCAATATCTGACCCGTCGTTTTATCAATCAAAAAAGACGCTCCTATTCTCGACTGCCGGTTCTGACTGTACACTACGCATGAAGCCAACGGATCTTCTACCTTAAAAGAAGCATCGGACGGATAAGGCTCTACAACGATGGCATTGCGCAAGCCAATTGCAGCAAAGGCCGGTTCCCATGCCATGATACCTTCGGTCACAGCCTTGGTCCATGTCGGGCCCAACAATGTATCGACGTATATCTTAATAGGGTTTTCTACTTCAGAGCCTTCACCATTGAAATACGCCGTTTCGTCTTTCGGACGAACATTCCATCTATAAGCCCATTGCCCCTTTTTCGTTCCGCCGTCTGAATCGAATGCAGTATAACTTATCTTTTTTGTCCCGATTCTTTGATCGGCTTCCCGTACCGGCATAGGGTCTTCCGGCAAAAGCGTAATTGAAGACAAGAAATCGGCAGTAACAGTAGGCTTGTAAGCCAACTCTCCTCCAATTCCTGCAAGAGTAAGTTCATACGTTGCATTTTTTACAACTCCTACCGATTGACCGAAAGACACTACTTCCCTAAGCAATGCAAGTTCGGATTTATATGCAGCATCTGCAATACGGTTATCGTCATAGGACTGCCCCCGCATATTGAACACTTTTTTATCGGAGAAGTCGAACATTTTGGAAGCATTGACGACTACTGCAGTCGAATCTGCATTGCGATATTTTATGGCAAACGCAAAAACGACTGGTTCACGAAGATCCAACGCTTTTATTATATTCTTGTCACCGTCTTTAACGATTAGATTTTTCGACGGTTGACGAAACAGGAGCAATGAATCCGTCTTATCCAAGACATACACGGCATCAGATGATGCCACCATCCCCGGGAATAACAAGTGTGATTCTGATGATGAAACACGAGTAGACGTCAAGACTTTCCGGCCGATAAGGGAATCCGGGATTTCAAGAAATACATCGTTTCCGGATTTATAGATAGTCATAACTCCGGACTCTTTCTCAAGGCCTTTTTTCTCAAGGAATTTCTGATACGGGGTTTTCTTCGCTACCGTATCTGCAGTTTCCGTCTTGTCTTTCTTCGATTTGCGGACTTTCTTTGCGTCCATATCCGCCTCGGACAGCAATGTAATCGCAACGAGGCAGGACAATATGATATACAGGTATTTTCTCATAAGACCTCCTCCAATCATTCAAGTCCGAATTCAATTGTTTTTATAAGAAGTTCATAATGAATCTTATCCTTTGCCGCTGCTCCTGACATTCTGCTTTTCATTAGATTTTTCGCCTGACTCAAAAATGCGTAGATGTCGGAAACGCCCATTGTACCTGAATTGAAAGTATATCTCGGAAACCACTCATATCCGCTGACCGGACTGTACATGAGAGAGCCGGCCATAAGCGAACTCTCCGCATCGAAAGATTTAGTCACAAGTTCTTGATCGTCAGTGATTGCAACAGATGTTTCGCTGCCAGGCAATCTGAATCCTCCCGATTGCATCAATTGCATGACAAATGCCCTTTGGAACTGCCTTTGAGCATCGGTAAGACGTTTCCCGTTACGTGTCGGAGCCCAAACCTTGCCATAAATCACATCCATGCACTGCTTGAAACTGAATTCATCGGTCACGACACCGTCAGACAAAGACGCCAGGTACGGAGTCATCATTATCAACTGATAAATTATCTCCCTCATGGCATATTCAGGTGTCCCTATCATCGGCAGATTATCCACTACGTCCTTGTCTCCCAACCAATCCAAATCTTCAGCCATGGTAAACAGATAATTGAGGGCCTCCTTCTGCTTTGCTGCAGGAATGTTCTCGAATCTCGGCATCGTATCATCCGCCTTTATCTCATTCTTGTACAAACCGCCCACGTTCAACGTGACATGCTGTACGTACATCAGATACTGGTTCAAAATGGCATTGTAAATATCCATTCTGAATTCATAATCTTCGTCATCTTCCGGATTGATCCAGTCTATATAATTCTTGGTTATATATTTGAGGTTTGCCACACCGTATTTCGTTGCAGCTACAGCATCATTGCTCAAATCCTCTGTCTGCGAGCGAGGATCAAAGAACATGGAATAAAACTGCTGCTTACCGTAACGGTACACAGGGCTTGCCGCCAATGAATCCGTAATCCACTGCGAGGTAATCGCAGCCTCATCTTCAAATGAATCCACATCGAAAATAGGGGTATATGTCCATTTCACGAGCCACTTGTCATACTCGCCGAAACGAGGAGGAGTGAGTTTTACGCCACGCTCCTTGTCTCCCGGCTGGGCCACATAATTGAAACGGGCATAGTCCATGATGGAAGTCGTTGTCCCTGTTTCCGTGGTGAACTCCGGATCCCTCAGTTTTTCTACCGGAATCACGGACGAGCCGCTCATGTTGTGCATGAATCCGAGAGTGTGTCCGATTTCATGGGAAAGCACATATCTGATGGCATCTCCGAGGATTTCCTCAGGCAAATCCACAGCCCTGACATCCGGATCGGCCTGCGCCGTCTGCACGAATCTCCACTCGGTAATCAATTTTACAATGTCATGGTAGACATACACTGCGGCATTGATGATTTCGCCGCTGCGAGGATCCACCCACGACGGTCCCATGGCGTTCTGAATGCCGATAGGAGCATATCTGATACAACTGTATTTGATATTTTCAGGGTCGAACTCCGGATCTTCTTCAGGAGTAGGGAAAAACTTCGCCACGATGGCATTCTTGAAACCGATTTCCTCGAACACTTCCTGCCACTGCTCCACGCCTTCTTTCAGGTAAGGTTTCCACCACTCAGGGAAATCGTTGTCGATATAGAATACGATAGGCTTTACAGGTTCAACAAGTTCGCCCCTGCGGTAAGCTGCCGTATCGGACGGCTCAAGTCTCCACCTGTTGGCGAAATATACAGGAAGAGATGATGAATTTGTCGAACCGAGCTGGATTCTCGGTGTGAAGAATACGCCTATCCTGTAATCCGCCATTCTCGGATGATAGACCTCTTCCGGCAAAAGGACTATCGAGCGGGTAAGTTCAGCTGTCAGCGGCTGGTCTTTCAGTAATGTCTGGCCTGCAGCGTTCGTCATAGTGTATGTATAGCTCATCGACGACGTTACCGAAACATTGTCATCGAACGACTTCACTCCGGTAATGAACGACAGGTCCTTTTTGAAATTTTCAGTCCTTGTATATGAAGCATACGCAGCGTATTCGGAGAACGGACTCATCTTCTTGTCATGCGAGAGGAAGACGTCCGTCATGTCGAATACCACTGCCGTGCTGTCGTTATTGTACGCCTTGATCGGGAAATTCTTCAATACAGCTCCGACAGTGCTCTTGCTGAGTGCCTTTTCGATATTTGCGTCATTGGCTATGTAATCCGTGTTCACATTACGCATCTGCACGGTGCTGTCGACTTTCGTGAAAACGATGTGCATAAGTTCCGACGGTTTCGCTCCCACCACGCCGTTTGCATTGTCGCTTATGGACTTGATGGTGGAACCCATTATCATTTCACGTCCGAACAGCGAAAGCGGGAACTCGAAATACACCTTGCCATCAAGCAAATGCAGGGTGATCATACCCTCGTCCACCGTGTGCTGCTTCTTGAACAGTTTGTCATATTTGGTCTCTTTCTTGACCGTATCCACCTGCTCTGTATCCTTCTTGGATTTACGGGATTTTTTCTTCGCCCTTGCATCCAAGGCATTGTCAGGAGCAAGAAACATCAATGCACCGGCCACAAGGAAAACCATTGCGGCGAGCTGCGTTCTGTGATTTGTGAAAAACATATCGATTATCGGTTATTTTAATTGTTATTATCTTGGTGTAGATGCAATTGCAGTAATCTCACCGAAGCCTTCGAATACTTCGCCCTCATCAGTCATAGAGAAAAGTCCTGTATTTACATTGAATGGTTTCAAGTAAATCTTTCCTTCTCCCGTAGACTCGTTATAGGTCACGATCAGCATCTGCAATTGATGAGTAGGCAATACGAAATCATACTCAGTATTGTCGTCAAGATTCTGTGTGCCATACCATGCTTGTTGGTAATGGATAATTTTTGTAATCTTCTCGCCAGTATTGTCCGGAGTCCAAGAAACTCGTCTGGTAGTTATTCTGTCTCCTGTAATTATATTGGCATACACGCTTTCCGGCGTAGCATAATAAAATACATTGGCATTATCGCAAAAAGCAAAACTTATGGCATTTTCTATATCTGTTCCATCCAATTCATATTCTGAATACCCTATCGGATCGGTTTCCAAATTAAAGGAACTTACAACATACCCGCTGTTATTTGTTTTGACAACAAAACTTAAAATGTTATTTTGAAGAGACCCGGCACCAAGACATTCCGAATTTGCAATAGAATACGAGGTTGAAACATTTGCATGAAGCATACTTCCGGATGTTCCTGCCGACCAACCTACTATATAATAGAATCCATCATGAACGGAGTCGAAAAAGGCAAAATCCCCTTGGTCGCGCTTGCTATAGGCTGAGTTAGTTTCCGTTATAACATTTTTGGGTTCTAAATTAAATCCGGCTTCTCCATATGTTGCACCTATTCTACAAGACATGTTATACAAACGATTATTCACAATCGCTCCGGAAGTAGCTCCGCCATAATTGAATATCTCATCTACGTCATACTCTTCATCGGAAGATCCCATCACTATCAGATCTTCCGAATCAAGTTCCCGTTCCATTGTCAGCAAACTCATTGAAATCATTTCTGTTTCCGACCCTACCAGCAATCGTGATGTATTATATGTAGCTCCTTGGCTTGTCATATTATAACACATTGATTTTATATTTCCTTGATATTTGGAATCATTAGCGAGCGAATACAGATTTCTTATATATGTAATGTCTTCTTCCTCATAATCAAAAGTAACCCGCTCCGAAGAAACAAAATCAATATCCGAGGTTTTCCCTCGATCTTTCGTATGAGCGACAACCAGACCTTCACCTAACGATGTTCCAATGAAAATAGACCATGCTTTATAACTTCCATAGCCTGTTATATTATCTGTCACGGTTAGTGAAAGAATATACGGTATCTCAGATGGTGTTTGAGCTATTTGTAATTCTAAAATAGGCTCTTCACTAATTATAAGCCGATTATTTGCATTATTGGGGGTCATATCAATTTCCCATAAATATGAAAGATCTTCGGGATTTCTACCTTCTTGCGATACCTGAGGTTCAATTCTCAATATTTCACCATATGCAATCGAAATAGTATCTTGTTCATTGCCGAATACTATATCTGGAATTGTCTTCGTTGCCTTAGTACTCAAATCCTTATAACAAGAAGAGAATACACCTAAAATAACTATCGACAAAAGAAATATATAATTGTTTTTTTTCATATCAATACACCAACAACGTTTCATAAATAGTAGGGATCTCATCCGGTTTAGTACCATTTCCTACTGCCACAGTATAATTACTATAAGCCTCATAATCATCACTATGCATTAATGGGGCATCAGGATGTTCCTTATCATAGTTTGCCACATATTCCCGCAGCGTACGGGATGCGGCATACCAAAATGTAATGGTTTGTAGAACCACTCCTTGCGCCGCTTCTTCTTCCGTCGGCTTCTGTTGACTGTAGGTCTCTATTTCTTCACCAAATACAGTGATCAACACGCTATGTAAATTACGGCTGTATCCATGGCAAAAGAAATTATACCAGGCTCTCCAGACTTTTTCCTGCGCTGGTCTTGCGTAAGTTTCCGACCATGATACAATCGTAGCATCAAATCCGGAATATCCCTTTCTAAAGTATTCGTTGGGCTGAATTTGCAGAGTAGTAACAAGTTCGTCAACGTTAACTTGAAGTTTTTTTACTTCAACTAAAATATAACCAGACATGGCTCCGGCCTTTACAACGGCTTCAATAATCCGAAAATCGGCATTCTCTTTGGCCGTGTTGCGCTCATGATCCTTAATCAATACTGAAACCGGTCTATCATAATCAGCGACAGGACCAACCAATTCCAACGGCACCCGCAATGTATCCAAAGCTTCAGTAAGCCCTCTCAAGGAAAAAGAATTTGTAGTAGAGACAAAACTTACAGCTGAATCTTCCATCTTATATACGTCTATATCATCTTTTTTACATGATAAGACGACAGAAATGGCTGCTAAGATTAAAATTATAGATGGTAATGTTTTCATAAATCCGTTTTTACAATTCCTGTACTCTTCCATAATTTATCTCATCCTGCGGATAAGGATATATCAAATTTGCCTCGGTCAGATTAAATCCTGACCATATTTTCGGTGACAACTTTGTATGTTTCAAATAATAAAAAATTTGCCCTTCGCTCATGAATTCACGATAATATTCTTTCATCAATTCTTCTTCTGCCGAATATTCCTGAGGCAACTGATCTGTAATCCCCCTATGCGAACGGACTTCATCAAGCTTTGCAAGAGCTCCGGAATTATCTCCATCCTTTATAAGTTTTTCTGCTATGATGTAATACATTTCAGACAACTTAATCATCGGAATCCTATTTCTGTACTTTTGATCGTAACTCGTAGAACAATATAGTTTATAGCAAGAAAACCCTAACGTGCCATAACGGAGTAATAAAGCCGGACCTCTTACGTCTTCTGCTCCCGCAATAGATCCGGATTGATCGGATGTCATAAATAATAAATCATACACGAGATCCGTTCCAAGTCTTATTGCCGACATTGCACTCAAATCCAAAAGGTAATTTCCAAGATTGGACTGCAATTGTGTAACTTCCAAAGAAAAAATATGCTCAGTGGAGAATGACCAATCCCGCACATCATCCGTAACTGCCATAACTATGGCTTCAGGATCAATCCATTCAACAACCTGATTATCAAGGGCTCCATCAATTACTTCCTGAGCATATTGAGCCGCTGTATCGAAATCATTTTTCCACTGATATATCCTTGCAGCCAAGGCTTTTGCAGCATAATAATTCAAATGTTTGTTACGATTGTTCCAATATCCGTCAGCATTGGCTATTTCCTCAAAATCTGAAGGGGCATTACCCGTGACAGGATCAACCGACAAGCATTGGATAGCCGTATTAAGATCGGTTAAAAGCAATTGTTCCGTCTCTTCATATGATCTCTGAATTTCAGGCTCCTTATTATATTGGGTCACGTATGGTATTGTTTTCTTAGCGGCATTTTCAGCATTCCATTCCGATACGCCGAACATTCTCATCAAATCAAAATGTACATATGCTCTGAGAGCCAACAATTCTCCTTTTATAAGATTATATTCAGGTTCGTATGTTATGACATCACGCCTTTCATCCAATTCTCGAAGAATTAGATTGATATTTGCAATCGTTTCATAACCTTGTTTCCACATTTCAGCGAGTTCATTTTCTACTGTAAGGACTCCGTAATTATGATTTTGCCAATATCTGAAATTCTCGCTGTCTTGAACAAGGTACGGAAAAGCTACCATGTCGTTGGCTTTCCATGTATATGAGCCTCCATAAGCATACTTATCACCCATTGTAATATATACTCCTGTCAAAGCTTCATAAAAACCTTTTTTAGTAGAAAAGATCTTGTCTGCCGGGAATTGGGTGTTGGATGTTGCTTCCAGCCATTCGTCGCAGGAAGAAAAAACTGAAGCCAGAATGGTAAAAACCGTTATATATTTTATCAATCTTTTCATTTCAACAATTTTTGTCATTAATGCACCTATTTAAGGACGCAATTTTCATCAGAATGTCACGTTCAGAGAGAATGACAGAGTCCTTGCATAAGGATAAGAAGTACCTCTTTCTATCTCGATTGATGAGAATGTGGCAAGATCGTTGGCATACAAGGAAAGTCTCAATCGCTGCATCTTGGCTTTCTCTATCCACTTATACGGGAAATCGTAATAAAGTGAAACGGAAGACAATTTCATCACGTTATTCTTTTGGACAAAACGAGTCGTCGCTTGTGTTCGGCTATTACCTGATGAATCATTTTTATAGCCATCTCTATACTGTGCCACCTGTCCTTTTTCAAACCACCTTCCTGAAAAAATTCTGCGGTCCACGTTGTCTTCTATATTGACATTTTCCACACGATCAACAAGTGTAGAATTATATTGATAGCCTCCGCCATAAAAAGTAAATACAACACTCAAGCCAAACCCATGTAACTCTCCATTCAAGCCAAAATTTCCATTATATAAAGGATCAGAGGAACCGCAATTGACCAAATTTGCAGCATTCCATTCATTTGTTATATTGCCTTCCCTATCTACAAAAATTTCATCTCCTGTAATTGGATCTATACCCAAAGAAGGTACTGCCCAAATTGAGTTTAAAGGCATTCCGTCATAATATTGTATGACAGGTGTCAACTGCATATTATCTTCTGCATTTTTCTGTTGCTGCTTATTATAATTATCAAGGGCTTCCGATATCTTCAATACTCGATTGTCATTCAGAGCTATTTTTCCGAATACCGCCAAATATGATGTCCCTGTCTGGAATATCCTATAATTAGCCGACGCCTCTATTCCCTTATTTCTGACCAATCCCATATTATCTGTAACGGAAGTAAAACCCGTAGAAGGTAAAATCGAACGATTGAAAGCGAGATTTTCTGTATCCTTAATATAAGCATCAAGCGTAACATCCACATGCTTGGTCCTAATATCCAATCCCACATTGTAATCAACATTCTGCTCCCATCCGAGCGTAGGATTTTCCATATTACTTACATATGCACCGGTAAACCCATTATAGTAACTGTCCGAATAATAGTTATACACCGGCAATGAATTATTAGTAGTATAATTCTGATTACCTGAAGTACCTACAGACGCCCTTAATTTAAACTGATGCAACCAACTTCGGGTTCTAGACATAAATGGTTCATTGTGAAGGTTCCATGCAAGACCGAGACTCCAGAAATTTGCCCATTTGTTGTCTGTCCCGAATACCGAAGATGCGCTCATTTTACCGGTAAGATCAACCATATAACGGTTTTTATAACTGTATCCCCCAGTCAACAGGAAACCGAGACTACGATTTAAACCATCTGCACCTGTCGGCACCCTGTCTGTGGCATATTGACGTGCAAATATGATACTGTTCATATTACTGTTCGGGAATCCTTCAGTATAGTGTGTAACTTCGCTATAATTAGTAGTTTCCACACTATATTGGCCCGTAAGGAACAAATCATGCGCTCCTGCAAATGATTTATTTACCTGAACGGATAAGTCTGCTGATAATTTCGTATACTTTCCATTCGTCGCATCATAAGTTCCTCTACTAAGCAATACATCATCTTGTGTATTATCTATATCATCGATAAATTTTGAATGATCAGCAGGATAGAACTCTTCGTCCTCTGTTCTTTTTGTATTTATTCCTACTCTTCCGACAAATTTTATAAAATCCCAGGGTTTATATTCAATATACAGATTATCCGTAAAATCAAGATACCCATTATATAATTTCGTTCCTAAAGTCGCATCATACAAAGGATTTGCGACGAAATCGTTCTCTTTTTTCTGAATGTAGTATCGAATAATATTTCCATTTTCATCGTATGGAGAAAAATACGGATTCATTTTGGCGTATGCATCGAATGTTCCGTATGGAGAGTCCTCACTATTCATATGAGAGATACTCATAATATTTCTGAAAGACCATTTTTTTATACGATATGACACTTGAACATCACCATTGATGACTTCTCGGAAAGAACCTTTCATGGCGCCTTGATTATTATTATATGAGAATGCCACCAAGGTCTTAAGATCTTTTTCTCCTAATTCCACTGTCAATGAATGTTGTTGGCCGATTCCCAATCTAAGTGGTTTGGATAGCCAATAAGTGCTTTCACCTTCCATAGCACGATGCAACCGATCATAATATAGCTTGGTATAATTACTGACCTCCTGAGAAGATGCTCCGCCTAAAGGAAGCGTATAATACCCTTCCCGCCTCTCGACTTCCAGCTTCTCCAAGGCGTTACAAAGATTATAACTCGAAAGGTCCGGCATCTCCACATCCACGGAACCGACGTACGTCACGAGCGGCTTGTCCGACCGCAGAGCCTTGGTCTCGATGACGATGACACCGTTACCTGCCTTGGTACCGTAAATGGCCTTCGCCGAAGCATCCTTGAGAATGGTGATACTCTGGATACGGTTCATATCCATATCCTGAATCCTCTCCACCGTCGTCTCGAATCCGTCGAGAATGAACAGCGGCATATTCGCATCGCTCACGAAATTACTTTTCAAAGAAGTGGTCTCCATGCCGAAAGAAGAAGCTCCACGCAGCTGCATGGAAGCCATGGCATTAGGGTTGGAACCCTGCTCGAGATTGTCGAGAATCAGCAACGACGGATCCAGGTTCTTGAGGGACTGGAACACATTCTGGTTGCCGACCCTCTTCAGGTCATCCGCCGAAATAGTCTGGACGGCACCGGTAAAACTCTCGGCCTTCCTTTCGTAAATACCTGTCACGACAGTCTCGGCAATGGCATTTTCATCCGGCTGCATCTTCACAAGCGCGGCATTCCTGATATCCACGACCTGATCCTGATACCCGAGGAAAGAAAAATGCAGGGAAGTGATGCCTGCATCGATAATCACGGCATACCTTCCGTCCTCGCCTGAAATCGTACCGGTAGACTTGTCCTCCGTATAAACGGATACTCCCGGCATGGGTTCATCGTTCTCATCCACGACGACACCGATGACCTCGGTCGTCTTTTTACTTTGCGCCGACATGCTCGTAAAGTCAGCAGAAATGAGCATGATAACGGTCGACAACAGCAGTGAAAGAACTTTTCCAACAAAACAGCTTGCGCTGCCAAAAAGAGATTTCATCTACTACTTAATTAGGTGCATTAATTAAAATATCAATTAGTCAAACCTGCGCAAGTTATAAAATAATTTTCTCAATACAAAAAACCGAAAAACACGTCTACACATCGGTTAAACGCATTTTTCGGCAAGAAAATTCAACATTTTAATCAAAAAAGGGGAAGCAAGTATCAAATTATACTTACACCCCCGGAATAATTAATAATTCAAAAAAATTATTTTTTTAAAGATTTTCGTTCACTGTCTTCCATTCCGAAACTGCAGGAATGATTCCGAGCCCGATAATCTCATCCCTCATCTTGCAGAGATGTTCGTAAGAGGCATCGAGGGCAGCCATCTCCTCCGGAGTACCTTTCACTTCGGAATAATGCACGCCCGTAGCGTCGATAACGGTAGGCATGGCCATCATCACGTTGTGGTACTTAGGAGTATTCACATAGCACCCTGCCGGCCAAGTGAATTTCTTTCCGCCCATGGCTGCGGCTATCATCTCGATGGACACGTATGCAGGGCTCTGGAAAGACGAACGTCCGCGAAGCTCTATGATTCTCTTGCCTCCCTGAATGACGTTGTTCTTGATTTCATCCCACCTTACGAGAGGAAGTCTGCTGCCGAGCAGTTCCGTAAACGGAGTACCGTCGACTGCCGCTTCCGAAGCGAAGACAGCCATCTGCTCCCCGTGACCGCCGTAGGTGTGGCAGCCGGTCACCTTGCACTGCTGTACGCCGAACTCCTTGGCAAGGGCGCTCTGCAGGCGGGTTGAGTCCAAAGCAGCCAAAGTAGTGAGCTGGGAAGGTTTCAGACCTGAATGAAGCAATGTCACGAGACCGGTAAGGTCTGCCGGATTGAAGATAATCACCACATGCTTTACGTCAGGGCAGTATGCTTTGATGTCCTTTCCAAGCTGCTCGGCGATTTCGCAGTTGCCTTTGAGCAGGTCTTCCCTTGTCATACCCTGCTTGCGCGGAGCTCCGCCGGAAGAAACTACGTATTTGGCACCGGTCAACGCCTCCTTGATATCACTCGTATAAGTTATCTGCGCCCCGTCAAACGCACAGTGGTACATTTCTTCAGCCACACCTTCAAGGCCTGTGGCAAACGGGTCATAGAGGCATACGTTCGGAGTCAGATTCATCATGAGGGCCGTCTGAGCCATATTGGAACCGATCATACCGGCCGCACCGATAATGGTCAGTTTGTCATTTGTCAAAAAATCCATAATACATTATTTTAGTTATACATTATACCGAATTTCCGGCTTGCTGTGCAAAGATAGTAAATTCTTTTGCTTTGCATTCCAAAAAATGACTATATTTGCACCTTGATTGAATAATTATTTATAAGACAGTGGAACCTCCCAGTCCTATATTGAAATTTCACGACTCTGATGCCGGCTCACTTTCCGACGAGCCGCTGTCGGCACACATTATCATACTCACAGATAAAAGTCCCGATACCTTTTCGACAGAGGTACCGGCCTAATAATATACATTCATGGGACTATATTTAAGAAAAACTCTCGAAAACAAAGCGGAAATATCAGTCTGGAAGATTACCGAAACGGAAGAAGAGCTGATCCGTATCAGTTCCGTACCGTCCGATGAGATGGAAGAGATAATGCTGCTCAAAAACGAAAGCCAGAGAAAACAGAAACTTGCTGTAAGGGCGCTCCTCAACGAAATTTTCGATGAAAAGGTCTATCTCGGGCATCATGACAACGGAAAACCGTTTCTTGAAAACTGCATTACCAACATAAGCATCACACATACAGACAAATACGTAGCCGTCATCACCCACGAAGAAGAAGACCTCGGCATCGACATAGAGTCCTTGGACAGGGACTTCTCTGCCGTAGAGCACAAAGTCCTGTCCGAAGAGGAAATCGACGACATTGACGAGGACAGGAAGAACGAACAGCTCGCCATTTACTGGTGTGCAAAGGAAGCCATCTACAAAAGGATGTCGCAGAACAGGGTCGATTTCGCCGAGCAGATAGAAATCGAAAAATTCTCTCCGAGAGGAGAAGGCGAACTCGAAGCCACCTTCATCCACAAGGACGGCCATGAAGAAGAATTCGAACTCGGATACATCACATTCGACAGGCATGTTCTCGTCTGGGTCGTAGGCTGATCACGTAACTGCCGGAAACTCCCGGCAAAGTAACAACTTTGTTTTTCAATTTGGAAGTTTTCTAATTTATTTTAATATCCAATTCCCTGTTAGCAAACAAGTTAACAGGGAATTTTTCTTTTTGTTGATAACTTTTCAGACAAAAGCCGGCTTGCTGCGGATATTTGACTTATCTTTGCTATCCACTAAAAAATCTCATTAAAAATCTCGAGCTATGGTTAAGTACGTAATAAAACGCGACGGGCGTATTGTCGACTTTGACAAAAGGAAAATAGTAGACGCCGTTCTGAAGGCGATGGATGTGACTGACGACGGTGAAGACATAGTTCTTGCCGCAGAAATTGCTGCCGTCATCTCCAAAATCGAGACGGAAAGCATGAGCGTGGAAGATATTCAGGACCATGTCGAAATGGAACTGATGAAAAGCCCGCGCAAGGAAGTCGCCAAGAAATACATAGCCTACCGCAACCAGAGAAATCTGGCGCGCAAGGCCAAGTCCCGCGAGATTTTCAAGGAGATTATCGAAGCCCAGGCGACCGATGTCACGCGTGAAAATGCGAACATGAATGCCGACACGCCTGCCGGCATGATGATGAAATTCGCCTCGGAATCGACGAAATCCTTCGTGGACGAATGTCTTCTTTCCGAAGATGTCAAGGAAGCTGTAAAGAACGGCTACATCCATATCCATGACAAGGATTACTATCCGACCAAAAGCCTCACGTGCGTCCAGCATCCTTTGGACAAGATCCTGAAAAACGGATTTTTCGCCGGACACGGAGAATCCCGCCCTGCAAAAAGGATAGAGACGGCAAGCATTCTCGGATGTATTTCCATGGAGACCGTACAGAACGAAATGCATGGCGGACAGGCCATTCCGGCATTCGATTTCTACATGGCGCCTTTCGTAAGAAGGACATTCCATGAAGAGCTCGAAAAAATCGGAGAAATGCAGGGGGCGGATTACAGCCATCTGAAAGACATAGCCATCGACGACTACATCAAGCGCGACCTGCTCGGGATTCAGGGAGAAGAAAGGGTGATACAGCATGCCATAAACATGACGGTAAGCCGTGTGCACCAGTCCATGGAAGCCTTCGTGCATAACATGAACTCGATACACTCCCGCGGAGGAAACCAGGTGGTATTCAGTTCCATCAACTACGGTACGGACACTTCCGCCGAAGGCCGCTGCGTAATCAGGGAAATCCTCAACACCACATACGAAGGTGTCGGCAACGGCTCTACAGCCATCTTCCCTATCCAGATATGGAAAAAGAAAAGAGGAGTCAGCTACCTGCCCGAAGACAGGAACTACGACCTGTACAAATTCGCCTGCAAGGTATCCGCAAGGAGATTCTTCCCGAATTTCCTCAATCTTGACGCACCGTTCAACCAGCATGAGCTGTGGAAAGCGGACGACCCTATGAGATACCAGTACGAAGTAGCCACAATGGGCTGCCGCACAAGGGTTTTCGAAAACAGGTTCGGTCCTAAGACATCCATCGGGCGCGGCAATCTGTCCTTCACTACCATAAACATAGTCCGCCTTGCCATCGAATGCATGCAGGAACCTGACAACAACAAAAGAATCCAGATGTTTTTCGAAAAATTGGACTGGGCCCTGAACATCACCGCCAAACAGCTCTGTGAAAGATACAATTTCCAGAAGACGGCGATGAGGAAACAGTTCCCTCTCCTCATGGGCGCTCTCTGGTTGGACAGCGAAAAGCTCAAGGAAGACGACACGATAGAGTCGGTCATCAATCACGGCACTCTCGGCATCGGATTCATAGGCCTCGCCGAAGCTCTGATAGCCCTGACGGGGCATCACCACGGGGAATCGGAGGAAGCTCAGGAACTCGGGCTGAGAATCATCACATACATGCGTGACAAGGCCAACGAATTTTCGGAAAGGTATCAGCACAATTTCAGTGTCCTCGCCACGCCGGCTGAAGGATTGGCCGGCAGATTCACCAAAATGGACAAAAAGAAATTCGGCGTAATCCCGGGTGTCACCGACAAGGAATACTACACCAATTCCAACCATGTGCCGGTGTATTACCACTGCACTCCGAAACACAAGGCCGAGGTCGAGGCTCCGTACCATGACCTGACAAGAGGCGGTCACATCTTCTATGTGGAAATCGACGGCGATGCCACCCACAACCCTGAAGCAATCATGGCCATTGTGGACCTTATGGACAAATACAATATCGGATACGGCTCTGTCAACCACAACAGGAACCGCTGCATGGACTGCGGCTTCGAAAACGCAGACGAGAATCTCGAAGAATGCCCTAAGTGCCACAGCAAGAACATAGACAAGCTGCAGAGAATCACAGGATACCTCGTCGGAACGACCGGCCGGTGGAACAGCGCAAAGCTTGCAGAGCTTAAGGACCGTGTCGTCCACAAATAACCTGAGACTGACCCCAAAGGGTACTTTCTGCGTTATGCTTGATTCAAAAATCCTCATGTACACCAGTACACTGCGGTTTTCTCATCTGCGCAAGCCTTGAAATTCCTCCTTTGGGGCCAGTCCCGGCAACTTAACGAACAAAAGTAACGTGAGTTCGATGAAATTCAATTTATTGAAAATCATCGAACTACCTTTGAGGAGCAGGACAGGTGTCCTGCGACGAGCCCCCGGCGAGGGGGCGAATGGGGGTGGCGCCCCTTAACAAGGGGCTGTCGCTATAGCGACTGGGGATTAAGACAAAGTGGATTTCGGAGAAATCCTTAACGACGGTTCGACGAATTCCTTAATCCTGAGCAATATAAATTCGTCGAACTGACGTTAAAATATGTCTAAAATCCGCATATTGGATATTTTGGAGGAGACCATGGCCGACGGGCCTGGTCTCCGTACTTCAATTTACTGTGCCGGTTGTCTGCACCATTGCCCCGGCTGCCACAATCCCCAGTCATGGGACATGAACGGAGGGCACGAGGCATCCGTAGACGAATTGTTTGAAATCATAAAATCGGATGAATTCAGCAATGTCACATTTACGGGAGGTGACCCGCTCTATCAGGTGGAAGCCTTTACGGAATTGGCACAGAAAATAAAGGAAGAGACCGACAAGACCATCTGGTGCTATACGGGCTTCACTTATGAGGAAATATCAGCCGATCCGGACCTTGCCCGGATACTGCCTTACATAGATGTGCTGGTAGACGGGCCGTTCATCCAGGAAAAGCGGGATACGGAGCTTCTCTTCAGAGGAAGCTCGAACCAGAGAATCATCTACCTGCACGGCAAGGACGAAGACGTCATTGCCGGGACTGTGGATACAATACCTCTGAAATAAACCTGTTCTTCCGGGTGGTCTGTTCCTTGACACGGTCGATGTCGCATTCCGTACACCATCCGCCGCCAAGCAAGACATATTCCAATGAAGCCTCGAATTCGTGGCCGTTTTCGCATTTCCAGCGGAAAATACTGCCTTTTCTGCCGATTTCAGCCTCCGGGCCCAAAAATTCGCCTCCGCGGAATGCGGCGGCTGCCCTTATCTCATCTGCGGTAAGCGAATATATCGGTTTGGACGTATCATATCCCCTGTCGATTTCCGCCACCTGTCCTGCAAGACGGGCCTTTTCAAGATTTTTCTCCAACGGCTTCGGGCGCAACTGCTCCCAGTTGCGGATCTTCCGGTATTCTTCCAACGAACCGTAATAGGCATTGATTTTTTCGGTATCTCCCTCCTTTATCCACGACTGTGTCCCCAAACCTTTGGCGTATGCCAAAGACCGCATCACCGCCTTGATAATGAATGACGGGACAATGCGGGCCAACGAGTAATACCACGGCAACTCCGACGCCAGTCTCCTGAAATATTCATCCACGGGAAGGTTTTCCCTGAAATGCAGATAACTTTCAAGCACGTCCGCATCCGTGTACCACATTCCGTGGAAGTTCTTTGTGGCGAACCATTGCGGCTCGAAGACTTTTTCCACACTTGATATTCCGAGCGGCTTCAGCAACCGGTTTTCGAAATCATAGTTGACAAGACGGTACTGCTCCCCGCTGCTGATATTGTAGAACCTGTTCCAGAACTCCTCCGGCACCCAGTCTTCGACCACATTGGCAAGAAGCCTGCCTGAATCCTCGATTGTCGCCCATTCCAATACGCCCTGCACGGGAACATGGAGCGCCACGGGATTTATCTGCCTGAAAATTCCGGGATAAAGGATGCCGGACTGACGCAGAGACACCCAGTACCTGATACCGGAGTCTGCGACAATCTTCTCTGCAATGCACTTTGAAACGGAATATTTGTCAAACCTGCTCGCATAGACCGGATCTCCGGCTGCGCCCCAATGCACCGGGTAAAGCCTGTCACCGCATTGTGCCACGGAACCGATATATACCACCTTTATATTGTCTGCGTCCGGCTGCGCCTTGACCGCCTTTACGATATTTTCAGCGGCACTTACATTGACTTTCAATGTTTTTTCCGGATAGTAATCCGCCTGCGGCGAAACCATACCTCCGACATGAAGGACGAAATCCGCACCTGTCACGCCTTTAAGGACATCTTCATAATCCGTAAGGTCTCCCCAGATGATTTCCACGGCCGGCTCGGTGGCATATTCGGCCAAAGCCTTTTTGTTCTTCTTGGACGGGCGTGCAAGAATCCTGATATTGAATCTGTCTTTTTTCTTCAAAAGTTCCCGGAAGCCGGCTCTGCCCATATTGCCTGTCGCTCCCGTCAGAAATACCGTTTTTTTCATAATCAATGTCTGTTCGAAGAATTGATGTTGCCAAGAAATTCGTCTCTTCCCATTTACCTGCGGCGCAGCCATGTCTCCGGATTCTGGGGTTTCGTCCCCTGCCATATCTGGAAATGCAGCTGCGTTTCCCCGTTGATAGTATCCACTGTCCCTATCTTCTGGCCCGTAACTATCCTGTCTCCGGCCTTGACCGCAGTAGTCTTCAATTTACAATAGAAGGAGAAATAATTGCCGTGCTGCACCAAGACGCATTGATTGTATCCCGGCATCACCACAATCTGCTTTACCACGCCGTCGAAAACAGCCCTTACTTCGGTCCCGGGGGCTACGGCTATCGTTATACCGTTGTTCAGAGGAAGCTTTATGTTGGTAAATACCGGATGATAATGTTGTCCGAACCTGTCGACGACCGCCCCTGACACCGGCCACGGAAGTTTTCCCTTGTTCTTGGAAAATTCCTCCGCCAACTTGTAGTCTATCTGCGGTTCGTCCTTCCCTTTCTTCTCCGAAGCCCTCATTGCCTCCTCTATCAGACGCTTGATCTCCTTGTCCAACGCCTGCACCTGTCTTCGCTTGGAAGCAAGTTCCTTCTCATACTTGGCCCTGTTGCGTTTCAACGTGGAAATGGTTCCCGCCACCTGCTTTTCTTCCTTCTCCAAGGAAGCCAGTTCCGCCCTGCGCTTTTTCTGGGCCTCTTCCGCCTCCGACTTCAACCGTCTGAGCGAAGTCTTTTCCAGTTCGAGTTCCTCCTGTGTCTGCCTTATCTTGTCGGCCTGGACTTTCATCGACGACGACAGGTTCTTGAAATAATTGTACCGTCTGAATGCCTGTCCGAGATTGTCGCTTGCAAGGATGTACATGTACCATACCTTTGCATCACGGTTCTTGTAGGCACTCCGAACAAGTCTCGTATAATAGTCGGACAATGTATCCAATCTCTCCTGCAGCCTGTTTATGCGTTTCTGCGTCAGATAAATGTCATCGGAATACTGTCTGATCTGCCTGTCGCTCGCAGCGATGATGGCCTTCCTGTTGCGGACCTTGGTCTGGAGCAACGTAAGTTTGGACAATTCGCTGCGGCTCTTCGACATGTTGTCTGACAGTTGTCTGTCTATCGTTTCGATTTCCTTTTCCAATCTCGCCTTGCTTGCCTCATAGTCTTCGATACTCTGGGCGAAAACAGCCTGGCAGAAAAATGCCTGAATCAGGAAAAGTATGGAAATAAACCGTTTCATCATTTTCTCTTTCCTTCCCGTAAGCTGTTCATCTGAGACTTGCGAAGCGCCACCCGTGCGTCGAGATCGGCAATTTCGCCGTTATTCTTGGCCTTGGCCTGACTCCAGTACAGGAAAGCAAGGTCGTATTCTCCCAAAGAGAAAAGGACTTCTGCATAGTGGTCGAGAATCTCCACGTTTTCCTTGCCTCCGTAAAGCATCACGGCATTCTTGAAAATCGGCTTGGCTTCATCCGCTTTGCCCTGCAGGAAAAGAATCCATCCGTAGGTATCGAGATAGGTGGCGTTGTCAGGCTCCTGCTCCACGGTTTTCCTACTCATTGCAGCTGCCTTTTTCAGTTTCTTCCCGTCCAGACTCAGGAAATAGGCATAATTGTTCAGGACGGGAGCGTAGTCAGGATTGATGTCAAGGGCCTCTTCGTAAGCCTTGTAGGCCTTGCCCTTCTCCCCTGTCTGATAATATACATCTCCGAGAGCGGAATAAGCCTGCAGCGTCTTGGCACTGTCGCGGGGAGCGACCGTCAGGATTTCCTTGTATATGTCAACCACTTCGCCATATCTTCCTGCATTGTAGTCTCCCATGCCTGCGAGTTCGAGAAATGCGGTTTCTCCCGGAAATCTTTCATACGCCCTGCGTCCTTCCTCCGCCAATCCATCCCATTTCTTCGCATACATGAGCATCTTGGCATAATTCGCTGCGGCGGCAAGACTTGCAGGATATTTCTCGGCATTGGCACGGAAACGTTCAAGTCCGAGTTCCTCCCTGCCGGTGCCGAAATAATATTGCCCCGCCATGAAATAAACCGTCGAATCTTCAGGATACATGGCCTCGCATTCGCTGACCAATGAATCGAGCCTGTCTTGGAAAATCCTCGTGAAATTCTGGCCGGACGACGCCGTCAGCATCGCCAGATAGCGGCTTTTCCCTTCGGCCGTAACGTTTTCATCCCTTATGAATTCCTTCATCAGGGCAAAAAATTCATCATACTTCCTTGTCATCCTGTAGACCTCGGATTTCCCGAGCAATGCAGGGGTGTATCCCGGAGATACGGCAAGGGCTTCGTTGTAATACTCCAACGCCCCTTCCTCATCGTACAGCGACAGTTTCCTGTCTCCAAGACACGTAAGAATCTGAGGCGAACTGTATTCCTTGTTGTATTCTTCAAGGCATGCGTAGGCTTCATCCTCACGTCCCGCTTTCCTCAGCACGTCGAACCTCGCCATTACGGTCATCTCGCTTTCCCCGAACACCGTCTCTATCTGGTCCATGGTCTCCAAGGCCTTTTCTTCCTGGCCGGAAGCCATGTACAGCTCTACCATATTATAATATAGCTCGTATTTCTTCGGAAAATCCTTAACGAGATCCTCGAACATGGCAAGCGTGAGTTCCTCTTTTCCGGTCACGGAATAAAGCACTGCAAGCCTGTATCTGTACCAGAAATTGGAACTGTCCAACCGCGTGGCCTCCCGCAATTCGGATTCCGCAGCGTCAATATCGTTTTCCGCCACCTTGCACAGCCCGAGATAATAATGCGCTGCATCAACGGACGGGTCGGCAGCGATTATGTCCTCAAGCAGCCGTACTGCTCCGGTGAAATCTCCGGCATTGTATCTCTCCACCGCCGAGATGATTCCATTTTCAAGCAATGTCGTCGGTGTCTGCCTTGCAACAGATTGACTGTCATTGGTTTTAGCTGTCACATACAGACATGGGACCAATGAAAAAAACAACAAAAAAGAAAAAATATATCTGTTCATTTCGTAATGTTCCGGCCTCTTTGTGCAAAAATAGTACAAAAATCAATTATCTTTGAAAAAATTACGACAAGGATGCAACATCCGGACTTCTTCCGGCATCTTTTGTCCGCGGGTTAAAAATTTTTGAGAAAAGATTACTGTGACCGAGACCTCCGAGCAACTGACGATAGAATCGTGCAGAAAAGGTGACAGGAAAGCTCAGAAGGCCTTGTTCGACCGTCTGGCTCCCCGTATGTTTCCCGTTTGTATCCGCTATGCCGGCGATCGGGAGACGGCTGAGGATATTTTACAGGACGGATTCGTCACGCTGTTCTCGAAATTGGACACCTACAAGGGGGAAGGTTCCTTTGAAGGTTGGGCCCGCAAGATCTTTGTAAACACTGCACTCATGTACCTGCGGAAAAAAGACGCCTTGAAAATGAGCGACGACCTCGAAAATGCAAGGCATCTGACATCGGGCACGACGACACAGATAGAAAATATCGGTTACAAGGAACTTATAAAACTTGTCACATCGCTCCCGACTGGCTTCAGGACGGTTTTCAACATGTATGTTCTCGAAGGATATTCCCACAAGGAAATAGCGGAAATCCTCGACATCACCGAAACGACCTCAAGGACGCAGTTAAGCAGGGCAAGGGTGTGGCTGCAAAACAGGATTAAAGAGACAGAAAATGACCGAAGACGAAAATAAATTCTACGAATCGATTCGCTCCATTCTCAATGAAGGGACGGAGGAAGTTCCGGCAGGTCTATGGGATGCCATAGAAAGCCGGCTGCCTGCCGCCAGACCGCGTATTGTACCGGTCTTCTTGAAGATATTGGCGCCTACAGCCGCTGCTGCAGCGGTCGTAACCGCCGTCCTGCTCTCGCCGCTCGGCAACAATACGTCTCCGGCATACGACCATACGATAGCCAGATTGGATGAATCCGGTTACGGAAATCCGGCTGCCGTCATCGCAGCCGTGCCGCAGGCTGCTGCATTGAGAAACGACGTATTCGTCATTACCGACGCCGCCACGGCATCATCCGCAGCAGATTCGCCCGTTCAGGAAGAGACAGTCGGGCATGACATTTCCGCCCGTGATGACGGCGAAGGTTCCGCAAAGGACTCCGGAGCCGTCCAAGTTCGGGGACCGGAGACAGCTGAAGCCGCAGTCCCTGCGACAGACAAGACCGCAGGAGAGAGGACGAAAGAAGCGGACGATCTTTTCGGATTCGATTTTCCGGATGAAGAGGAAAGCGGCCCGAGAAACAGGATACGCACAGCAGTCACATTGTCGGGCAACGCCATAAGCAACACCAATTCCACGAGGAGCAACGCCGACAGGGTTCCGATGTCTTTCCGTCCGAGCCAGAAGACCGAACTGAAAGAGCGTATCAGCGAAAGCAGCGAGTCTGCATTCGGAATACCTCTTACATTCGGAGCCGGAGTCAAGATATCCTTCACTCCGAGATGGGCGCTCGGTGTCGGAGTCAACTACACCAACCTCAGCAGGACATTCGACGGTGCATATTATAGGGTAATAGAAGGTCAGGATTATCAGACACCGGAATATTTCTCCAACATACGGAACAGGCAGGACTACATAGGTATTCCTGTCAATGTCTATTTCAATATCCTTCAGGGAGATTTCATCAATTTCTACGCATACGCCGGCGGTACTGCCGAAAAATGTATTTCCAACAGGTTCTTCATGTCGAACGAGATGGTGGAATACACCCACAAGGAAGCCGTCAAGGGCATACAGTGGTCAGCAGACCTTGGTATCGGATTGGAGTTCGTGATAGCACGCCAGTTCGGACTGTACATAGACCCGAGCCTCAGATATTATTTCGGGTACGACGGCCAGCCGAGAAGCATCAGAAGCCTGCAGCCCCTCATGTTCGGGGTGGAAATGGGTCTTAGGGTGCATCTTTAGCGGAGGTCCGGCCAAATTCCGATGTGCCGTCAGCGTTGTTCCATAATGTTGCGGGCCAAGGAATTGGCACATACGAAACGTCGGAGTTCCTCGCAGTCAGTATGGAAAATCGTATGTCTGTCCCCTTTCCATAACATCTTGCCTCCGTAAAGAAAGCCGATATTGTCCCCTATCTCCAATATCGAATTCATGTCATGGGTGTTGATGACTGTCGTCATTCCGTATTCCTTGGTCAGTTCAGAGACAAGCTGGTCAATGAGAATCGAAGTATAGGGATCGAGGCCTGAATTCGGCTCGTCGCAAAACAGATATTTGGGTTCAAGCGCTATCGCCCGGGCAATCCCTACCCTTTTCTGCATTCCTCCGCTCAATTCGCTCGGATACTTCGAGCCTGCATCCCTGACATTCACCCTCTCAAGACAATATTCCGCCCTTTCCTTTTTTTCGGCACGGCTCCAGTCCGTAAAGAAATCCATCGGAAACATCACGTTTTCAAGCACGGTTGCGAAATCGAAAAGTGCGCTGCTCTGAAAGAGGACGCCGATATGCTGGCGCATCCTCTTCTTCTCTTCGAAAGACATTGACATGATATCCTGCCCGTTGAATGACACCGAGCCGGCATCCGGAGCAATCAGCCCGATCAGGGTCTTCAGGAACACGGTCTTTCCCGAGCCGCTCGCTCCAATCACCATATTGCAGATACCGGGACGGTAGTCTATGCTTATGTCGTCAAGGACTTTCAGAGTCCCGAAACTTTTGGTCAAATGTTCTACCTTTATCATGTCAATACGGTATCACCTAATACAACATCACCTGAGTTACAATCAAATCGAACATCAGAATCAGAATACACGATGTCACAATGGATTTCGTTCCGGAATATCCCACGCCCAAGGAACCGCCCTTGGCGTTGTAGCCGTTGAAGGCCGAAATGGAGGAAATCAGGAAACAGAACAGGGACATCTTGAAACAGCTGTAGAAAATATAAAACCCGTTGAAACAGTATTTCAGTCCGGCAATATATTTTGCAAGAGGAATTATCGAAGTAAGATTTACCACAATCCATCCTCCGGCTATACCGAGAACAAAACTCAAAAGCATGAGAAACGGACTGAAAAGCGTGGCAGCCAATATTTTCGGCAATGCAAGATAGCCCGCCGAATTGACCCCCATCATCTCCATTGCATCAATCTGTTCGGTAATCCTCATGCTGCCAAGCTCCGAAGCGATGTTGGACCCCATTTTTCCGGCAAGTATCAGAGCGACCATGGTGGAACAGAACTCCAATACCAGGCTCTCTCTTACCATATAACCGACATACATCCTGTCCAACAGCGGGTTCTGCATGTTCGAGGCCGTCTGTATCACAAGGACTCCTCCGATAAACACGGAGATGACGGCGACAAGCAGAATCGACGACAGTATCAGTTTGTCCGTTTCGGTCACGAACTGTTTCCAGAATATCGCCCATTTCTCGGGTTTTCTGAATACAGTCTTCAGGAACAGGGCATACCGTCCGGTATTTTCAAGAAATTTTCTGATCATAGCATCGTTGTCCCATGAACGTTGATGGACTTGTACGGCAAATTTAGAAACTGTTTTGAAAATTTCGCTACGATTCCGAATCTTTTTCTTTTTCCGACAGTCTATTAAAAAAAGATATGCGATTTTTACACAAAAAAACATAACAGCCATGATGATAAGTGTCACAAGCGCCAAATGCCTCGGCATAGAAGCAATCCCTGTAAACGTAGAAGTTAATATTTCCACCGGCATCGGCATCCATCTGATAGGATTGGCTGACGCTGCGGTCAAGGAAAGCCTGCTCAGGACTGTAACCGCCCTCCAGTTCATCGGATTCCGCATTCCCGGGAAAAAGATCGTGATAAATCTCGCCCCTGCCGACATACGTAAAAACGGAAGCGGGTATGACGTCCCTATTGCCCTCGGGATAATGGCTGCGTCCGGACAGACAGGCATGCCGGGACTCGGGAAATACGTCATAATGGGAGAACTCGGACTTGATGCTTCCGTCAAACGGATTCCGGGAGCCCTGCCTGTCGTGGAATTTGCATCCGCAGCGGGTTACAAGGGATGTATCCTGCCGGAAGAATCAGCCATGGAGGCCTGCGAATACCCGGATACCGACATATACGGAGTGAGGACGCTTGAAGACGTACTGAAAATAGTCTGCGAAAAGGACGATTGCTCAGACATGCTCGTCAAACACAGAGCCCGGACCATGGATGGACGTGGCAGGAGGTCTGAACGGGCTGGGATTATGGACTTTTCAGAAATCATAGGCCAAAGTGCCGCCAAGCGCGGACTTGAAATCGCTGCGGCGGGAGGGCACAATGTCCTGCTTATCGGTCCTCCTGGTGCCGGAAAAAGTTCTTTGGCCAAAGCCATGTCCCTGATACTCCCGCCCATGACCCGCAAGGAATCCATAGAGACGAGCAAAATCTACTCCGTAGCAGGCAAAAACACCGATGGAGGTCTGATAAAACTGCGACCGTTCAGGGCCCCGCATCATACATCTTCACTCACGGCGTTTCTCGGAGGAGGTTCGGACAACATCATGCCCGGAGAAATATCCCTTGCACATAACGGCATCCTTTTCATGGACGAATTCTGCGAGACTCCGAAACATATTACCGAAGCACTGCGTGCGCCCTTGGAAGACAGGAAAGTGATAATCTCCCGCTTGCGTTCAAAAGTGGAATATCCTGCATCCTTCATGCTGATTGCAGCCACGAACCCCTGCCCGTGCGGATACTTCGGAGACGGTGACAAATGTACATGCGCTCCGAACCGGCGCATAGCTTATCTTTCCAAGTTGTCCGGCCCGATTCTGGACCGGATCGACATACAGTTGTGGCTGGCTCCTGTCTCGGGTGAAAAAATCACGGGACACCGGGCCGAAGAACCGAGCGAAAAGGTAGCGTCCCGTGTTCTGAATGCCCGCAGGATACAGACCGGCCGTTACAAAGGGACGGACACATCCGTCAATGCGGAAATGTCAAGCAGGCAGATGGAGAGATTCTGCGTCCTCGATGAAGACTGCAAAATATTCATGAACAGGATGATAGACAGGTACGGGCTCTCCGTCAGGGCATATAGCAGGATGCTGAAGCTCGCGAGGACGATCGCCGACCTTGACGGACAGGAAAAAATCGCATTGGAACACCTTTCAGAAGCCTCCCGCTACCGCATTCTCGACAAAAAAGACCTGCTGATGTAGAATCCCCGCTGTCACATATTTTCCGGAATTTGTTACCTTTGCAAGGTTGGTATTTTATATGATGCGATGAAACAGGAAGTACAGATAAAAAACATCCATGACATAGACAGGGCTGCCGGAGAATTCATACAAAAGGTGGCAGGACACAACCTGATAGCCTTTTATGCACCGATGGGCGCAGGAAAGACCACTTTCACCACAGCCATCTGCAAAAGACTCGGAGTCACCGACCCTGTCTGCTCACCTACCTTCACCATCCTCAACGAGTATCTGACTGCCGAAGGGGAACCGGTGTATCATTTCGACTTCTACCGTATCGGGAAAATTGCGGAAGCCATTGACATAGGATTCGAGGATTACGTGTACAGCGGCCATCTCTGCATCATGGAATGGCCTGAAAACATAGAGGAAATCCTCCCCGAAGATACGTTGAAAGTCTACATTTCAGTCAATCCGGACTCGTCAAGGACTGTATCCTGGGACGATTCGGACAATTCATAGCCGACACCGGCTATCCAGCCGTTTATTTCCAAATCCGAACGCTTCCCGTCGATTATGAAATACGGAGCGGCTCCCGGGCTTTCAGGATTCATGGCGATACAGTAATGCCCGTGGGAAAATGCCCCGCACCCTCGCGAAGAAAAAACATATCCGGCATCCATTTCCGAATATGTCCCTCCGTGGTAAGTCACGATGGCAGACGGAGACAGACAGTCATGTCCTACTGCAAAAATCCCGTCCCCGGAAGGATACAGGAAGTCCAAACAGAAATCCTCTTCGAAAACCGTATGAAGCACCGTTCCCTTCCATACGGCATCCGTGACACTTCCGTCGCCGCGGTTTGTAATTGCCCCGCACACATATACGGATTCTCCGTCCGATACCAAGGATACGGCATTTGCCGTCGCTGACGTATTGTTTACCGTAACGGCGGCAAGCAGACCGTCACACGAAAGAAAAGACATTCCCGTACCCTCTTTCCGCAACAGCAGATAAAGTTTCCCTCCGCATCTCAGACAATCCGACAGTTCATAGCCTGACGGAGGCAGAATCTGACGTGAAATGCCGTCCTCAACGATATGATACGTACTTTCCGACCCGTAAAAACCATAGTCGGTGACAATGTATGAAAAACATACTTTTCCCGAATCTTCATACAGCATACGCTCCGGTATTCCGGCTGACGCACTCCCGACAAGGACTCCGTTACACCTGTATGTCCATCCCGAACCTTCTCTCGGCACACCCAAAGTACATATTCCCTCGTCTGTCGGCAACAGGCTCAATATCATCTCTCTGCACGGATACCTGAACAGCTCCGCCCCGTCCCGTTTGATGACGGTTTCCGTATCTGTCGAAAAGTCCGTATAGACGTGTCCGCCGATACATCTTACCATGTCGGCGTCGGACGAAACCTCGGACTCGTATCCTACCTCGAACCCGACAAGCCTCGCACCACCGCTCTCAAGAAACATGGTACAGTCGGAAAAACCGTAATCAGGGTCACGCCTCCAGTCGTACCCGGCCCCGAATTCAAGCCCGGCTATGAAAAACACGGGCACAATATCTGGTTCTGCAGGTTCGGGACCTTCAAGGGAACTGTCCTTTATGACATAACTCATCCTGCTCGTCAGATCTACCGGCGTACATGAAATGAGACAAAGCATGGCGCTTGCAATGGCTTGACAAATCTTTCGCATATCGAATCCTTTTTCCGCAAAATAAAGACGAAAAAACGGATCTGACCTTCGGAAAAAGAAAAAGATGCCGAAGTTTTTCTTTTTCCGAAGTTTTTTTCTTTTTCTGTACAATAAACAGAGAAACGGAGAGTGACCTCAAAAGGAGAGGAATTTCGAATCTCTTTCGGTGCGCCTATCTCCTGAATATGCCGTAGAAAGCAGACCCGCTCCCCGACATGGAAGCATAGACCGCCCCCGCATCATACAATGAGGACTTCAGATTGGCCAAAGCGGGATATTTGTCGAAAACAGTCTTTTCAAAATCGTTGTAAAGACAGGATTTCCACTCCTCCACAGGCCGTGCAAGGGCTTCCTTCAATGGCAGTTCGGGGTACGCAGGCCGTATTCCGCGATAAGCGTCGGCAGTAGACACCGACACACCTTCCGGAACGATGACCTTGATTTCGTAATTCTCCGAAAATCCGTCAGGCAGGGAATATCGGGAAAGAATCTCGCCCCTTCCTTCACCGAACATAGGCTCTCCGTACACGAAAAAGGCACAGTCACTGCCAAGACGGGCCGCATACGATGCTATGGCATCGCTGTCAAGACCGAGCGAAAACATTTCATCTATCATCATCAATGCAAAGGCTGCATCGGATGAGCCTCCACCCAATCCTGCACCCACAGGAGCTGTCTTTTCAAGAAAAATCTTCACGGACGGCAAATTAAAATCCCGGGCAAGCAATGTGCAGGCCCGCACAGTCAGATCCTCCAATGGATTCCAGTCCACCCCCTCTGCCCGGGCTATCGTAATCATCACCTTGGCATCATCGGAAACCGCCTGCGCCAAAGTCCCGTCTTCGACGGAATATTTTTCCGCCAACATTCCCGCCGTCCGGCTGTAATCGTCAGCAGGTATTATTTCCAAGGTATCCGAAATCTCCCTATACGGGAGGAACAACGTTTCTATGTCGTGAAAACCGTCTTCCCGTTTTCTCAGGACGTTAAGGCCGAGATTGATTTTTACGAATGGATGGGTTATCATTTTCCGAAGCCGTTTCTTATCGCATTTTCAATCTCTTCATGGAGTTTCATCCTTTGAGCCTCATCCGCTATGCCGTCGAGGACGGGAGCCACGAAAGAAATCATCTGCAGGACTTTGGCGTCTTCAAGGGAAATACCCCTCGTGCGCATGTAGAATTGTTCATCCTCGTTCAGCTTTCCGACAGTGGCCCCGTGCGAACATTTGACGTCATCCGCATAGATTTCCAACTGCGGCTCGGTATGGACCTTGGCCGTATCCGACAGAAGAAGACTGTGATTGGCCTGATAGGCTTCGGTTTTCTGAGAACCTGGCTCCACTGTTATTTTCCCGTAGAAATTCACCGACGAGAAGCCCGAAACTACGCCTTTGAACGTCTGGCACGAAGTGCATTGCGGCACAAGATGCTTCATATCTACCCTTATGTCAACCTTTTCGCCGTCAGGACAAAGATAAATGCCTGACAGCCGGCAATCGGCATCCGCTCCGGCAAGTTCTATCGAAAACCGGGAAGAGACACTTGCTCCGGGAAGTACTATCAACGTCACATCGGCTCTGGCTCCGGCATCGAGTACAATGTCGAGGCCATCGGAACATGCCGCCTTTCCCGAAAAAACCATGACTTTTCCGAAAACCTCACCGGCACCTACGATAATTTTATTTTCCGACATACCCGAACGATTTAACCGATGCTGTCATATCCGTTGGCCTCGATTTCGGCCACAAGTTCCTTTCCTGCCGTCCTTACTATCCTTCCGTTTTTCAGGACATGTACAACGTCAGGCACTATATAGTCCAAAAGCCTTTGATAATGAGTGATCACTATGGCCGATTTTTCCGGAGACTTCAATGCGTTGACGCCGTTCGCCACGATTCTCAATGCGTCCACATCAAGTCCGCTGTCGGTTTCATCCAATATCGACAGGACAGGATCAAGCATGGCCATCTGGAAGATTTCGTTGCGCTTCTTCTCACCGCCGGAAAATCCCACGTTCATCTCCCTTTTGGCAAATTCCTGTTTCATGCCCACGAATTCCATTTTTTCCCTCATCAGTTTCAGGAAAGCCGCTGCGCTCAGAGGTTCTTCCCCGAGAGCCTTACGCTTGGAATTGACTGCCGTTTTCATGAAATTCGTGATGGAAACTCCCGGAATCTCCACAGGATACTGGAATGAAAGGAAAATTCCGGCCCACGCACGTTCCTCAGGACTCATTTCAAGAAGATTCTTCCCGTTGAAGACTATGCTTCCCTCGGTGACGGTAAACTGCGGCTTGCCTGCAAGGACTGCCGACAATGTACTCTTTCCGGCACCATTCGGACCCATTACCGCATGGACTTCGCCCTTGCGTATGGTCAGGTCGATACCTTTCAATATCTCCTTTTCCTCTACCCTCGCCCTAAGGCCTTCTATTTTCAACAAAATATCGCTTTCTGCCATAATCCTACGCTTTATTCTTGTATAACTTGGACCAATTGTACAGCGAAACTATTCCGTTTATCAGATACAGGCCGCTTACAATCGGCATGAAAACATGTCCCACGGAAATATGCAGGCACATCTGTGTCACATTGACAAGCAGCCATGCCACCCAACAGTCCCATTTTTTCAGAGCCGACAGGAACTGGGCCACCAATATAAGGACAGTCACGCAGGCGTCTAAATACGGAATCGGATCGGACGGGAAAATTCCCGCGAACCACCGGTTGCCGAGAAGGCTCAGAAGCCAGCCCCATACACCGGCAATGACAAATACCGACACTATGGCGAATATCCGCTGCGGCCATGTCAGCATCGTCACCTTCAACGCCCGGCTGTCTTCGGAACTCTGCTCACCCGCTTTCGGATGTGTCCAGCGGTAATGCCCCAGAATATTTATGAACAACGAAATCGGCTGCAGCAATATGCTGGCATACAGGTTCTTGTTCCAGAACATCAGGAAGAGCAACGCCGTATAGAGATACCCCACCCAGAAATTGTATTTGCTGTTGCGACCCGCAAGGAAAACGCATGTCAGCCCGACGACAGACGTCAGCAAATCGATAAGCAGCACCGGAGTATCGCCTCCTATCGTAAACAATGTATAATTGATGATTTCCTTCATAACTACGACTCATTTATCCTACGGAACCCTCCAACGACACCTGCAGCAGTTTTCTCGCCTCGACGGCAAATTCCATCGGCAGCTTGTCAAGGACTTCCCTTGCATAGCCGTTGACTATCAGACCTACGGCATCTTCCGGACCGATTCCCCTTTGATTGCAATAGAACAGCTGCTCCTCGCTTATCTTGGAAGTGGTGGCCTCGTGCTCCACCACGGACGAACTGTTCGAGTTTTCTATATACGGGAAAGTATGCGCACCGCATCTGTCGCCTATCAGAAGGCTGTCGCATTGGGAGTAATTCCTTGAATTGTCAGCCTTGGAGACGATTCTGACGAGTCCCCGGTAGCTGTTCTGGCTGCGTCCGGCGGATATTCCCTTGCTGATTATCCTGCTGCGGGTATTTCTGCCCAAATGTATCATCTTAGTACCGGTATCGGCCTGCTGCATGTTGTTCGTCACGGCCACTGAATAGAATTCCGAAGACGAATTGTCCCCCTTGAGGACGGTGCTCGGATATTTCCACGTAATCGCCGAGCCCGTTTCGACCTGAGTCCACGACAAATGGCTGCCTTCGCCCTTGCAGAGTCCCCGTTTCGTGACGAAATTGAATATGCCTCCCCGGCCCTCGGTATCTCCCGGATACCAGTTCTGCACAGTCGAATATTTCACGTCCGCACCTTTTTCGACCACTATTTCAACCACTGCGGCATGAAGCTGGTTCTCGTCACGCATCGGTGCCGTACAGCCTTCGAGATAGCTCACATACGAGTCTTCGTCCGCAACGATAAGCGTCCTTTCGAACTGGCCCGTTCCTTTCGCATTGATTCTGAAATAGCTCGACAATTCCATGGGACAACGCACCCCTTTCGGAATATAGCAGAAAGAGCCGTCGCTGAAAACCGCCGAATTGAGCGCAGCATAGAAATTGTCGCCGACAGGAACTACGGAAGCGAGATATTTGCGGACAAGGTCCGGATATTCCTTCACGGCTTCTGAAAACGGGCAGAAGATGATGCCTTTCTCGGACAATGTCTCCCTGAAAGTCGTTTTCACCGATACCGAATCGAATACCGCATCCACGGCCACACCTGCGAGGGCTTTTCTCTCATGCAGCGGAATGCCGAGTTTTTCGAAAGTGGCCTCCAGTTCAGGATCGACTTCAGTAGGTCGCTCCGAGTCTTTTTTAGGCGCTGCAAAATAGATTATGTCCTGGAAATCTATTTCCGGGATATTGAGATGCGCCCACGACGGCATCTTCATTTTCTGCCATTTGCGGAAAGCGTCGAGCCTGAAGTCAAGCAGCCACTGCGGTTCCTCCTTTTTCATGGAAATCAGACGGATAATGTCCTCGTTCAGACCTTTCGGTATGAATTCCTGTTCCACATCCGTCACGAACCCGTGTTCGTATTCCTTGGTCGTTATTTCCTTTAATATTTCCTTGTTTTCCGACATGATAATAACGTCAGTTCGACGAATCTATATTGTTCAGCACCAGGAAATTCGTCGAACAGTCGTTAAGGATTTCTTTGAAATCCGTTTGTTTTAATCCCCAGTCGCTGTGGCGACAGCCCCTTTTCAAGGGGCACACCCCCATTCGCCCCCTCGCCGGGGGCTCGTCGCAGGACACCCGTCCTGCTCCTCAAAGGTAGTTCGATGATTTTCAATAAATTGAATTTCATCGAACTCACGTTAAAAGGTTCCGCCGACACAGAGTCCGCGGAACCTGCAAAGATATAAGTTTTTCCCGATATACGGAAACCGATGTCAATGAATCCAGACCGTAAGTCCTGCCATTACGATGGATACCATGCTCATCAGCTTTATCAGAATGTTCAGCGACGGTCCTGAAGTATCCTTGAACGGATCACCTACAGTATCTCCGACCACAGTAGCCTTGTGGCATTCTGAATTCTTGCCTCCGAGATTGCCTTCCTCGACATATTTCTTGGCGTTGTCCCATGCACCGCCGGCATTGGCCATGAATATCGCAAGGACGAATCCGGAACCGAGACCGCCTATCAGAAGCCCCATTACTCCGGCCACGCCGAGCACAAGACCTACTATGACAGGGACTATTATCGCTATGAGCGACGGCATCAGCATTTCCCTTTGGGCTCCTCTTGTGGAGATTTCGACACAACGGGCATAGTCAGGAGTGGCCTCCTTGGTCAGAATCCCCTTTATTTCACGGAACTGACGACGCACTTCCTCCACCATTTTCTGCGCTGCACGGCCTACCGCATTCATGGTCAGACCGCAGAAAAGGAAGGACATCATGGCTCCGATGAATACGCCCACAAGGACTGTAGGATTCATCAGATTGACTTGATAATATTCCATCATGTCCGGAATCGTCGCCATGGCGACCTCGACCTCCCGGCCGGCGACTTCGATGAAATTCTGTCCGATATGGGCAAGTCCTATCTTGATTTCCTCGATATAGGAAGCCAGCAGGGCAAGGGCTGTCAATGCGGCCGAGCCTATTGCAAATCCTTTTCCTGTCGCTGCCGTAGTGTTCCCGAGGGCATCCAGCACATCGGTTCTCCTTCTCACTTCAGGATCGAGTTCGCTCATCTGCGCATTTCCTCCCGCGTTGTCTGCGATAGGTCCGTATGCGTCGGTCGCAAGCGTTATTCCCAATGTGGAAAGCATCCCGACGGAAGCTATGCCTATGCCGTACAGTCCGAGACTGATATTCTGTGCGGACAGCATGTTGGCGAAATCGAAATCTATGGCGCAGAGATAGGACAGGAGAATCGCCACGGCTATGGTCACGACAGGTATCGCCGTGGAAATCATACCGAGACCCACTCCTGAAATTATCACCGTAGCCGGACCTGTCTGTGAACTCTCGGCAAGTTTCTTCGTCGGCTTGTAGGAATGCGAGGTATAGTATTCGGTAGACTGGCCTATAATGACTCCTGCCACCAATCCGACAATCACCGAAAAGGATATTCCGAGCCAGTTTTCGATCCCGAGAAGATAAAGGATGCCGAATGTGGCCACTGCAATAAGACCTGCGCTGAGGTTGGTACCGAAGCCCAAGGATTTCAGCAGGGCGCTCATTCCGGCCCCCTCTTTAGTCCTGACGGTATAGATGCCTATGATGGACAATATCACACCCACTGCGGCTATCAGCATCGGTGCGAATACCGCCTTGAGCTGCATTTCCTCACCTGAAATCATGAATGCGGAAGCCCCGAGGGCCGCCGTAGCGAGGATTGAGCCGCAATAGGACTCGTACAGGTCGGCGCCCATACCTGCGACATCACCCACATTGTCTCCCACATTGTCGGCGATTGTCGCCGGATTTCTCGGATCGTCTTCAGGGATACCGGCTTCCACCTTTCCCACAAGGTCTGCTCCCACGTCGGCTGCTTTCGTATAGATTCCGCCTCCGACCCTTGCGAACAGGGCCTGGGTTGATGCTCCCATACCGAAAGTAAGCATGGTCGTGGTAATCACCACCAATTTCTGAGGTCCGTCCACACCTATGAAATGATCAAGGATGATATACCATACCGAAATATCAAGGAGTCCGAGCCCGACCACCGTCAGACCCATCACAGCACCTGAACGGAAAGCCAGCTTGAGTCCGGAATTCAATGAATTCATGGCAGCGTTCGCCGTCCTTGCGGATGCGTATGTCGCCGTTTTCATACCCACATAACCTGCAAGGCCGGAGAAGAATCCTCCCGTCAGGAACGCAAACGGCACCCACGGGTTCTGCACCCCGAATCCGTACGCCAGTACGGCAAAAAAGGCTGCGATTATAATGAATACGATTGTAACGACCTTGTACTGCTGCTTGAGGTAAGCCATCGCTCCTTTCCTTACGTAGAGAGCTATTTCCTTCATGGTGGCTGTACCTTCACTTTCCTTCATCATCTGTCTGAAAAAGAGCCATGCGAAAAACAAGGCGGCAAGTGCTGCAATAGGCACAAAATAAAATAAATTAGTCATAGTGTTATTAATGTTTGATTAAAAATTCAAGCAAATATACACAATTTTCAATATTAATGTGGAATTTATTTTATAACTTTGTCTAATCAATTCAAAATTGTCATGAAACATTTTTCTTTACCAAAAGACGGAGGGCTTATCGAACAGGGTCTGCCCGATGACATTCTTCACAGTTATGAAAAGATTCCTGCGAAAATCTTCGACGACCAGTCGGATGCATGCGCAGAAATTGCTGAAACCATAATCTCTGCTATCAGAAATTGCACAGACCGTAAATTCAGACTCGGAATCACTACCGGCTCCACACCAGTCACCCTTTACAGGGAATTGGTCCGCAACTACAAGGAAGGCAAGGTTTCTTTCGCCAACGTGGAAGTCTGCAGCATCGATGAATATTACCCTGTCGGGAAAAACGAACAGCAAAGCCGCAACCGCAGAATACATGAGGAATTCCTGAACCAGGTCGATATCGACAAGAGCAATGTCCATATTCCTGACGGCACTGTAGCCGAAGAAAGGATTTCGGAATACTGCGCCGATTTCGACAAAAAGGCTTCAAACCTCGACCTTTTGGTAATAGGTGTGGGAGAACAGGGCCAGATAGGCTTCAATGAGTCCGGTTCTTCTGAAAAGAGCCGTACAAGGACGGTCCTCCTTTCCTATAAATCGAGAAAAGTACAGTCCAAGAATTTCAACGGCAACATCGCCGACACTCCGAAGACCGCCATTACCGTGGGTATCGCCACAATGATGAGCGCAAAGAAAATCATCCTCATGGCATGGGGCGAGGACAAGGCCAACGCCGTAAAGGAAATCGTAGAAGGTCCTGTCACTTCCTCCTGCCCTGCATCCTACCTGCAGAGGCATGAGAACATTGTATTCTATGCTGACGAAAACTCGGCCAGCCTCCTTTCAAGGATAGTGGCACCTTGGCTCGTCGGGCCTTGCAAATGGACGCCGAAATTCATAAGAAAAGCCGTGGTATGGCTCTGCGAGACCGTCCACAAGCCTATACTGAAACTCACGCATCAGGATTATATCCAGAACTCCCTCGGAGAACTGCTCGAAAAGAAAGGTCCGTACGACAAGATCAACATCGACGTATTCAACGACCTGCAGCATACCATCACCGGATGGCCGGGAGGAAAACCGAACGCAGACGATTCCACCCGTCCGGTGTCCTCGACCCCGTTCCCTAAGAGAGTGGTGATTTTCTCTCCGCATCCTGACGACGACGTGATTTCGATGGGAGGTACGTTCATCCGCCTCGTAGAGCAGGGACACGACGTGCATGTGGCATACGAAACTTCAGGAAACGTCGCAGTCCACGATGACGTGGTGCTCCAGCATATGGATACCGCCCACGAACTCGGATTCGCCGACAAGTACGATGAGGTCAAGAAAATAGTGGACAGCAAGAAACCGGGCGAGCCGGAACCTCGTGCGCTGCTCAACATCAAAGGCGCCATCCGCCGTGCCGAAGCCCGTGCCGCAGTCCGCTCATTCGGACTCAACGAAAATACCAACGCCCACTTCCTCAATCTTCCGTTCTACGAGACGGGCGGAATCAAAAAGGGAGAAAGGACACAGAAGGACATCGACATCATCATAGAGCTTCTTCAGAAAGTGCGTCCTCATCAGATTTACGTTGCCGGAGACCTCGCAGATCCGCACGGAACCCACAGGGTATGTACGGAAGCCGTCCTTGAGGCCCTTGACCAGCTGAAAGACGAGGCTTGGATGAAGGAATGCCATGTATGGCTTTACAGAGGCGCATGGATGGAATGGGAACTCGGGAAGGTCGATATGGCCGTTCCGCTCAGTCCGGACGAACTCATCAAGAAGCGTCATGCCATCTACCGTCATGTGTCGCAGAAGGACATCGTTCCGTTCCCGGGAGACGACTCACGTGAATTCTGGCAGAGGGCCGAGGACAGGACGCAGAACACGGCCCGCCTGTACAATGAACTCGGCATGGCTGAATATCAGGCCATCGAAGTATTCGTAAAACTGTTTTAATCGTTGTCAAATGAGACTTATTATCAATGAAGATGCGTCGAAAGGCGCAATATGGGCGGCACATTACATCGTTGCCAAAATAAAGGAAAAAGCCGCAAGGACCGACAAACCGTTCGTGCTCGGACTGCCTACCGGCTCCACTCCGATAGCGACCTACAAGGAACTCATCAGAATGAACAAGGCCGGTGAAGTGTCATTCAAAAACGTCATTACGTTCAATATGGACGAATATGTCGGTCTTCCGGAGTCCCATCCGGAAAGCTACCATTCGTTCATGGCCAAGAATTTCTTTGATCACGTGGACGTTCCGAAAGAGAATATCAACATCCTTAACGGAAATGCTCCTGACCTCGAAGCTGAATGCGCTTCCTATGAAGCACGTATCGAGGCTGCCGGCGGTATCGACCTTTTCATGGGCGGCGTAGGAGAAGACGGACATCTCGCATTCAACGAGCCGTTTTCCTCCCTTGTGTCACGCACCCGTGTGAAGACTCTTACCTACGACACCATTCTCGTAAACTCCCGCTTCTTCGACAACGACATCACCAAGGTTCCGAAACTCGCCCTGACCGTTGGTGTCGGGACAGTGCTCTCCGCCAAGGAAGTCCTTGTGCTTGCATTCGGACACAAAAAGGCCCGTGCATTGCAGCAGGCTGTGGAAGGCGCATATTCGCACACATGTACATTGTCTGCCCTTCAGGCTCATCCACACGGCATAGTCGTCTGCGACGAACTCGCCGCCGGAGAACTGAAAGTCAACACCTACAGGTATTTCAAGGACATCGAGAAAAACAATCTCTAGAGACCCAAAAGGGTAATTTCTGCGTTTGGGTCACCATCTTATAATATGCATCCGGGCACGGAAATGTCCGGATGCTTTTGTAGTCCGGCCGATGAAAAATTTTCTGACTGTTTGTCTTCTGACACTCTTCGTTGCGGCTTCCTGTAGCCGGGAGCAGAGCCTTTCCGGGCTTAATGAAGTCGGAAGCTACATTAATGAGCATCCCGAGGCGGCCCTTGCCGCTTTGGATTCGCTGTCCTCTACGGGAGAGATACGCGGAAAGGAAGCAAATGCAAAATTCGCCCTTCTGTATTCTGTTGCCCTTGACAAGAACGGTATCGATGCCGTCGACGACAGGCTGCAGCTTCTTGACAAATTCTTTACCGCGGCTATCCTTGACAGCTATGAGATAGACAAAAAGGCGAGCAAGGAAATCGAGCAGCTCGTTGCCGACAGGGACAAGTTTCTCTATACCACGAGGATGACCTTTGCGGCAGCGCATCCGGGCTTCATCGGCTTCCTCGAATCAAAAGGTCTTTCGGAATGGGAGATAGAGTACTGTTGCCTTTAGGCAATCTGGCTTAAAGGGAAAGACATAGGATTTTATATCAACAAAAAAAGGCACTATAACGTGTGCACTCCTTGCCTGTGATTTGTTAATATTCTTGATAATCAATCTATTGTAAATATTATTTGTTAAACTTTTTTCTCGGATGTTAAACTTTTTCGGAATACCTTTGGACCAAATAAGAAAATAAGGTAATGAAAAAATTGTCGATACTGCTTGCGCTTGTCCTGTTGACTTCGTGTTCGAAAGACAAGGAAATGGCAATCTATACTTTCAATGAGGAGGTTGCAGGGAAGTATGTGTTTAATATTGCATACTTGCTTTCGGGCGACCTTATTGATTTGGAGGGAGATCGCAGAGATTATGGCAACATAGTTTCAATGTTCGGTTATCCGAATGTGGATTTTCTTGCGGATACTTTCGGAGGATACGTCACGCCGATTACGGCCGGTCGCGATAGGGGCAGGATTTATCTGAAGTTTCCGTTGCAGAATGTCGTAATTGAAGAAGACGGCTCATATTCGATAGGGGGCGACCCGTTGATTGCAGGCATTACATTTTCGTATGCAGTGAACTCTGACGGATCGGTTACCGTACTTCCTGAAGTGGATTATACCGAGGTAGACATGCTGAAGGACGAGCACAGATATATCAGTGTCGGGGATGCAAAAATAACGCAGTTGTCCGTAGGGAGAATCTCAATGGAGATTTCTGTTGGATATTATGACTTTCTGACAGAAACAGTGAAGGTCTATCCTGTACTTATGGTATATTATAAGGAATGATTTGGTAATGGTGGGTAATGATGCACAAAATAGAAAACATTTTCGATAAAATACCATACAAACAAAAAAGCACTCAGGGAATACCTTGAGTGCTTTTTTGTGGAGATAGTCGGAGTCGAACCGACGACCCTCTGCTTGCAAAGCAGATGCTCTAGCCAACTGAGCTATACCCCCATACTCGTTTATTTTGGCAGATTTCTGCGTTAGGCTTCGCCTCCTCTCTCCTCACAACCGTCAGGTTGCTGCGTCGTTCGTCGCTTGCCTGCCTTGATCTCTGCTCAAAATGAACTTCGTCTGCATTTCGTTTGATTCGGGTAATTTCCTCCAAATCGAACTTCAAAATTTCTGCGGCAGTGCCGCAAAAGGACTTGTAGTCCTGAGCAGACTTGAACTGCTGACCCCTACATTATCAGTGTAGTGCTCTAACCAACTGAGCTACAGGACTATATATAAAGAAAGACTTCAATAAAAGAGCAGAGTCAATGTAAGCTCCAAAAAGGAGGTGTTCCAGCCACACCTTCCGGTACGGCTACCTTGTTACGACTTAGCCCCAGTTACCGGTTTTG
>CALURT010000022.1 GCA_944323245.1 uncultured Bacteroidales bacterium
TCCGATGACAATGCAGTCATCCTTCTTCCCATCTTCATTCATAGGCAAAAATAAATAAAAATACAAACCAAAACAACAAAACCAAATGCGGACGACACATCAGCATCGCCGCAAGACAAAAATAAGAATAAAGCAAACGATGGACATTCAAAAAAAGAAAAACCGGGAAAAGAATTTCTCTTTCCGACGGTTTTTGCTTTTCCTGTCATTCCGAGCGAAGGTCCGGAGGACCGGAGCCGAGGAATCTGCCGCTGCCAACAGACCTCTCGACTGCCGCTCGAGGTGACATGAAGGATGGCAAGGGGAGACAGATCCTTCGACTCTGCTCAGGACGATAGAAGAGCATCCATGATGCCAGCGCTTGGACAGAGAAAAGAGGAATGGAAAAAGAAGCGAATGCGTTTTTATTAGCATGAGCGGTTTTCCATTCCTCTTTCGACGAAAAGATGAACCGAAAAGCAGCAATGCAACACTTCTTTTGCAGCAGGGGTATCGGGAAGGCGAAGCCTCCGCAGCGATAGCAAGGCACAGCGAGCCGGTGAGTTCCCCTGCTGCAAAAGCGCAGTAGACGAGCTGGCAGCCGCAAAAGCGAGAGCAGATACCAGGGTCGGTACAAAAGTGCAGCAGATCCTTCCACTCGCTACGCTCGGTCAGGATGACAGGGTGCCTTCGCCCGTCGGGGATGGCAAGGGGAATCAGGTCCTTCGGCTGACGCTCAGGACGAAAAGGCCGCCTGCGCCAGCCAGGACGACAAAGTTGCGTTCAGGAGGCAGGAGGATCAGAATGTTTTGCGGCGGATCATGTGGAAATCGCACTTGATTTTCGCCATGGCCCTGTCATGAATCATCTTGGCTGTAAGATAGCCCATCTGCTGGAAATCCGTGGACACCGTCGTCAGACCGTTCAGAATGATTTCATTGGTCGGAGACTCATTGTAGGAAATGATACCGATTTCGCTGCCTATTTCGAAATTCAGCTCCCTCGCCCTGCGGACAAGCTCTATGAGCTCCGAATTGAGCTGGCTGTTCAAGATGAGATACACCTCGTTTTTCCTGATGATTTCAGGCGTGACCGTTGAGTGGAATTCTGCCGGAATGTCATGTTCCTTGCAGAACGCTGCGACGGATTTCTGGATATACGTACCGTACATACTTGATGGAAGCGTGATTACATTCAGTTTGGAATAAGTCTTCAGTTTATCCAATCCGTATGTCAGACCTTCGTAAATGTCATGCTCGAAATCCTGATATACAGCTCCGAAATTCCCCGGCAACGACTCAAGGTACCTGTCGACCAATATCAGTTTCCTGTTCGGAATCTTTCCCAACAGTTTCAACGCCCGTTTCTGGGTCTTGGAGTCGAGAGGGAAATGCGGCGTTATGACATAGTAGTCGTAATTGTCCAGATTTTCATTGATGTAGTATTCCAGAAGGTCTACACTCTGGTTGTGCAGTCTGATGGTGATTTCAGCTTCATTTCCCATGCGTTCCGTAAAGGAATCGAAAAGCACCTGCTTGTACTGGCTCAGCTTGTCGAACAATACCAGAACCGTGAGTTTCCGCTCCTTGTCCTGTGACGCCACATAAAAACCCTTCCCCTGCTTTGCTTCCACATAACCCTTGTCACGGAGGATCGAGTAGGCCTTTTTGACCGTTTCCTTCGATATGTCGAGATTCATTGCCAGCTCGTTCATGGACGGAAGAGCCTGCCCCTCCTTGTATGCTCCGGACTTCACAAGCGACTCATAATGGTCTACGAGTTGCTTGTAAACGGGAATTCTGCTTGCGTAATTGACTGAAAACCTTTTCATGAGAAAATGTCACAATATTTTTGTCTTAATCAAAAAATAAACTATATTTGCACCACACTACACAACACCAAATAATGCTACACAACACCAAAATCACGAAATAATCTGCAATATCTTAATATTTTTCGAAATGAACAAAAAAATTTTATCACTGTTTTCGCTGTTTATCCTCTCGGGATCATTGAATTACAGCCTTGACGCCCAGCACTGGTCCTTGACCATGAAAAACATCATGCTCAACGCTCCGGACATGGAAGAAGCCGGGGTGCTTTATGTCGCTCCGGACATGAGGAACCACCGCTGGTCTGTCGGATGCGAGACCCTGGACAGGGATTATGCCGACTTTTCCAAATATAAGGATCACCTCGGCGCCCTCGGAGTCGGTTACGCAAGAATCCAGAGCGGCTGGGCCAAATGCGAGCAGAAAAAAGGGAAGTATGACTTCGCATGGCTCGACGAAGTGGTGGACGGCATCTGCTCCTACAATGTAAAGCCTTGGATGTGCCTCTGCTACGGCAATCCGATTTACGGAGCTCAGAAAAGTCTCGGTTCGGTCATCTTCGAGGACGAGGAGACCATGAATGCATGGTGCAAGTATGTCGAAACCGTGGTAAAACGCTATAAGGGCAAGGTGACGATGTGGGAAATCTGGAACGAGCCGAATCTTCATGAAAATTCCAAATATCCGGACAAGTACGCCAACCTTCTTTCCAAGACCGTAGATGTCATAAAGTCGGTGGATGAAGACGCCGTCATCATAGGCTTCGGAGCCTCCCGCATACCTTTGGCATATGTTGAAAGCGTAATGGATGACATGCAGGAAGAAAATAAGGCAGGGGCACTCGATTACATAAGTTTCCATCCATATTATGAAAATCCGGACGATGCCATGCCGGAAATCCTCAGACTGAAGGCCCTCGTGGAAAAATATTCCGATGAAATAAGCCTTTTCCAGGGAGAATGCGGCTGTCCTGCAGTCCTTGAATGGGGACATGCCCTCCGCTACCATGAATGGTCGGAATACAGCCAGGCCAAATGGGACCTGCGCCGCATGGCCAATGACTTCAGCATAAATATCCCTTCAAGTATCTTTACTCTCGTCGACCTGCAGTATCCCAACATGCAGCAGTCTTTTGGCCTGGTAAGAATGAATCTGCTGAAAGAGCCCGTATATCGCAGACCTGCATTCTACGGTGTACGCAACATGTGCGCACTTCTCAAGGAAAACTACAGCCCTGACGGGACCGTGGAATACGTCAGCAACTCCGCAAGGGAGATAAAGACCGTGGCAATAAAGGATGAAAACGGAAAACGCATCGGAGTGATGCTCTGGTTCGGCGACAGGATTCCTGACAGCTCTCTTGAAAGAACGCCTGTCGACGTGACTCTGAAAGGAGTCGATTTCAAGGAGCCGGTCTATGTCGACCCGCTTACCGGCAAGGTTTACCGCCTCGATATCAAACGCGGCGGCAACTTCGACGGCAATCTGAAAATATACGACCTGCCGTTGTGGGACTGTCCTGTCTTTATCATGGACAAGGCCGACGTCGAGATGATGGACGCTACGGAAGCACGCAAGGCAGGGTCTTCCAAGGATATGTTGTACTAAAATCACCTGACCATGACATTATTGAAACCGAATACAGGCGCAAGGTCCTACAAATGGGAGGTCCTTGCCCTCCTGTGGGTCGCCTACCTTCTCAATCAGGCCGACCGTCAGGTATTCAACACGGTATTGCCCCAGATAAGGGAAAGCCTGGAGCTGAGCGACGTTGCCGTAGGCTGGATTGCCACGATTTTCAACCTTTTCTATGCCGTAATGGTACCTATAGGAGGTTGGGTAGGAGACAGGTTCAGCCGTAAGTGGGTTACCACATTGAGCATTCTTTTCTGGAGTATCGCCACCATGTTTACCGGATTTGCCGGAGGCTTCCTTGCCCTCGTGCTCTTCAGGAGCGTGGCTACGGGCGGCGGTGAGGCATTTTTCGGTCCTGCGAACTATTCCCTTGTGGCACAGTATCATACGGGGACGAGGGCGACTGCCATGTCCATTCACCAGACAGCCTATTATATCGGTATCATAGCCAGCGGATATGTCGCAGGCCACATAGCCGATACCCTCGGCTGGGAATGGGCCTTCACGATTTTCGGAGCGGTAGGAATACTCTGGGCCATAGTCATGATGATAAGGCTGAAGGACGGAAAGAGCGAAGAACCTCAGCGTCCTCAGGCTCAGGAAATCAGGAAGCCGGGATTCTTCGAGGGCTTCAAGGCGGTATTCACCACCCCTACCGCCCTCATGCTTACCATAGGATTCAGCGGACTCATATTCGTCATCACCGGTTACCTTACATGGATGCCGACCTATCTTCATGAGAATTTCGGGATGAACCTTGCCGGAGCAGGATTCCACTCCATGTTCTATACGCACCTTTTTGCATTTTTCGGAGTCCTGATAGCAGGAGCGCTTTCCGACAAAATAGGTGTGGCCAATCCGAGCAGGAGGATGATGCTTCAGGGAGCAGGCCTTCTGTTTTCGGTGCCGTTCATATACATGATGGGCAATTCGGACGCCCTTTGGGTGATTTACATCGGCTGTGCAGGCTTTGGTTTCGGAAGAGCCTTCTTCGACGCCAATACCTATACGGTCCTGTATGACGTTACACCTCCGAGACTTCATTCGTCATGCTCCAGCGTCATGATAATGACGGGCTTTGGTGTCGGCGCTCTTGCTCCCGTGGTACTCGGAGCCATCAAGGGCAGTCTCGGACTGTCGTTCGGCTTCACCTGCCTTGCGGCAATATGGGTTATCTGCGGAGTCATGCTGCTCGTCATCAGCCGTACACACTATAGAAAAGATTACAATACAATAAAATCGACAAAATGAACAGGATTGAAAAAGCCGGAAAGGCAAAGGCCGGACTTCTGCTGATTGGATCTCCGCGCTTCAAGAATCTCTCCGGTCCCGAACGCGGGACTTACGGGGAAAGGAAGGAAAAAGCTGTCGAGGAAATTCTTGCAACTTTGGATTTTGTAGATCTGACATATCCCGGAATAGTGTATGAAAGACAGGATGCCGAGAATGCCATTTCACGTTTCTTCTCGGAAAAGGTAGACTTCGTGATCGCCGAATTCCTTTCCTGGTCGGAAGACTTCGCATGGATAAGATTTCTGCGTGACATGCCCGATATACCGATGATTTTCGTCAATGTGGCCAAGGACAAAATGACGTTCGAGACCACTCTCGACGAAGACGATTTCATCGACTATCTCTGCGCCGGCACATTGGTAGGCTCGTTGGAGGCCTCAGGCTCCGTAAAAAGGGTCCCGAGGAAAAACGTGCATGTAGTAATGGGCACAAGGGCTGAAGTGACGGAAAAAATCAGGACATTCGCCTGCGCCGCCAAGGCAAGGGCCGTACTCCGCCGTTCGAACGTGGGTCTCATGGCCAACATGAACGAAGCCATGTGGTCGACATATATCGACAATTACGACCTGTTTACGAAAATAGGTCCTGAAATCCATTATCTGCCGTATTCGGACTACGGTGAGGAAATAAACAACCTTACCGACAAGGAAACGGAAGAGTACTGTAACGAACTGACTTCCAAATACAGGATGATGGATGACGTGGAATACGACAAGTTCGTGGGCTGCGTCAAGGCCTCCCTCGCCCTCAAGAAGATGGCGGAGCACAACGACATCGACGTCATGGTCTACAACGACATCGACCAGGCTACGTTCAAGACGGCGGGCTGCCGGGCCGGATTCTATCATACGTGGTTCAATGACAATGTCTCCGTCCTCGTCCCTGAGGCTGACATAGGAGCCGGCATCATCACGTACGTGCTGAAGATCATGACGGGGAAACACATAAACTTCCTCGAACCGTTCCATATCGAGGACGCATACGGCACATTCGCAGGAGGCCATGCCGGACCGAATGACCACAACGATCCGCAGTGGAAGGACAATGTCGTGATAGCACGAGACGTAAGGTTCGCCAAGACTTCATGGAAATATGCCGGAGCGCCGTTTGCATGGTACAGGATAAGTCCGGGCATGAAGACGATAGCACAGCTCCTTGAAGAGGACGGCAAGTACAAGCTGGTCTGCTTCATGGCTGAATCCCTTCCAGGCAGACATCTGCTTGCGACATATTCGCACAGCATCTTCAAGCCGGTCGTTCCGGTCAAGGAAGTTTTCGAAAAAATCCTTAAAATCGGAGCCACGCAGCATTTCGCCGTAGTAGACGGAGACTGGACCAAGGAGCTTGAGGCCTTCGCAGAAATCATGAATTTTGAATTTTACAATATACAATAAGACAGCAACAATATGAGTTTCATGTACAACCCGTTCCCGTACGATGACCCGAAACCGGTCAATCGTCCGGAATTGTCGGAAGACACCATTAAAAGCATTGTCAAGGGTTCCGACAAAGCGGCTGCAGTCGTAGCCGCCGACATTGCCGACAGGATGAAGGCAGGAAAGGAAAACGTAATCATCGGATTTGACGGTTATACCACAGCCTGCTGGAAAACCTTCCTCAACCTTCTCGGAAGAAGGCTGACAGCATTGGGCATAGGCATCGAACTTGTGGACTTCGACAAGGAAGTCTTCAAGTCCGGTGAAGAAATAGACGCCATGATAGACCCTCTCCTCGAATGGGATACCAAAAAGGACCCTACATTGCTTTTCGGAAAGATATACAAGGGAGGTTACGAGGGCTTCATCGATCCGGCAAAGGCTGAAAACTTCAGGAAGAAAATCGCTGCTGCCCCTAAGGGGAAGGTTACTGCAGTCTTCGGTTACGGCAGCCTTATCAAGGATTTCCGCAGTCTCTACGACATCAAATGCTATTTCGACGTCACTCCAAAGGAATCCATGCTACGCATAAGACGCGGACGCTACGCAAATATCGGCCACGATATGCCCGACCTTACCAATAGGGTGATACGCCGCTGCTATTACTGTGATTTCGAGGCTGCCGTGCACAACAGAGGAGACCTCCTTCAGAACAACATCCTCGACTATTATTTCGAGTCCGACCATGACGACGAGGTACGGCTCATTCCGGTCAAGGCGTTGAACGAGATTTTCAATTCCCTTGCGGATTATCCGTTCCGCTGCAAACCTGTCTACCTTGAAGGAGTATGGGGCGGTACCTACATGAAGAAACTGCGCAATCTCCCTGACACGATGCGCAACTGTGCATGGGTTTTCGACTTCATCCCTATGGAAGTCAGCATATTGGTGCAGGCCGGAGACGTGCAGATAGATTTCCCGTACTTCACTTTCGTACAGAAGGAAGGCGTGAAGATCATGGGCGAGAAATGCGTAAAGAGGTATCAGGGCTATTTCCCTATAAGGTTCAATTACGACGATTCGTACCACAGTACCGGCAACATGTCCATCCAGTGCCATTCCGGTGCCGCCTTCAACAAGTCGGAATACAATGAATTCGGCCGTCAGGACGAAAGCTACTATGTCGTGGTGACCGGACATGATGCCAAGACATTCCTCGGATTCAGGGATGATGCCGACATAGACCAGTTCTGCAAGGACATCGAGGCTGCCGACACGCAGCACAAGCCGGTGGACTACATGAAATACGTAAGCTACGAGGAATCCAAACCGGGTCTTCAGGTGATGATTCCGGCCGGCACGGTACACTCGTCCGGCCGCAATCAGGTCGTGCTCGAAATCGGAAGCCTCACGATAGGTTCCTACACATACAAGATGTACGACTATCTCCGTCTCGACTTCGACGGCAAGCAGCGTCCTATCCACACATATCTCGGTGAAAAGACCATTGTACGTGACAGACGCACGTCGTGGGTGAGGGGCAATATTGTCCAGAAACCGAGGCTTGCAGACAGCGGGGAAGGCTGGGAGGAATATATCATCGGCGAAAGCGATCTGCTGTACTTCTCCCTCCGCAGACTCGAATTCGAGCAGAAATGCTATCAGGAAACCAAGGGGATTTTCCATGTGCTCACGGTAGTGGACGGAGAGAAAGTCCGCGTGAGAAGCGTCGGGCATCCGGAACGTTACTATGAGGCCGATTACATGGATATCGTGGTGGTACCTGCCGATATGGGACGCTATGTGATCGAAAACCTCGGCAAGGAACCGATAAGGATACACAAAACAATGCTTCGTGATGGATTCGAAAATGATCCGGACTGATGAGAGGAAATGCCATCTCCTCCTTGATGTAGGCGGGACCTATATCAAGGAGGCCCTGGCATTTGCTGACGGGTCCGTGGTGAGCGGCACTGCGGATTCCGTTCCCGTTTCTTCAGACGGTTCCGAAAGCAGCATCAGTTCTTCGCTGGACATTGCCCTTGTCAGGGCAAGGAATGTCGCATCGGAGCGCGGCCTTGAAATATCGGATGCCGGAGTCGCCATACCCGGACCTTTCAATTATGACGAAGGCGTCTTCCTGATGAAACACAAGTTCGCCTCAGTCTACGGCAGACATTTCGAGGAACTCATAGACGTGACCATCCTTCCCGGAGTCCGCTTCAGTTTTATCCATGATGTCAACTGCATGCTTCTCGGGGAAATCCGCAAAGGCAACGGCAGGAATTATGACAATGTCGCCCTTGTGACATTGGGCACCGGATTGGGCTTTTCCATGAGTATCGGCGGGGAAATCCTCATGTCCCCGCTCAAGTCTCCGGCAATATCCGCATTCAACCGGCCTTACCGGGACGGCATTCTTGAGGATTATGCCTCCAAAAGAGGTTTCCTGAGAATATACAAGGAACTGACAGGAAAGGATGAAGACGGCCTTACCGTAGCGGAAATAGGGAAAAGGGCTTCCGAAGGAGAGGAAAACGCCTTGAGGACATTCAGTACGGTAGGGGAGATAATCTCTGAAAGCATCAGGCCGATGATGGAGGAATATTCGATACAGTGCCTCCTGTTCGGCGGCCAGATTTCAAGGTCGTACGGATTCATGCAGGAGTCGGTCGAGACCGGCTTGCGCCAAGTGGCTTCTCTTGAAAGCATAGGCCCGGTCTCGGATATAGACAATGCCACGTTCAACGGGCTTTGCGCACTCCTTGAAAGCGAGAAAAAATCATCTTAGCCGGTAGTCGATGTTCCAGTTGGCGGCTTCGCCGGGAAACAGTTTCTTCAGATGAATATAAGGCTCGGGACAGGCTATGCGGTGATTCGCCCATACTTTCATGTATTCCATGGGTCTGTTGCATACGGCTTCCACTGCGGAGCCGTTTTTCGCGTTTGCCAATGTGAAGCCATAGCCGTCCGTATATTTGGATTTCGGTTGCAGACAGTCCATGGCTACAGTTTCACCGTTTCCCAAATTTCTTGAAAAACGTATCCCGCTTTCAGTCAGCCGGACGCAGTCGTATGGGGTCCTCCATTTCCCCGCAGGCTTGAACGGAAAATCGATGAGGGTGTCCGGCCCGATGTGTTTCTGTCCCAAAGTCCAGAAATTGTGGTTGTACACCGAAGTCTCGATGCTTTCCGGACCGAGGTTGAGCAGCCTGCAGCTTATCGATACCGTCCTCTCTCTGCCGTCTATTGTAATTTCCTTCACATAGTCATAGCCGTACCTGTCTCCCAACAGGAAATGCCTGAACCGTGCTGAATTTTTGGAGTTTTCGACAGTTCTCGTGCCGTGATCGGCGATTTCATACAGCCGGAACCTGTCGTAATTTTCGGAGTCGGGTTTTCTGAGCAACCCGACCCCGATTTTCAGAAACGTATCGCCAATACCTGCTTCTTCGAAACCTGTCTGCGCAAATTCATCCACAGGACCGCATACGCAGTCATGCCGCAGAGGGTCGTAGTCGTCGAACCATTCTTCAACGTAATTCGCACCGTCTGCCTGTATGCTGTGGAAGATTCCCGACCAGTCGAAGCGCGTGCCCCGGTAGTACCCCAATTCCCGATCGGGGATGCACAGTTCCATCTGAATTCCGGCGTTTTTCAGTTTCAGAAGCATGGTGGGGTTTATTTGGCTTTACTGTATATCAACACTACTAAATCGTACTGCCCGAGCGTGACGGACTTGCCGTCACCGCTTGTTTCAGGCGCTCCGAGAGCAGCGCATTCGACATATTCGTATCCCGGTACGGAAATTTCCGTCGAGAGTCTTTCCTCCGAAGGATTCGTGGCCACTATCGCCATTTCATCTCCGGCAATGAAAGCCCTTGCCTCGACATCACCGTTCGAGAGGGTGAATCCGAGCACGTCATTGTAGGTGCCGCAGAGCAGCAGACGTGAATAATGGTTCTTGATTTCGTTGGCCCTTGTCAGATAGGCCTTGTAGACAGGGGTCTTGTCGATGAGGTCGCGGCAGCGGTAGATTTCTATGTCGTTGATGATGCCCTTCATCAGGTACATGTTGACACGCCTCTGTACATCGCTGTCGTCCCTGAGTTCCCTGTCGGAGAAAATGATTTCAGGGAAGGTGTATCTGAGCAGGTCCTGGAAGCTGTCCGGGCCATAGTTTCCAGGAAAGCAGTGGATATAGTCGCAGAACTGCGCCGTATAGTCGGTAAGCCATTCCGTCCCGAGTGCAAATTCGGGGTCAATGCCGTTTATGTGGTCCCTTATCTGCTTGAGGGCCTGTCCCTTGTCGTAGATTACCCTTATGTTGGGCACAGGATATTCACGGTTGAGGTCCCAGTCTGTCTGCTTGTCTTCGGCGTATCCCAACTGGTCGTAGAATACGCTGTTGGCTCCGCATCTGTACGCCCTGTCTGCCATTTCTATGAGCATTTCTCTCCAGAGGGAGTCCCTCGTGTCGGAGATGTGGAACGTGCGTGCGTCGTATTCCCCGAGCCATGTGCCCATCGACGTGAACTTGTAGTGAGCCGTCAGTTCTGCTCCGGTGTTGTCCCTGTAGCAGTTTGACTTTCCGCTTTTGTAGAAGCGGCTCTCCCTGTCCACGAGCTTGCCGTTGTAGTACATGAGCAGTTTTCCGCCCTTTTCCTTGTATTTCCTTATGGCTTCGGCCCAGCCTTCATCCCCACCCTGGGAATCGTCCGGGGAGTAGTCCGGGTTGCCGTGGTCCATTCCTTCTTTCCACCAGCCGAAAGCGAGTACGGCATTGTTGCCGACTTCATTGCCCACGTCGAAAATCCTGCCGTACAGGTCGTCGTACTTGAAGAAATATTCCCCGTACTGGTGTTTGAAGATAATGCGCTGCCAGCCTGTCATTTCCCTGACCCACTGCGGGGTGTCCCTGTGGTCCCACCATGTGTCGGCCCATGTCCTGTACAGTTTGGCAGCATTGTGCCAGGTACCGCTGTAAGGGGCGACGACGTTGGCATCGCAGGTCCATGTCTCGCCGCAGAAGCAGTGCGGGTATTTGTAGAATCCGCATTCCAATTCATTGAAATTTCCCGAGTTGTCAGGGTAAAGCCGTAGTCCGTGCCATGTGTCCTGGAACAGGGTGTCATGACTTCCGAAATAAAGCCCCTGAGTGTCGCCTGCGAGGACGAAACAGTTCATGGACACTCCGGAAGGGTATTTTACGTCCATTTGACGGAAATACTGTGCCGGAGTCATATACGGTTTGGTGTTGCTTTTCGCATATATCGTTCCTATCGGGTCTGCGTAGCGCATTCCTCCTGTTTCGGCCGTTATAAGGTCATGGTCGGCAGGAAGTGCGATATTGCCTATCAGCGGATACTGGAATTCCCTGACTGCGACGTGCTCTTCATTGTTGGATATTTCGGATGCGAATCTGATGAGTTTGCCGTCCGGGTATATCCGGAGGGTCAATGCGATGTCGAGTGTGCTGCCGTCCTCGGAAACGAGTTGCGGATAATAAACCTCGATGGTTCCGTTCCTGAGGCTTGTTTCGGCCTTCTGCCCGGCTCCGCTGATTTCGATTTCCTTGCGTTCCGGGGAATCGTAATACATTCTCCAGAGATATTCGCCTCCGGCGTAATTCTGTCCTGTGGACAGATTGGTCAGGGAAACGAGCCTGCCGTCATCCGTTACGGAGACATTTACCAAATCGTTTCCTGTCGTTTTTTCGGCAGGGGCCGCCTCCATGACGGAGCATATTGCAAAAAGCAACAGTATGATACCGTATGATTTCATTGTCTATGTCAATTAAATTTAATGTCAATACCAGATGGTAGGTTTGTCGATTTCCATGTCTACATAGATAGGGAAGTGGTCCGAAGCGAATCCGCCGTCATAGAGGGCATCGTTGCAGACATATTCCAACGGCTCTATGTTTTCTCCCCTGAAATAGATATAGTCGATCCTGCGGGCGGATTCCATGTCCTTGTCCGGGTCGAAGCCGTTGTACGTGCCGGACGGACCTGTCTTCTTGTCGTCAGGAAGATACATGAAGGAGTCTTCCCAATATTTCCTGAGCTGGAGCGACGTGTAGCTTTCCGGAGAAGCATTCATGTCGCCGACAAATATTGACGGCAGGCCTTCAGTGTTGAATCTTTCTTCCTGCTCAGCGTATACGTATGCGTAGCGGGAATTTGTCCCTGAATTGAGATGACCGTGAGAAACCATGAAGAAGAATCTCACATCGTTCCTCCTGTTGTCCTTGATTACGGCACAGCAGCCGCCCCTGCGGAAGTTCCCGCTTGAACCTGTGTCGTTGACGGTACTTTCGTCAGGAGTGTCGGATACCCAGAAGAAATTCCAGTTCTGCAGCGTGAAGTCGGGGGTCTTGTAGAAAATTCCCTGGGCCTTGTCCCCGCTTCCTGCCTGCGTGTACGGGCTGAAAAATCTGTAATTGTAGTTCAGCCCCGCTGCCCGGAGAAGATTCGGCAGGTCGGACTGTATGGTGATGTCGGCTTCCTGGACCCCGAACACGTCGAAGTCATTGTCTGCTATCGACTGCACCAACCTGTTCCTGCGTTGCTCCCATGAGTTTGTTCCGTCGTCGGTGGTGACCCTTAGATTGTATGAACCTATCCTTATGGTGTCGGGAAGATCGGCGAGTTCTTCTGGGACTTCTATCGTAGTGCCGCCTCCTGTCCCGGGAGTCGTGCCGTCGTCTTCCTGTTCCGGCTTTGTACAGGAAAAGGCCGTCATCAGCGACATGGCGAAAAATGTTATTATGAGTCCGTGTTTCATTTTATTGAGAAAACCGGAGCGGGACAGTCATCCCGTCCCGCATCCGATAATGAAGTACAAAATTATTCTGCAATGGTTATGAGAATGTCATCTACATAGAAACGGTAGTCCGGACTGTTGTCTTCGTTGCTGCTGAATGTCTCGGCATCTGCGCTCGTAAGAGTCAGTACGGTGCTCTGGTCGGCGCCCTTTACAGTCATCGTGTATTCCTTGAATGCGTCGAGACTCAGGTCTGCGTTAGCTATCGTACCGTTTTCAACTGTACCGTTGCTCGACTGGAGGGTGACGATTGTGTTGACAGCCTCGTTGAATGCCGTTGTGATACCTGCGCATTTGAATTTGACGGTAAGGTCGGCAGTAGTCTTGCCCATTTCCTTGAGCCTCTCACCTACCTTTATCATAAGTTTGCCGCGTCCGTAATTGTTGGACTCGAGGTAACGTGCCTTCAATGCTTCGTCTGCATAGCTTATCTGGAGGAATCCCGGCTTGTCATAGCATCTTTCGACTTCGAGAATCGGGTTTACAGGTACGTAGAAGTTCCCGCTTGCAGGATTACGGCCCACCCAGCTCTTCATGAATCCGACAGGAATGTCGATATACATGGCGTTGGCTGCCACGAGGTCATCGAAACCTTCGGAAACCACAACGGTGTTGTTGTCCTGTGCAGGAAGCTCTGACTTCTCGGCTTCTGCAGGGAGGATGGCTATACCGTTGGAAAGCATGTTGTAGTCTTCATTGGCTGCAAGGGCCACCATCTTGATCCAGAGGTATTCTCCGGCAGCGACCTTCTGTGCCTCAGGAATGCTGAAAGCTACGGATTTCCACATGGCCTCTGAAGGGGAAGCCGTGATTTCTCCGGTGAAATTGTTCCATGTCACGCCTTCGTCGGAACTCCATGTGATCGTGAATCCCTTGTCTTTCCTCGAACCGTAGCAGAAACGCAAATCTCCGTAGAGGTCCTCCTTTACAGGAATTTTGAGAAGCCAGTAATCTTCGGTGGTCCAATTGTAAGCAAGGATAGCCGTCTGGAAACCTGCGTTGACCTTAGGATTGGTATGCGCAGGACAGGCGATGGCGAAGTCAGTTTCCACGGATTTTTCCACGACAAGACCTTTGTTGAAAGTGATGGTGTTGCCGGAAATATCGGCATTGGCCAGTCCGTCCACCAGAGTTATGGAGCCTGAGGGAACATCAACTCCAAGGCCGGTATCCCACATTTCGGTGATAGGGAACGAGTACCCCTCTACTGTAGGAGGAACTACTTCGGAATTAGGATTTCCCGGCTGTGTCACAGGGATTTCCACCGTAACGGCACCGTTTTCCGAAGTCACTACGAGGTCGGCAGTCCTCGAGTCTGCGGTCTCGTTTTCAAGCAGTCTTACATTGAACGAGCCGTTGCCGTCTCCGGACTGGGTATCTGTCTGAATCCACTCGGCCTTGCTGCCGTTTGCGGTAGCGGAAGTCACGTTCCATTTGCAGTCGGCTGTCACTTCCACCACGAAAGTCTGCTGCGTGTAGTCTTCCGCAGTGTAGGAAGTAGGATTCACGGTGATGGAGGCGTTTCCCCCTCCGGTCACTTCTTCTTCAGGCTCCTGGCATGAGAAAGGAACCATGCACAGTGCAAGAGCCATTAATTTCAGATAATTTGATTTCATATAACTTGATTTAGTTAATGTTGTTTGTCAATTGTCATGTCACATCAGTTCCACTGCCAGCCGTCGTTCTGGAGTATGTCAGGGTTGACGTTGAGAGCGGTGACAGGTATAGGTTTGGTGTACATCTTGTCTTCCCAGTTCATCTGATAATTGTAGATGACATAGCCGTGGTCGCCTTCGGAGAACGAGAAGTTCCTGTCGGAAGTGCTGGAAACTATCTTGTAGCCGGTATCGTTCGAACTTCCGTTCGTGCCCACAAGGTAATGTTTGCCGTTGAACGTGAATCCCTGTTCGGCCTCTTCTTCGGTAACCCAGATTCCGGCCCATCCCTGATGGTTGTACCTTCTTTCGATAAGGTCTCCCATGCACCATCTCATGAGATCGTTGTATCTCGTGTCGTTTTCCATGAAGAGCTCTGTGGCCCTTTCACGTCTGATTTCGAGGATGATGTCGGATAAGGCGGCAGGATGCTCCACATCCTGGGTATAGTAGTCTCTGAGCCATTGGTCAGGCACGTATGCCCCGTCTTCCGGATAGATGCTCGTCACTCCGGCCCTTCTGCGGAGCTTCCCGATGGTATCGTCCCAAATGGCTGATGTCATCTGTCCGAGTTCAGCCACCGCTTCAGCATAGTTGAGCAGTACTTCTGCATATCTGAAGATAGGAATTGCGTTGTCGGACATGTCGTTGCTGACGCTCCATGCGATTTCGTCGGTGAGGCTCCATTTTATCCACTGGTATCCGGTCCTTGTCCATGTGAAGTTCGGTGCAAAATCGGCCGTGGCACCGGTGGTCGTGGTATAGGTCTGGCCCGGGGCAAGCACGCAGGCGGCGAGCCTTGCATCCCTGTTGTTGAACTCTTCTGTCACGGACACTTCCGCTGAAGCCACAGGTGTGCCGTCGGTTTCCAGGAACATGTGTACGAAGTCCTTGGTAGGGGAGTACTGCTGTCCTGCCGTAGCGGAGTAGAACGTGTAGGTGAGGTTGTGCCTGTATTCTTCGTTGAATGAACGTCCCCAGATGACCTCGTCCGTCGGCAGGGCGGTGCTGACGAAGAGTTCCCTGTAGTTGTTGTGCAACGAGAACACGTCCGTGACAATCAGCTGTTTCGCATAGTCTCTTGCCAATTCGAGGAAGTCCTCGGATGTCTCATATTCGTTCGTCCATGGTTTGCCGGTCGAAGGATTGGTGGAATGGTATTTCCTGTAAGTGCCTTCATAGAGACAGAGCCGGGATGCGAATGCGAGGACTACGTATTTGTTTATGTATATCCTCCCGTTCGAATTGATGCCTGCACCGTCGGTGAGGCAGTTGTCCACTGCGAATTTGAGGTCCTCGGCCACCATGTGCATAACATATTCCCTGTCGTCACGCGGTCCGTAGAGCTTGAGCGAGTCTTCCGGCTGGATGGTGGTCTCTATCCAGTAGGTGTTGCCGAAATCCTTTACCTTGTTGAAGGTGGCGTAGGCCCTCCAGTAGCGGGCAACGCCTTCGTAGTGGTTGTAGATTTCATCGGAAACCTTTCCCTTGGCGTTGTGCATGTTGTCGAGCATGTAGACGCATCTTCTGAGGAAGCTCCAGTTGCTGTATGCCCAGCCTGTGGCCGTGCTTGCAGTGTAGACCGTGGTGTATATCGCCTTCGACTGCTTCGTTCCGCAGAAGTCGGTGTAGGCGTCTTCACCCAAGGTGAGGTTGCTCACGCTCGGCATGGCCGCTTCAATGAGTCCGTTGGCATAAAGCTGCAGGTCCGTTTCGGAAGCGAAGAACGTCGTCGTGGCGAATTCGTCTTTCGGTGCCCTGTCGAAGAAGTCTTCGCAGGATGTTGCGGCGAAAACAAGGGCGAGTCCGACCGAAATTGTCTTTATTGTATTCATAATGTGTTTCATAACGTATGATTCTTCATTAATGTCTTTAGGCTCCCGTTAGAATGAAATGGATACACCGAGAGTGAATGTCTTGAGCATCGGGTAGCTGTATCCCTGTCCCTGAGTGGAAGTTGCACCGTGGAAATCGCTGTCTCCCGTTCCGATTACCTCCGGGTCGAACATCTTGGTGTACTTGAACATAGGAGACCATGTGAAAAGGTTTTCTCCCGAGAGGTATATCCTGAGCTGCTGGATCTTGGCCTTTTCGAGCAGATGCTGAGGTATCGTATAGTCGATGGTCAGGTTCTTGAGTCTGACGTATGCGGCATTCAGCAGATAGTGCGTGTTAGGGAAGGAGAGCGCTCCGCGCTGGCTGTTGGCGACACTGTATGTACGACGGGTCCAGTAAGGATTGTCGTCGGCATTGGTCACTACCCAGTTCTCGGTAGATGTGTCGATGTGTACGTAGTTGTCGCCTCCCTGGGTCTTGAGTGCGTGCGAGTATGCACGTCCGTAGCCTCCCCAGAAGAATCCGGTGTTGATGGCAGGATACCAGTCTCTCTGTCCGACACCCTGGAAGAACATGCTGAGTCCGATGTTGTTCCATCTGAAGTCGAGATTCAGTCCGAACTGATAGCGAGGGGCTTCGTTTCCTATTCTTTCGAGGTCTCCGTGGTCGTCAAGAGTGTAGGAGCCGATACCTATCTCGCCGTCTTCGTTGCTGTCAAGGAATTTAAGGTCACCTGCATAAGGGGTGCTGCTCTGTCCTGCATACCAGTGATAGGTGTCAGGATACCAGGCTGCGGCTTCTTCGTTCGAAAGGAAGTATCCGTCGGTCTCGAATCCCCAGATTTCCCCGAGTTCCTTGCCGTCGTAGTATGTGAAGATGTTGCCGGACTCGTTGTAGTAGGAAGTCACCCATGTACGGGAATCCCACAGGCTGCCCTTGATGGAGTAGTTGAAGTCCTTTCCTGCAAGTTTGAAGGAGTCTTTCCATGCGATGGTGAGTTCCCATCCTTTGGTCTGCAATGCGCCGTAGTTTCCTTTCGGAGGAGTGGCACCGTAGATTGCAGGAAGTTCAGGTCCTGTGATGAACAGGTTGGTGGTGTTTCTGACATAGTAGTCTGCGGAAAGCGAAAGCCTGTTCCTGAGGACGTCCATGTCGAGACCTACGTCGTAGGTGGTAACCCTTTCCCATGTGAGGTTGTCAGGCACCGGAGCCGGATTCCCGACATAGTATGCCGTGTTGCCGTCGAATATGACATCGGTCTTGGCTATGGCCATTGTCTCGAGGAACGAGTAAGGTGCGATGGTACCGTTGCCGAGCGAACCTGCGTTTGCCCTGAGCTTGAGGTTGTTGAGCCAGTGTTTTGCAGACTTCATCCAAGGTTCTTCGGAAATTCTCCATCCGATAGAGCCTGAAGGGAAGAAGCCCCACTGCTGGTTTACAGGGAATTTCGAGCTGCCGTCATACCTTGCGGATACTTCGAAGATGTACCTGTTGAGCAGTGTGTAGTTGGCTCTTGCGAAGAATCCGACGAGTCCGTATGAATTACCGTCTTCCATCAGGGTGATGTCGGTGCCGTCGAAGAGTTCCAATGACGTGTATCCCGGATACATGAGGCCTGTCCTGTGGATACCGAGTCTTCCGTAGTCGTAGTTTTCAAGGTTCCAGCCGGCTACCACGTTGAGATTGTGGTTGGCGTTGATTTTCGGAGTCCATGTGAGGACTGCGTTGGCCGACATGTAGTTGGTGGTATAGTCGTAGCGCCTCTTGTATGTGTCGACCTGGCCGATGTATGTCGTGGCGTCAGCTCCCGGAGCGGTATAGTATTCTACCGGTGCCGTGTATCTTTCAAGTGTCCTTCTGATGGTCTTGTATGTGAAGTCCCCTCTGAATTTCAGGACATCCTTTATCGGCTCGATGTTGAGTCCGAGGGTAGTGACGACGGTAAGGTTCTTTTCTTCCTGATTGGAGTTGCCGTCATTGAACGAGGCATAACCGCTCATCGCAGCTCCAGCAGTGTATTTCCCGTCCTCAGTGTAGACCGGAATGATAGGGGTTCCCTGCATTTCTATCTGCCACAGCTGGCTGCCGACGCTGTCCTGACCTTTACTGAAGATAGGCTGGATGTAATCCATGCTGTAGATGGACGTATTGTTGTCGAAAGAGAGCCAGTTGTTTGCCTTGACGGAGATTTTCGACCTCAGGTTGTAGGAATTGAAACCTTCCTTTCCGATTTTGTAGATTCCGTCCTGGTTGTAGTACCTTCCCGTGATTGAGTAGGAAACCCTGTCGGAGGAGCCGCTGACGCTGAGGTTGTGGGTCTGCGTCATGTTGACTCTCTTGTAGAACATTTCAAGGTAATTCTCGCTTCCGAAATACAGGTAGCTGTTGCCGTTCATGTCATATTTGCTGTTGTTCCCGGCAGCACGTCTTTCCCTGAACATTTCAAGATAGTTCGACGGAATATTGTAGGTGTTGATTTTCGTAGGGAGGTCTCCTGCATAGGTAGGAGTCTTGGAGTATCCCTGGAAGAATTCGTAGAACGTCTCGGTATAGGCGAGACCGTCGGAGATGATACCGTCTTCCCAAAGGACCGTCCTCTGGTTGAGTGAAACGGAACCGTTGTATGTCACCGAAATCCTGTCTTTGGAGGCGTCTTTCGTGGTGACGAGGATTACGCCGTATGCGGCCCTTGCTCCGTAGATGGCGGCTGAAGATGCATCCTTGAGGACGGATACGCTTTCGACGTCATCCGGGTTGATGGTGCTGAGGTCACCCTCGACTCCGTCTATGAGCACAAGTGCTGCCCCTCCCTGTCCGATGGTCTGTTCAGATTTGGTGGTGGAGGTAGGGTTGGTCCTTGCCGTGTAGGAGGTGTTTCCGCCACGGATGTAGATGGCTCCGCCGTGGGTCGGCTTACCGTCGGCCTGTATGATGTTCAGACCAGGTATCTGTCCCTGCAGCGATCTCGTGATGTTTGAAGTGACCCTGTCTTCGAGTACTTCTCCTGAGACACTTTCCACCGAACCTACAAGCTGCGACTTTTTCAGTGTACCGTAACCTACGACCACTGTCTCGTCGATAGCGAAGGAATCGGTTTCAAGCTGGAAATCGATCACGCCACGGGTCCCCACCGCTTCTTCCACGTCCACGTACCCGAAGCAGGAGCAGACGAGTGTGTCGCCCTGTTCGACTTCGATGGAATAATTGCCGTCGACGTCAGCGACTACACCGTTCGTAGTGCCTTTGACAAGCACAGTGGCTCCCGGTACGGATTCCTTGGTCTGTGCGTCAGTAATGCTTCCTGTCACTGTAATGCTCTGAGCAAATACAGCTACACTCGTAAAGAGAACTGAGAGTGTAAGAATAGTTTTTAATTTCATTTTTATAAAATTAAATGATTTTTATTTCATTTTCAATACAGCTATTTCATCTTCAAGACAGCATAGACAGGGCAGTGGTCTGACGGCCATATCCCGTCGTATTGCGTGTTGACGCATTCGTAGGCGACAGGCTCTATCCCTTCACCTCTGAAATAGACGTAGTCGATTCTCCTTGCCTTTTCCATGTCTTTCTCTATGTTGTGGCCGTTGAACGTTCCTGTGGAGCCCTTCCTTGCCTCTGCAGGGACTGCGTCGAACGAGTCGGTCCAGTATTCCCTCAGCTGTATGGAGGCAGGGGAGTCCGGTTTGGCATTGAAATCCCCTACGAATACTGCAGGAAGCCCGTCAGGGTTGTATTTCCAGTACTGCTGCATGACTACGTCCACGCATTTTTCACTTGCTTTTTTGGCAAGGGGAGCGTGTATTACCATAGCGAAAAAGTCTTTCCCGGTATTCCTGTCATTGAATATGAAGCAGCAGGCTCCGCGGTTGTATTTCTTCTCGTCCCATGCGGAGCTCATGGTGTCCGGAGTTTCCGAAAGCCAGAAATAGTGGCTTTCCTTCATGCTGAATCTCGTGGAATCGTAGACGATGCCCTGGGCCTTGTCTCCGTTCCCGTCCTGCGAGTAGGGACTGAAGAACCACCATGCGTATTTGTCAGTGTATTCGCCTGTGAGGGCGGGGAGTTCCTCCTGAATTCTAAGATCGGCTTCCTGAATTCCGAAGATGTCGAAGCCGACGTCAGCAATCGAACGTGCAAGCTGCACTTTTCTGTGCTCCCATGCATATTCGTTTTTTCCGAGGTCGGAACGCCAGAGATTGTAGCTTCCGACTTTGATGGAATCGTCGGCAGGATTGTCGCAACTTGTTGCCAATAAAGCGGTGAAAGATGCCAATAAGTAAATTATTCTCTTCATTTTGTTATAATTCGGCAGTTTCCTGCGTGATTTAGTGTTGTGTAGTGTGGTGTGACACGATGCAAAATTATAAAATAAATTCTAAATACCAAATTTATTGTAAACAATAGTTTGTTAATTTTCGATTAACGTTATGTAACGGGTCAGATGGTTCGGCTCCGCTCACCATGACAGGGAAGGACGCTCACCACGGCACTCCTTCGCTCACCATGACAGAAAAACGGTCCGGAAACCATTTGCGTTTCCGGACCGTCGTATGAAGATCGTATTTTTTGTGTCAGTTCTTGCCTCCTCCGAGCGCCTTGTACAGCGTCACCGTATATTGCAGCTGATTGTATTTGTCTGAAATCACACTCAGTTGTGCGTTCAGCAGCGACTGCTGTGCGGTGAGGACTTCAAGGTAGGAACCTTGAGTCGAACTGTTGTACAGTTTTGTAGCCGTGTACACTGTCCTTTCAAGATCCTTGCACTGGGCCTCATGCTTTTCAAGCATTGTTCCGGCGGTCTCGATGGCGAAAAGGGCATCATTCACTTCCTGGCCTGCGTTCAGGATCGTCTGTTTGTAATTCAGACGGGCAATCTGTTCCTCTGCCTTTGAGACTCTGAGGTTGGCCCTCAACTGTCCCTTGTTGAATATCGGCTGCGCAAGACTCGCAACGGCATTCAACAGGACTCCTCCCGGATTGGATACCACCTGACCGAGACTGTTGGTCCAGCCTGCGCTTCCCGAAAGCGTAAGTTTCGGATAGAAGGCAGACCTCGCCTGATTAGTGGAGTAATATGCGGCGGCAAGCGTCATCTCGGCCTGATATACGTCAGGTCTGTTCGAGAGAAGCTGCAAAGGCACGCCGACACTTACCGTTTCCGGCAATACCTGATCGGCAAGTTTTCCCCTTTCAATGGTTCCCGAAACTCTTCCGAGCAACGAGCAGAGAGCGTTTTCAGTCTCTTTCTGCTGCTGTTTGAGCTGTGCGTTCGATGCTTCGAGGCCGTAGAGGTTTGCACGTGCCTGTGTCACGGCATTTTCATTGATCTGACCTACCCTCAGCTGCTGTTCCATGGCCCTTACCTGTTCTCTCCATATAATCACGCTTTCATCGCTTATCCTTACCTGCTCGTCCATCATCAGAAGGGCATAGTAGCTTGTGGCGATGGTTGCGATGATCTGTGAGCGCACGGCCTGTCTGTAGGCATCCTGCTGGAGCAGCGTGGCCTGGGCCTCTCTCTTGGCATTCAGCAGGGAACCGAAAAGATCGATGTCCCAGCTTACGCTTCCGCCGAGATTGTAAGTATAGGTGGCCTTGTTGCCGTCAATGCTCGTGACGGTCCCCTGCGGAGACAGGTTCAGGGAAGGGGAATATGCCCATTTGGCGGAGTAAAGTCCTGCCTGGGCCTGCTCTACCCTGAGTATGGCCGTCTGGAGGTCGGTGTTGTGTACAAGACCGCTGTCAATGAGATCCCTCAGATAAGGGTCGGTAAACAACTCCTCCCACGGCATGCTGCCCAATGAAGCGGTATCTTCAGGGTTGGCAATGAGCTCGGCCCTGTACAGACTGTCTGTCGGCAGATTCTCCGGCCTCTGATATTTGCGGTAAATGGAGCAGCTGCTCGAAATGACCGCTATGATTGCAAATACTATTATTTTTCTCATATCTCTCTATCCTCCTTTCTCTTGCCCATTACCTTCTCTTCGATGTACTGGAATATCACGAAGAATACAGGGGTGATAAACAGAAGGGCTATCGTTCCGATAATCATACCTCCGACGACACCTACACCGAGGGACTGGTTACCGTTGGCTCCCACACCGGATGCCACCACGAGCGGCAACATACCGAATATCATCGTAAGTACCGTCATGAGAATAGGTCTCAACCTGACGCTGGCGGCAGATACTGCGGCATGGCTCAACGTCATGCCATGTTTCCGTCGCTCTGTGGCGTATTCCGTAATCAGGATGGCCGTCTTCGAGAGAAGTCCGATAAGCATCACGACTCCGATCTGCATGTAGATATTGCTTTCAATACCCCACATCCTTGCGAAGAGGAAGCTTCCCATGATACCGAACGGCACCGAACAGATGACGGCGAACGGCAGGAAGAGACTTTCGTACAATCCGCAGAGAATCAGGTAGATGAAGACAATGGCTATCACATAGATTATGGTCGTCGAGTGCGATTCGGCCAATTCTGCTTCCTCCCTCGTCATGCTTGAGAATTCGTATCCGAAGCCTGTAGGAAGCGATGTCTTGGCAACTTCCTGGATGGCTGCGATGATGTCTCCTGAACTGTAACCGTCAGCAGGCATTCCCTGTACGGTAATCGAAGGGAACATGTTGAAACGGTCGAGGTTCTCGGCTCCATACGTCTTGGTAAGGGTAACGAACTGGCTTACAGGAGCCATGCCGGAAGGCGTCTTCACGAAGATGTTGTCGAGAGACTGCAGGTCGTCCCTGTATTCAGGTTTGGCCTGAAGCATTACACGGTACATCTTGGTGAACCTGTTGAAGTTGGATGCATAGAGGCTTCCGAGATATCCCTGCATTACGGAAAGCACCTGATCGCTCGTGATACCTGCACGCAGACACTGGGCTGCGTCCACATCCACCTTGTACTGAGGGAAGTTGGCGCTGAATGAAGTATATGCCATCTGCACTTCAGGTCTCTTGTTGAGTTCGTCGATGAAGCCCTGGGTGACGTCGAACAATGTGGACATTCCCTTTCCGGAGCGGTCCTGCAGACTGACGAAGAATGCGTTACCTGTACCGTAACCGGAAATCATAGGCGGTGCGAACACGAATATCTGTGCGTCCTTGATATGTGCGGTACGCGCATATATCATATTGGATACGGCCGTATTGCTGTTTTCCTTGCCAGGCCTCTGGTCCCATGGTTTCAATTTGATGATCATCATACCGTGTGAAGCTCCCGAACCGCTGAAGCTGAAACCGGCAACCTCATTGTACACCAATATCTGAGGGAGATCCCTGATGCTGGCAGCTACCTCGTCGAGGGTCTTGCTGGTCTCATGAAGCGAACTTCCCGGGGCGGCGTCCACACTTACGAACAATGTTCCCATATCCTCATTCGGCACGAGGGAAGTCTTGGTCGTACTCATGAAATACATGAGGAGTCCGATTGCAAGCACGAGGATGAGGCCTGCGGCCCATTTGTTCCTGATGAAGAAGGTCACTCCGTGCTTGTATTTCTTCGACATGCTCTGGAATGCGGCTTCGAATGCTATCCTGAACCGAGTCGAGAATTTTTTCGGCTTTTCACCCGGCTTCACTATTTCATTCGGATGAAGGATCAGGGCGCACATTGCAGGCGAGAATGTCAGGGCGTTGACTGCCGAAAGACCGACAGCGACGGCCATGGTCAGACCGAACTGCGTGTAGAACACTCCTGACGTACCGCTCATGAACGATACCGGGATGAACACAGCCATGAAGACGAGGGTGGATGTGATGATGGCGGAAGAAATTCCGTTCACGGCATCCACGGTAGCCTTGTACGGCGACCTGTATCCCGCATCGAACCGCGCCTGTACCGCCTCCACCACGATGATCGCATCATCGACTATCGTACCGATCGCGAGCACCAAGGCGAACAGAGTCAGAAGGTTGATACTGAAGCCCGCCACGATGAGGAATGCGAATGTACCGATAAGGGATACGAAGATACCGAGGGTCGGGATGATCGTGGCCCTGATGTTCTGCAGGAAGACGAGCACAACGAGCACTACAAGGAGAATCGCTTCAAGGAGGGTCTTGATGACTTCGTGTATCGAAGCGTCGAGGAAGTCTTTCGTACTCATGATGTCCACGAGAACGACACCTTTCGGAAGGTTTTCCGATACCTCTTCAAGATATGCGTCGATTTCCTTGATGATTTCGTTGGCGTTACTTCCGGAGGTCTGGTTGATCATGCACTGTACGCCCGGTGCTCCGAGTACCTTACCGCTGTAATTGTAGCTTACCGCTCCGAGTTCTATGTCGGCAATGTCTTTCAGAAGGATGACACTTCCGTTCGGGAGGGCCTTGATGACGATGTTCCCGAATTCCTCTTCCGTACTCAGACGTCCTCTGTATTTAAGGGTGTACTGGTAAACGTTCTCGGAATTTTCTCCGATGGAACCCGTGGATGCCTCGATATTCTGGCTCGAAAGGGCTGCGGAGATGTCCGACGGCTGCAGTTCGTACTGGGCCATTATGTCCGGTTTCATCCATATACGCATGGAGTAGTCTCCGCCCATCACGTTGACTTCGCCGACTCCCGAAATACGTTGTATTTCCGGCTTGATGTTGATGGCGAGGTAGTTGGTCAGGAAGGTTTCGTCATAAGTGCCGTCAGGACTGTACAATGCGAAGATTTTCAACGTACTGCTCTGCCTTTTCATGGTCTCCACTCCGACTCTCGTCACTTCGGCCGGGAGGAGGGATGTGGCACGTGAAACCCTGTTCTGCACGTTTACGGCAGCCATGTCAGGGTCGGTTCCCTGTTTGAAGTATATGGAAATGGATGCGCTTCCCGAGTTACTTGCGGAAGACTCCATGTAAGTCATGTTTTCCACACCGTTGATAGCCTCTTCAAGAGGGACTATCACACTGTTCTGCACTGCCTCGGCATTCGCTCCGCTGTACGTGGTGTTGACCCTTACCGTAGGCGGGGCGATGTCAGGATACTGCTCCACCGGAAGACTGACGAGTCCGATAAGACCGAGCAGCACTATGACAACGGATATGACGACAGACAGAATCGGCCTGTCTATAAAGTGTTTAAGATTCATTTTCTATTCTCCTTCTTTTCCGGTCGCAGCTGCATCGTCCGAACTTGCTGCATCAGTGACCAATGTTCCTTCCCTGAGGAGGCCTGCGCCTGTGGCGACAATCGTATCGCCTACCGACAGCCCGCTTTCCACAATGTATTCCCTGCCGTTGTTGATATTGAATACGGTAATCATCGTCGAAGTGGCTTTGCCGTCAATTACCTTGTATGCGAATATCTTGTCCTGGATTTCGAATGTGGCTTCCTGCGGGATCACGATGCAGTCGTTCACGGTATAAGGAATCGAGATTGTGGCGCTGCTTCCGCTGATGAGCACTCCGTCCGGATTGTCAAACACGGCGCGTACGCGGATTACGGAATTTTCCACCATTCCGCTGATAGCGTCGATCTTGCCGGTATGTTCGTAGACGGAACCGTCGCTCAGGACGAGAGATACCTCAGGATAGGCGGCAATCGTCTTTTCTATGGAACCGTACTGGCGGATAAGACGCAATGCTTCCTTTTCCGTAAGGGAGAAGTATGCGTACATTTTGGAATTGTCGGTAACGCTGATAAGCGGTTCGGTCATCGCCGAGCTTACCAATGTGCCGACTCGGATCGATGTCATGCCTGCAACTCCGGTGACAGGGCTTGTGACCTTGGCGAATGACAGGTTGTTGGCTGCACTCACTTCCGAAGCCTTTGCCTGTGCGAGGGCGGCCTTTGCGCTGAGATATGAATTCCTTGATGTCTGAAGCTGGAAGTCCGAAATGACCTTTTCCTCGTACAGGGCTTTCTGACCTTCAAGTGTCAGTGCGGCTGTGGCTTCCTGTGCTTCTGCCGTGGCTACCGCAGCTTTTGCCTGTTCGTAAGCCGCAGCATACGGGATGGTATCGATGATAAACAGAGTTTCACCTTTTCTGACTGTTGCACCTTCTTTTACGAAAACGTCAGTAATGAATCCGGAGACCTGAGGCCGGATATCCACATTCTGCTTTCCTTCAAGCACTGTGGAATAAGTCGTGGAAAGCGTCCTGCTTTCTTTGGTCAGCGTCAATAACGGATAGGCGCTGGCTTTCGGCTGTACCGTCGTCTGTTCCTTGCATGATGTGAGCGCGGCAAGGCAGCACAGTCCGAGAGAAATTACATTTAAACCTTTCATCTTTATACACTAAATTATCGTAAAATCAAATTGCGTCAAATCGGCTGCAAAAATACTTCATGCTTTCCATAGAGTATTTGTATAAATGTCGTATGAGTTTGTCAAAATGTCGCAATTTGGTATGAAAATTGTAAAATTGCGACAAAAATTTGTGTGAAAACGACATAAAAACGACCGAATCACATGGAGCGACTCACTATGCAACAATTATGCTCGTTCGTCACGGATGATAAAAAATATTCCGACAAATTCGTTCTTCTCAAGGCGGGCGACATCATGACACTTGTCAAATATTATATGATAGGATACAGAATCCTGCTTCTTGTGGGGAGAGGGGAGGTCGACGTGACTGTCAACGGGCGCAGCTATCGTCTTGTGGAACATGACTATCTCGACATATTGGACGGGACATTGTGCCGGTTCAGTTCCGTGTCGTCGGATGCCGAACTTTACTGCATGATAGTGACCATGGATTTTCTTGTGGATTCGCTGAGGGACGTAGTCCCCGGGCCGTCGAATTATCTGTTCAAGGTGGTGATGAACCCGATTATGCGGATGAATTCCGCCGATGCTTCGGTGATGTGGCGGCAGATGCGTATGCTTGACGGGGCGATGTCGGAAACGACGCATTACTACAGGGCGGAAATGATCAAACTGTATTTCAAGAGTTTCATATTGGAATTCGGAAACATCCTTTTCCACGAACAGGGATGGCAGATTCCTGAACAGTCATTGGCCAAAAGGGACCTGCTCATGTCCGATTTCATGAATCTCGTGTGGGAGCATTTCAAGGAGAAGCGTGAGGTTTCCTTTTATGCCAAGGAACTGTGCGTGTCGGCGAAGCACCTGTCGCGTGTCGTGAAATCGGCTACAGGCTATACCCCGCATGAGATAATTTCCCGGGAGGTAATGGGGTTGGCGATGCAGTTGCTTAGGAATGAAGGTATTATGGTGCAGCAGATTTCCGATATCCTTCATTTTGCCGATCAGGCTGCCTTCTCCAAGTTTTTCAAGAAATACATGAACATGTCGCCTTCGGAGTACCGCAGGAATTTTTAGGCTCAGGTCCGGTTTTCTAATCGTCGAATTCCGAGAACATCGACGTGCTGAGGTATTTTTCGGCCCTGTCGGGGAATACGACCACGATATTTCCCTTTTCTGTCTTTTCGGCCGTCCTTGCTGCGGCGAGCATTGCGGCTCCGCTGCTCATTCCCACGAATATTCCTTCTTCACGGATGATTTTCTTGGCCATGTCTATGGCTTCCTCGCTCTCGATCATTTCCTGGATGTCTATTTTCGAAGGGTCGTAGATGTCAGGGACAATGGCTTCTTCCATGTTTTTCAGGCCCTGGATATAATGGCCCTTGATGGGGTGGGCGCAGACTACCTTGATGTCGGGTTTCATGTTTTTCAGGAACTTGGAGAGGCCCATTATGGTTCCGGAGGTGCCGAGAGCGCATACAAGGTAATCTATCTTGCCTTTGGTCTGCTGCCAGATTTCGAGGGCGGTGGATTCGTAATGCGCCATGTAGTTGCAGGCGTTGGTGAACTGGTCCGGCATGAAATATTTGTCCGGATTTTCAGCCACTTTCCTGCGGGCAAGGCGGATTGCTCCGTCCGTCCCTTCGTCGGCAGGGGTGAGTGTGACCGTGCCTCCGTACGAGCGTATGATTTTCCTCCTTTCCACCGAGACCGCACTGCTCATCACTATTTCCACCGGATAGCCTTTTACGATTCCCACTATTGCAAGTCCGATTCCCGTGTTCCCCGAAGTCGGTTCGATGATGGTCTGTCCCGGTTTCAGCCGTCCGTCGGCTTCGGCTTCCTCAATCATTTTCACGGAAATCCTGTCCTTGATGCTTCCGGAAGGGTTGAAGCCTTCCAATTTGGCGTAAATGTTGACTTTCGGATTGGGGCACAGCCTGTTGATGCGTACCATCGGAGTGTTGCCTATGGTCTCGAGTATGTTTGCTTTTATATCCATTTCTTTTCCTTCTTTTCCGCTTGAATCTGAAATCTTGTAAAGATAATAATTTTCGGCGGATTTTCCGCCGCTCCCGCATGGTTGTCTCTGATTTTTCGGAAAACGCACCTTTTTTGACTCGGAAAATATAGGAAAACGCACCCTAAGGACCGGAGTTATTGGTATAGGTTTCTCAGCAGTTTTTCTATGCAATAGTCCCTGCATTTGGCGAAAATGTCCAACCTGTATTTTTCCCTTACGCTTTCATCGGGAAAGGTTTCTGCCGTTTTTTCAGACACGAGCCTGTCTATATCCGTGAATACGATTTTCACGTATTCGGAGTTTGCATAAACCCTGTATTCCTTGGAATCCATCTTGTCCCGTTGTGCCAGAACGTTGTTGCAGCGCTTTTCTGCTTCATCGAGGCATTCTTCGAGTATGGCGTCATATTTTGCCTGTATGGAGAGAGCGGACTCTTCCGGTTCCGCAGGTCTTTCCTGCACGGCTCCATCTTGTCTCCTGAAAACGAGGACGGTAACGATACCTATTAATAATATGGTCGCTGCAATCAAGAGGGGCAGATATTTTCTGATGCCGTCTTTGCGCTCAACCGGTGCGGACGGCACTGACGGTTCCGATTGTGCGGGCTGCTCTGCCGGCTCCTGATGAACCGGTTGCGCCGAGAAGTCGCTCCATCCGGTTTTACCGACGTACCTTGCGAGGACAGACAGGGTGGAAGTCCTCGGGACAGTCGCCGATTTTACATAGCCGAAAAGTCTTTTCAATGTTGTCGGACTTATGTATTCTCCAGTTTTCCCCTGTATGGAGAGAGCCAATGCGTCAAAATCGGTGGGAGAATCCAATGTTTTCCCGAATGTCCCTGCGACGGCTTCTTTGAGCCGGGTTATTTCGCTGTCGTTCTGTGTGGCCATATTCTGATAGATATGTGCAAATATACTATTTTGGCACGAAATGGCATGAAATGGAATTGTCTCTGAATCGGTTTTATACTACATTTGAAGCATGATTTTTTTTGTGGGTGGTAGAAATTTGATGATATTTTGCAGTCCGGATCTTTGTATTTTAGCGGGAATGTGCTACATTTGTAACGATTGGCCGATGGCCATGAGTTGAAATATTGCACGTGAATCTTCGGATTCCCTTTTACGACAAAACCGCCAATTTTGTTTGACAACCGCGGCTCCGGCCCGGAAGTCATAGTAGAGAAAGGGATAAGAAGCAAGGTCTGCATATCTGCAAAGATGCGGGCTGCTTGTTTATCTGTATCTCTATGAGGCGCTTGGCGGTGCCTGTCGTAATATGGAAAACGGCAGCACCGCTTTTTTTGTGCCCTGTATGAACGCCAGAAACAATTTTATCAGATATGAAAAAATATTTATGCTTTAGATTCTTTTTGTCAGCTGTCCTGATCCCAATGGTGATGGCATGCGGCAAGGAAATCTCTTCCAGATGGGAGAAAACATCCGAAGGTACAAAGCTTTATATCAAGGATTCATTAAGCACCCTGTTCAATAAAGTTTCGTACACATGGAGCGGAGACAGCATGTTCGGTCTGGCTCACGGTACAGGAGTCTTATATGGAAAGGACAGCGACGGAGAGACAGTGTATTCAAGGGAAGTTAATGCCTGGTATGGGCTGATTGATAAAACGGATATCAGGAAAATGCAGACAGCCGTCAAGGCATATTGCGGCCCTACGAAAAAAGACAAACCGAACGGCTTCGGAATCAGGAAAGAAGAAGGTATCTTATACATCGGGGATTTCAAGAAAGGGAAAGGCACTGGCGATGTAATCATTATGCGGAATGATGGACTGTATTATGCAGGAGAGTGGGAAAAAGATAAAATCGCCGGAGAAGGATATATGGCGGCTCCCGATTCTTCATTTGTCTATGAAGGTGGTTTCAGAAACGGGCTGTTTTCGGGAAGTGGGGAATTGTTCCTTATAAATGACGGGCAGGTTTATTCGGGTGAATTCCGAAAAGGCAAGTACAGCGGTTTCGGCACTTTATATAGGGAAAATGTAAAGTATGATGATTTGAAAGTACAGAAAAGGGCCGATGGCAGATACCATGCAGGTGCTTCAAAGCATGCGTATGACAACAGTTCCGTTATCTATCGGGGTAAATGGAAAAAAGGCAAATATAACGGGAAAGGCGATTTGTATCTGAATGACAGTACGTTTGTGACTCATATATGGAAAAAAGGACAACTACCTGCCGGAATCGGAAAGCTATACGACAGACTTGACCTGAAAAAAGACCGGATACGTAATTACGATGCCGTTTATGACAGTATATTCGCTTATGAAAGACATAAGGCAATATATGCAATAGCGATAATTATAGTAATCGGTATATTGGGCTATATTCTTTATGTTGTTCGCAAGAAGAGTATCAACGGTCTGTATGACAGAACAGAACCGATGGAAAAACAAAAAGGCTTTATATTATGGGGTGTCGGTGGAATGTGGGGATTGCATCGTGCCGGATTATGTGAAAAATTGTATCTGACCCAATATCCGCTATTCGCTTTGCTTTTATTGTTGAATATCACGAATATCGCTGTATATATCTTTCATCCGTCAGTATGGTTTATCCTGCCGCATTATTCAATTCTGACAATCATTGTGTTTGTCATATTGATCTTATGGATGGCTTTCGACTTGTTCTGGATACCGTACAGGATATATCTGCTGACAAGCTGGTATTTCAGAAGGAGCAGCGATGAACTTGACATACTGCAGGGCAAAAAGACAGAGATAGAGGAATTTTATTCAGGCTTGAAAAGTTCATTGGATGCATTGGAAAATGAGGTTGAGGCAAAAATTACCCAAGCCGAACAGATACACTGCAGGGTGTTTAAGGAAGAAGACGGATTATTTTCCGGAATCCGGAAATCACTCGCAAGAGACGGATCGTTGGAATTTGAACAAAAGAAACTTGAAGAAATGTCGGAGGTGGCAAATGGAATTTTATCCATTGGAGATCAATACCGATGGTATTATGATATGATTTATGCATATCTCCAGAGTTCAAGACGTGCCGCATACAGGAACATGTATCTTGCCAAGGAATTGATTGCGGCAATAAAAAACATTACCGGAAAAAAACAAACCTTGAAGACTGATGTGTACAATGGAGTAGGAAACATGGACTTCAATATCGACATATCAGCTTTACAGTCGGTAGAAGTGAATGTGAATCTTGCGATGAATACGTTTTCTGATACATACTCAATGATTTCCGGTCTTGGCTTCAAAGGAGGCAAGGCCGCAGTGGGAGCCGCTGCTTTTTCTGCATTGGTTACAGTGCTTGACAATATTGAACAAAGAAACGAACAGAAATTGAAGATTGTCAAGGAGCAGGCAAAACTCATATCTAACATAAAAGAGGCGGCAGGCGAAATCGTCAAGTCTGAAGCCTACATCCTCAGGTGCGGCGAAATCTTGTCGGCGCTGTATAATGCCAATAAGGCTTTTATTCAGGCTTATTGTCATTTAAGGGATATTGTCTTCGGCCCAATATCATTCCACAGTTATTGGTACGGAATAGATAAAGATAATCCGGAACTCAAGACAGAAGAATTTATAAGTGATATACAGCATCTTGTTGTAGTCTGCAGTGAATATAACAAGATTAATCAAGCAAAATAACAATCATGGGACTATTTGGAAAAAAGGAAAAGAAGACTGGTGATGAAAGTGCCGTTGTTCCGGCAAGGCAGACGGAAGACATACTTCCTGATACGCAGCAGTATGATGATCGCAGTATTCAAGATACCGCATTATTACAATCGGGAATAGGCCTGATTGGTCAGGGATTGGATTTGGCAAATAATATCGTGAATATCTATCAAAGAAGTCTGGAGATAGATAGAGACATACAGATGATTCATGCTACGAAAGATGTGGAACTGAAAAAACTGGCTGCTCAATATGAACTTTGTAAGGAAGTCATCCAAGGAACGTTCGGACAAAGGGAAAAAGGTCTCCAGGCACATTACCAAGTCCTTGAAAGAGCATTGGAATCAAATGACCGGGAAATGATAGTTGCCTCACTGAAAGGTATAAGTTCGATTGTGGTTACAAATCCTTTGGAAAGTTTCTCGAATTTTATAGAGGCATGGAATAATAAAGATAAACCTTTGGAACTGGATTTTTAATGAAAACATTTATTTCTTGGCTGATTGCCAATTTTGAGACAGTGGCGACAATCGTGCTGAGTCTTGTTTTCTGTTTGCTGATATTTCGCGGAACCGACTGGGCTGCAGGAGAAGACAGGAACTTCTGCATAGGGCTTGTCGTCAGTATGATTCTCCTTATGGCCGTACCTTCGCTCGCTACTGCAAAAAGTTTCGGAATCACATTGGTGTTTTTCATACTGATTGTCGGTGGTCTGATTTACACAGCATTGAATCTGTCTGTCATAAAACCCGAAGCACAGATATACTCTATCGCAGTAAAACTATTGATTTCCAGTGTGCCGGCATTTATCCTTGCCATTCCTGTCGGAGTATTCACGGCTAAAAATATGGATGAAGTGGTTTCGTTGAGAATGCTGTATGTAAACAGCAATGTGGACATGTTTGAGATGACACTCAAATATACTCTCAACCGTTTTATGACAGCATTCATATACCTTGTCTGGGCAGGTCTCTGGGCTGCGGTGTACCTGTCGGCAAAGCAGGGGCTGTAAGGATATGACTTTTGTATAACAATGAAAGATATAGTTTCAAAATTCTCTCTTTATGACATCCTGGCGATGATTATTCCGGGAGGGGCAATTCTTGTGGCTATTGCACTGATGTTTAATAATTTGTTGGTTATAAATACGAATTTAATAGAAAAACCTCTTTTTTGGATCGTCGGTCTGACTGGAGCATACCTTGTGGGCCTGCTTAATCATACATTAACTTCAGCAGTATGGGGTAAGTTCAGAAATAATGAATTGATGCTAAAATCATCATTGAAAAATGCCAAGAGTTATTTGCCTGAGAATGGCAGGGTTGGCAAGTTGACAAGTGCAATTGATCTTTCTAATACAGATAAGATTAAAATAATAGACTGTATAAGGTTGATGAAATCAGTGATAATCGCATACCTGATTTTCAGCACTGTATTGCTTGCTGTGTATTGTACATGTCACAAATGTGAAAGTAAAGATATCGCTTTAATAATTACAATTCCATTTATAGCAATCTTAATTTGTGTTATAGCAGAATTGATTTATACATTAAAAGGTGGGAGAACTTCTGAGCCGGATATAATACAAAAATACTATTCGGCATATTATTTCGTGGCGAAGCATAAATATAGTGATGACATTTCTATAATGGAGGGGCAAATCGCTTTCTTGCAAAGTATGGTTTTACCGTTAATCCTATTCTTGTTTTCAGACACATACTTATTGGGACAATTTATTCCCGGGATTTGCATCGGTCTTATGCGTGCGTTGTTGTTACTCATTATTGTTGCAGTGTTTTTGCCGTTTTTTGTCGTCAGATGAAAATCTATCGCCGAGTTTGGGAGGATTATGAGTACTTACATCAATGTAATGAAAATTCTAACTGTATTAACATTCCCAATAATAGAGAGATTGCGATAACCAATTCACAGATAGATACCGTTATGTCATCGGATAGCATTAAGTATAAACAACATAAAGACTGAATATTTTTTACCGGACACTAATAAATCAAAATAGAAATGGAAACTTTTACCGATCATGAGATTGAATATGCAAAAGCATACATGGATCTCAGCAGGCAACGTGGACGGGAACTCAATGACTTAGATTGGGAGAGGTTGAGAAAAATCCGTGCTCCATGGGGAATTGATATCAGACGATCAAATCAGATAGTCAGCTTTGTTGATAAATACGGGGTGGAGGCAATGCAGACCTCTTCTCCGAAAAACAATGCAGGAAATTATTCCATTGTTTTAAAATCTGTCGGAAGTGAAAAACTACAAGTAATCAAACTCATTAAAGAGCTATTTGATATTGGTTTGAATGATGCCAAAGTATTGACGGATTCAGTGCCAACTGTGCTCGGGACAGCTGATAGTAAGAGTGAGGCGGAATTTGTCAAGGAGAGTCTGGAAAATTTAGGTGCAAGAGTGGAAATATCAGGCTCGGAAAATCAAACGCCTAAAGCAAAAGCAAGCGACAGCTTGTCAAAAGACATGATTCCAGTATATTTTGACAAGATTGCAGGCAATTTACTTTCTATACATGACAACGGCTCAGATGTATTCTATACTTCGTTGGATGACTCATTAAAAGGAGAAATCAGAAACGAATTCGGTATTTCATTGGACGATGAAATTATCTTTTTCAGGGATACATCTTCATGGAATACTCGTGACAACGGTTTGGTAATTACGGATACTGGTATCATCGGGAAACCGGATGATGAAACTTATATAAAATATGATTGGGGAGAAATAAAGTCCGTGATATATAAGGATATGTCCATTTATATTGATACAGGAGAGGGCTATGAGTCTGTTCCAGGCAGATTCTGGCTAAAGTCACCTGCAGAGAATGATTTGAGAAAGTTGGCGGAAAATCTGGATTCTATTGCCAGTAAAGTAGACAAGGTTCAGGGAGATGATGATATTAAGTTTCAAGAATTCATTGATGCCGTTGAAACAGAACAGGACATAAACAGTGCATATAAAATTTTGAATGATTTCGAATCTAAATTTGGTACTGATAATCTTTATTATCCTTATATGAGATTGAAATTTGAGGTTTTGGCCGATGATTCGCAATCGATAATTGAGTGTGCTGATACTTTGCTGGAAATTTATGACGACAATCTGAAGGACATCAAAAAGGAAGCATATAAATTTAAAGCACAAGCACAGTATAAAATAGGCGAATATCAGAACGCAAGACATTCTTTCTTTAAAGGAACAGATAACCCTTCCGTGGAATTGAAGACAGATAAGTTGTTTAAAGACATTGATGCAAAATATTACCAAACATTTTTTGAACTGCCATACAATAAGAGAAAAATAATAGCAGTCAGTAACTCTGTGACTGATTTGACTCCGGAATCTTTTGAAGTGGTCGATATTCATAAAACAGGGAACTTTTCATTTCCTATAGGACATCCGGTCAGCGGGCAACTATATGTCGGGCATCCATTTGTAAAAGACAAATATCTGCCTATTGATACATACGATCTGGAATTGCTTGAAGATAGATTAAGGGAATTCTGTTATGTCGTCCAATCACTTGGTGCGGTGGAAGTTGCCGTTGAAAGCATCAATGGTGGCAGCTTACAAACTGTTTCAGATAATGATTCCGGCTTGTCTGCCAATGCTTCAGCAAAAATTAACAGTGGTTCTGGCAGTGTTCATAAACATTCTTCTATCGATGCTTTTGAAGATTTTAAGAACAGGATAAATTTTCATCAGTATTTTACCCCGGCACACAAGCCATATCTTCCTGAAAATCTTGTATGGTATAGCAATGAACCTTCATGGCAGAGACTTTTTAATCAAAGAATGAATGGAGGGCTTTTGGAACATCATGAAAATATATCCACCAGTAAGAACAAGGTTGTCAGCAGTAAAGAATACTTGCAGATAGACGCTGAATTCAAAGCTTTGTTTTATAAAGTCGGCGGTGGAAAACAAAATACAAGCGAAACGACTCTGACTGAACGCAGTAATGTAGAATTGTCGATTTATGTCAGATTTGCACCGATTGATGCATACGGCAATTCGCAGACAGTCAATAAAACAGGACAAATTCCAGCGAGTCTGAGTGCAAGCGAACAACAGTATAAGGATGAAATCCTGTTCTGTCTCGAAGACGGAGGCAGCATCAGCGACGATGACCGGAAATATCTTGAACGCAAGAGAATCAAATTCGGCATATCCCCGGAGCGGGCAGCGGAAATAGAAAATTCATGTGTGCCGCAACAGACAGATGAAGAAAAGGAATATCTGGAGACCTTCAAGGAAATGACGGAAGGAAAGGAGATGACGGACCGTATCAGGAGAATCCTTGAAAGGGAACGGGAATCTCTCGGCATAACAAAAGAACGCGCGATGGAAATAGAGCAAATGTCTAACTTTTAAATTCAATACATTATGGGTAATAACGTAATAAAATCAGGAAGCAACAATGCTATCCAACAAGTAGGGAACCTGATGGAAAAAGGCCAGAAAAACCAGACAGGTATGATAGGGGCTATTGCATTGGGGGCTATTGCAGTTGCCGGTTTTGCCATAAAGGTTGTAGGCGATATGGCTAAAAAGTAAAAGATAAGGCTATGGATATAAAAAGCAAAATGGCAATACTGATTGCGAGAACAGGGGTATTTTTTGCCAACTGTGACGGTAATTACGATGAACGGGAAAGAATGTTCATTAAAAATTTTGTTGCTGAACTGAAAAAATCAGAATCTGATGTTACCGATGATGCATTGGCCACAGTAGCCGAATCTCTTGATAGCGTATATACATTATCCGAGATAATTGCTGAAACCAAGTCATATTTGACTGCATTCAATCCCAATGAAAAGAAAGCTCTTCTTGATGTATTATCTGACTTTATAAGTAAGGTAATTAATGCTGATTCAGTACTTTCTGACAAGGAAACTGAAAATTTTGCCCAGTGGAAATCTGCTATGTACGAATAAATTTCGATAATTATGCTTTACAATTCAACAAAGACCAGCGCCGGCACAGTGATGCCGCTGCTGATGGGCTGCACGATGCAGTCAAGGATTCAGGAATATCTGAACGATCAGCCGTCATATTATGACCCTGTCACTCAGAGAACTTACGATGCCCGCGTAGTGGGTACATACAGTCTTAGGACCGAAATGACCAAGTACAATGCTACAAATGTAAAGGCTGATCAGAAGAATACCATTGATGACAAGAAGAATGTCTGACGGATGGTGCTGATTTTCACCAACAAGGAAGACTCCCATCCGAACCTTGTGATAGAACACTTGGAGAAGATGGGAGTTCCTGTTTTCAGGTTCAATACCGAGGCTCTGCTCACCGATTACGAGTTCTGTTGGCGGGCTGACAGTTCCGGATGCGATTTCCTCATTCACTGCAAGGAGACAGGACTGTCTGTAAAAGGTTCTGAAATCACCGCAATATGGGACAGACGACCGGAAAAGCCGTCGGAACTGCCGGTACGCAATACGGCGCAGATAGACAGGCATAATCTGGAGGAGGCTTTGGGTTTTCTGCGTTTTATGAGATATTATCTGAAAGACATCCCATCGATCGGAAACATAGTCAATGACATTCCTGCTTCTTCGAAGATGCTTCAGATGAAAGTCGCACATGAAATTGGGCTGAATATTCCTGCAACATGTATGTCCAATGGGAAAAGTCAGATTGTCAACAGTATGGGCAGCGCCGCTGTATTGGCATTGAAGCCAATAGAATCTTCTCTGATATGGGACGAAAGCGACGAATCGGAATGGCTGTTCATGACGCAGAAAACTACATTGCAAGACATATCAAATGCTCCTGCAGAGGCATTCTCCCAGACGGTCAGTTTTGTCCAGGAGTATATTGAAAAGGCATTTGAACTTAGGGTAACTGTCGTGGGTGACAGAGTCTTCTCCTGCAGGATTGACTCCCAATCACAGCAGGATGATACAGGGAAAATTGACTGGCGGCAAGGGTACGGCAATGGCATCGGATGGTCGCAGTATGAGTTGCCGAATAATATTTCATGCAAGTGCCTGGAGTACCTGCACAAGATGGGGCTGAATTTCGGCTGTTTTGACTTCATCGTCACTCCATCCGGGGAATATGTTTTCCTCGAATGCAACCCGAACGGCCAGTGGCTCTGGGTGGAACTGGAGACCGGACTGCCCATATCGCAGGCCATTGCGGCATGGCTAGCAAATAAACGGAGCCGATAATAAAGATGTAATAGGTAGAATATTAAAACACTAAAGCACATGGAAGATAGCAACAATTCAAAAGTACATGGCGGTTCTATATCGGACGAAAAATTGGCGGCATTATATGATTTCCTGACAGACGAGGGCTTTTGTCCTGAATGCATAGAAAACGAGTTTATTTCTTTTTCCTATTACGGAACAAATGTTAATATATGTTGTCCAGACGAAGACAATAGAGACATTTACGAGATTTTCCATATAGCAAATGCCAGTATGGAAATCTTAATGAAAGATTGGGCCAGGATATGCAAATTAATGTCTGAATATCCTATGATTAAGGTCATAAGAGATGAAGAGAATTCCTGGTTCCTTATTACAGCCGTGCTCGAAGCAAATATAGACAATAGGGAAAATTTCCTGTCGAAACTATATCTGCGGCTTGACGCCATATTAGCCTGCAGAAAAGAATTGGACAAAAACTGCGATTCGTCTGATCCTGAGGTACGAAGAGCCTTTGCAATGCGATGCCTGAAAGATGCCGGGTATTGTCCTGAGATAATAGACGAAACAGGAATCCGTTTCACATATTCGGATATTGATTTCCAACTGTGGCTATACCAGTGGGGCTTTAATGTGCTGGTATCTTCTGTTCCTGCAAATGAATATGAAGACGATTACGGGAAATTGATCCAAGATATTTTTTGTCTGGCGCAAATAGGTATCTATAAATGCATTCCATTTGAAACCGATAAAGGAGAGAGAATGCTGTGGTTGTCAAGTGAAATTTATTACTCTTCCAAGGAATGGGAAGACGAAAACTCTTCATATTTTTTGAAAATGCTGGAATCTGCTATGGCTTGTATTCCTGAAGCCAGCTACTATTTGGATAGGATAGCGGAAATTGCAGATAATTCAGAAAATTTTGATCCCTCGTCACTGGTAGATGAGCCCGCTTTACCGGAAAGTGAGGACAATACCAATTACCAGTTTCTTTTCAACAGTCTCAAATATTATGGTTACAGGCCGGAGGATATTAATGGCCAATTTATTCATGTTAAAACAGATGAGATAAATTTCAATATCGGAACAACAGAGAACAATAAGAATCTATATTTTGTATTCGCTTTTCAAAAACTTGATGCAAAGCTGGATAAGAGGTATATATCCGATGTGGCGATAACAACCATGAGAGAAAGATTCGGGCAATGCTATATACAAAAAGGTAACGACGGAGATGAATTGTGGTTCAAAACAACTGCGGAATTTCCGAAAGACATGGATGACGAAAAGTTCATCTTCCAATTCAAATCTCAGATAAGTCATATAAATGATATGATGCTCGAAGTCTGGGACAGGGAAGATGAGTATGAATCAAATGAAGACGGAGACACGGCAATTCAGAATGAAGACATCGGGAATCGGGAAGAGGTGATGACGATCTTCAAATATCTGAAAGATGGGGGATTGTGTGACAGGGCACCGGAAAGCGATGCTATTGTATTCAATCTGGACGGCAAGGAAAGATGCTTTGTCGTTCTGGAATATGGTTACTTTATATATCATGATATTTGGGCTTCTGAAGAGAAGCACCATACTTTTGAAAGCGAGGCCGAAGCCGCGAACGACATCATAAATGATACGCTTAATATGATTCAGATTTACCGTATTGAAGACGGGGAGGGACACTGGATGAGATTCTCATGGTTCTTTGATGAATTCCCTGCAGATAATGCAGAAGAGTTTATAAGCGATATCAAAGCAGTAACGGAAGCAATGGATTCTTATGAAAATGAATTCATAAAAAGACTTGTAGAAATTGAAAGCAAAACCAAGTGATAGCCAGGTCCATTTTCTCCCGTGGGTCGGCGAAAATTATGAAAAGGGCATCTGCGGCCGGAGAGTTCTTGTCCTCGGCGAGAGCCATTATTGTGCAAAGCCGGAGGATGATACGCCATATATCACACGGAAAGTAATTGCGGACCTGCTGGACCCGGGCAGTGAACACGAGGCGTACAAGAACACTTATACCAAGTTCGAACGTGCCCTGGCAGGAAAAGTCCTGAACTGGCAGGGGAAGTCGGAATTATGGAATTCGGTCATTTTCTATAATTTCGTCCAGACGCCCTTGAGCGGACCACGAAAGTCGCCATCCGTCAAGGAATTTCAAGATTCCTTTGCGGCATTTTTCGAAGTCCTGGAACAATATCGTCCCGACTGCGTGATAGCATGGGGCAAGAGGCTCTATGAGCATCTTCCGCCGGCTGGACGTCAAGGAAAGACGGTGCCATTGACAGGCGGCACATCACTGGAAACATGGGTATATGTCCTGTCAGACGGGAAATGCGTGGGTGTGCTGCCGATACAACATCCTTCCTCCGGTTTTTCATGGGATTTCTGGCATTCTGCCATAAAGAGTTTTTGATTGGAGACTGAATTGAATGAATAAAAGATGCTGGATACTGTTTATATCGCGGACTTGGAGCATTACAGTAAAGTTCTGAGTCAGGCTTTTAAAGTGAAAAAATCTCTGTGGATTGCCACTGCAGACATCAAAGATCTGTACATCAGGGTCGGTAATGAACGGCTTCCGTTTCTTGGAGTGTTGGCCGGACTTCTTGAAAAAGGGGTGGAGATACGGCTTATGCACGCCAAAGAACCTGGTCCGATATTCAGAGAAGACTTTGATCGATATCCTATATTGTTCACGGCGTTGGAACGTGTCTTATGTCCGCGTATTCATTTCAAGATGATGATATTCGACTACAAAACGGCTTACATAGGATCGGCGAATCTGACCGGAGCAGGAATCGGCATGAAAAGCAGCAGGACGAGAAATTTTGAGGCAGGAATCTTGACCGGAGATCCAGACCTTGTTGAGACCTTTCAACTTTGCCATTCAAATGTGGAGTCCTTGGTTTGATAGGTCTGAACTTGATAAAATGGTCATGCAGTTCATATTGGAAATCATAATTGAAGAATTCTGTTCCCCAATCAGTCTGTATCCGCTGAACGGGAAAAGGAAAGGTGTTCAGTATCTCTCCTAAAAAATGAATTGTACTTTCCGCTTTTTTATTGGGATATACACGAATGGTCCTCAAACGGGTACAACGTTTCACAACAGCTTTAACCTGATGCCTTTTCAACACACGCCACACGGTCATGGCTGAGAGCTTTATTCTCTTCCT
>CALURT010000023.1 GCA_944323245.1 uncultured Bacteroidales bacterium
TGGTAGAGCATCAGCTTCCCAAGCTGAGGGTCGCGAGTTCGAATCTCGTTTTCCGCTCATTCAGGTCGCTGCATCCGAAGGATGCGGCGACTGTTTGTTTATAATCCTAAGAACTTGTTCATTAAGGTATTATAAACAAACAGCGCATGAGCGAAGCTCATCAGCGACCTGAATGAAAGTGCCTCCCCGGCAAGGGGCATCGAGATGTCGGAGCACAGCGACGAAATCTCGTTTTCCGCTCCAGCAGACCGCTGTAGCCATAGGCTATGGCGGTCTTTCATTTCAAGGGGGAAGACACATGGGGATTTCAAGGTAAATCCACTGAATCTATACAATTATGAAACAGGTTGATATAACTATCTGCAGAGCGGATGACGGGACATACAGCGCATATTGCAATGAACACCCTGCACTGTTCGGAATGGGGGGACTCTCCGGAACAGGCAAAGTCGGAACTGTTGGAGACATTGAGACTCACGAAAGACGGGCTGACCAAGCCGAGAAAGGCCCAAATAACCAAGATAGAAAACGCCGTACAAGTGCCATCAACGGCTTTCTGAAGACATACACCGCAGTGACTGACAGCAGTATGTCTTGCCGATACGCCTCCGTACGCTGATGGACATTTTGCAGCAAAAAATTCGAGGATACCGGGCAGGCTGCCCGGCATCCTCGAACACAAATATATAATAGGTTATAGTTGCCTTTGAAAATGAGTTATTCCGCGGTTACTGTCAACGGATGGGCCTGGGCATAGGCGAAATCCTTCACCATGGCTGCCCATGCTTCAGGAGATTCGATGCCTCCCTTGCTCCAGCCGGAACCTATCCATACGTCAACACGTTTCCCCGGAGTGCATTCGAATTTGAGCACGGCATGTCCGTCCATCGTATCTGCGGTCACTCCCGTCTCGGCTGCATCCACCACAAGACCGACGGAAATGTCGCCGTCCTGCTCAGGATTCAGACTGTCGGAAGCCTTTTCCGTAAATGCAATATAGTTGACGCCGTCCTCACGGGCAATCACGTCATGCAGCACTGCACCGAGAACGACAGGAAGACTGTCAACATTGGCATCGAACCAGTTGGAAACCTTGATGAAATTGGTGTTTGCATCAATCGTGAATTCCCTTCTCAGATTCACCTGACGTCCGTCCACCTTGAAAGAAGGATAGGTAAATTCCACTTTCGTGCGGACAGGACCATTGCACAGGCGGTTCCATGTCTCGTAATTGTCCCCGAGAACGATTTTACCGTCCTCGTCATAAGGAGCAAGAGCGCCGCCGCCCAAGGTATTGGCTACCTTGTAGCAGTCCAGACCGTCGCCATGGTCATGATGGTAATCATTCAGGATGTACCTCTTGTTCACTACGAGATCTTCCACTCTCTTGAGCCAGATATCCGGACCGAGAGTACGGGGATCTTCGAGGGCAGGACCGTAGACACGGCCGGCAATACGGTTGTTCTCGTATGCATAGTCGTCGAACCTCTCCGGCACGTAACGGCTGAACACCAACGTGTCATAAACCTCCGGCTCTCCGGCGGAAACCTTGTATTTCACGGTCTTGCCGGCATCCACCGTGGCCTGGAAAACAAGTTTCTCCTGACCGTAGCTTTCAACATAGACCTGTGAAGGGACCTGCGCACCTGCAGCATCTGTCACCATGACATTTTCAGCCGTTATCTCAGGATGACCGGCCTTGATGGCACCGAAATCGAGTTCCACGGTCTCTGCATTACGGGCAAGTTCCGAACCGTTCGTCACGGTAACCTTCACACCGTCCGACTGACCGCAGGACACGATAAAAGCAGCTGCCGCAATGGCAGCCGCATATCTGAAAAGACCTTTAACCATAATAATGCAAGACTATTGAGGTTGTTTACCGATATAGGCAAGGATACCGCCGTCCACATAAAGGATGTGGCCGTTCACGAAATCCGAAGCCGACGAAGCGAGGAATACTGCAGGGCCCTGCAAATCCTCTGCATTACCCCAGCGTGCTGCAGGAGTCTTGGCAACGATGAATGCATCGAACGGATGACGGGAACCGTCCGGCTGACGTTCACGCAACGGAGCAGTCTGAGGAGTGGCGATATAGCCCGGGCCGATACCGTTGCACTGGATGTTGTATTCACCGTACTCGGAAGCGATGTTTCTCGTAAGCATCTTCAGACCGCCTTTTGCAGCAGCGTATGCGGATACCGTCTCACGTCCGAGTTCGGACATCATCGAGCAGATGTTGATGATTTTTCCGCCGCCGTTCTTGATCATCGACGGAATCACAGCCTTGGAAACGATGAAAGGACCGTTGAGGTCGATATCGATGACCTGACGGAATTCCTCGGCCTTCATTTCAATCATAGGTATGCGTTTGATGATACCTGCATTATTTACAAGAATGTTGATAGGACCGAGATCCTTCTCGATTTTGGCAACGAGTTCCTGCACCTGGTCTTCCTTGGTCACATCGCAAACATAGCCCTTGGCATCGATCCCCTTTTCCTTATACGATGCAAGCCCCTTGTCCACAAGCTCCTGCTTGATGTCGTTGAATGCGATTTTAGCGCCGGCTTCGGCAAAGGCCGTAGCCAAAGCGAATCCGATACCGTAAGAAGCTCCTGTTACGAGAGCCACCTTACCTTCAAGTGAAAAATTAACCATAATTCTATCTTTAAGTTTTAATGCTTATTTCAAATCAGTAGTGCTGCAGCCGTCCATGTCGCCATAGTCGAGATTCTCGCCGCACATGGCCCAGATGAACGTATAGTTCTTGGTAGCGCAGGCGGAGTGGATGCTCCATTCCGGGGAAATCACTGCCTGTCCCGATTTCATCCAGATGTGACGTGTCTCGTCCGGCTCACCCATGAAGTGGCAGACTGCCTGGTCCTCAGGAATCTCGAAATAGAAATACACTTCCATACGGCGGTTGTGCGTATGGGCCGGCATCGTGTTCCACGTGCTTCCCGGCTTCAACTCGGTCATACCCATCTGAAGCTGGCATGTAGGGACCACTTCCTTCACAAGCATCCTGTTGATGACACGGTGGTTGCTTTCCTCAAGCGTGCCGAGTTCCATCTTCACTGCGTCTTCGCGGGTGGTAAGATGGTCAGGATATGAAGTGTGGGCCGTGCTTGAGCAGAAATAGAACAATGCAGGATTTGCAGGGTCGACGCTTTCGAAGATCACCTTGCGTGCCCCGCGTCCGAGATAAAGGGCTTCCTTGTATTCAAGTGTATAGGCGCTGTCGCCTGCCTTGACAATACCTTTGCCTCCGACATTGAAAATACCCATTTCACGTCTTTCAAGGAAATAGTCAGAACGGAGGATGTCAATCGGTTTCAGTTCCAATACTTCCTTTACAGGCATTGCACCGCCGGCAATCATTCTGTCGTGCATGGTATAGACCAGATTGATTTCATCTGCGGAGAATACCTTTTCTATCAGATAATTCTCTCTAAGTTGCTTGGTGTCATAATGTTTCACATCATTGGGATGTGCCGCATACCTGACTTCGGAATTAATTTTCATGATATATGCTCTTTTAAGTTCTAACCGTTAAATCGGTCAAAATTAAGAATTATTATAATAATATCAAAAATTTTCCGTCCACGTGCACGGAATTTTTCCTGCTAAAGAAAGAAAATCACCTTTTGTTAAAGAAAAACCTAAGACCGTCCTGCTCATAAGCAGGGAAATCCCCATCATAACTGATAAGGGGGATTCTGTCCGATATCACCTGTCATGGTGAGCGGAGTCGAACCATCTGACAAAAAGAAAGCGGTCCGGGGAATCGGACCGCTTTCGACACGCATAAACTCGTATTGTAATCCTGTCTAATCAGGAATGTACTCGAGGTAGTAGGCATTCACGCCGTTGACAAGCGAATAAATGTACACCGTAGCAGTGGACGTGGTCATGGAAAGATGATCTTTTGTAATGGCAGTGCTCATCTCCGAACCTTCCTTATAGCTGCCTGTAGGGGCGTTGAAGTTATCAAGACGCACGATATCCGCTCCGTCGTTCATCACCAATATTATCCTGACCGTCCTTCCGTTATCACTGCCGCTGCCCGAACGGATGTAATGCTTGATGGTACCCGGTTTCGTGACCTTGAACGAGATGTAACCGCCTTCTGGTATCACTTCCCCGCCTGCTTCCACTGTCTTTTTATCATAGTCCGACGCACCCTGGAACTTGATCCTGTCGCCGTCCCACTGCATAGGCTTTCCGCTCTTGCCGCAGTAAGTCACTTTATCAATAGTGACAGGTGTTTCGCTTGCAAGATCAACCTTTGCCGCATCAGATGCGTCAGGATACGTAGTAGCCAAATAGCCCACTATGTCCTTTTGCTCCTCGATGGCTTCCGGGTCGGATTCTATTCCGCCCGTAGGAGTCCATGTAACGCTGATGTAGTTGACACTCTTGGTCGAATACAGGTCTATCACGTCACCGGAAGCAGTCGCAAGTTCACGGGTGTAAGTGTGGTCGTCCCATGTGGCAGGCATGGTCGTCGGCTGAGGCTTGGTCTCTCCGAGAGGCTCAGTGTCATCGGTATAGTTCACCGATACTGCATGTGTCCTCGTGTCTGAACCGTTGGAAACCACCACGTATTCCAATTTGCCAGGGCCTGCGGCCATGAACCTGATGGTGCGGCCTGCCTTGTCCTGAGTGAAATCCGAAGAACCACCGGTATTGAAGAACGCTCCGTAGTTCTCGGAACTGTTGAACTTGGAGACCTTGCCGCTTCTTCCTGTGAATACGAAGCCCTTGTAGGAAACGGAAGCGGCTATGCCTGTCGCCGGATCACCGTTGATTTCCTTTCCTCCGGTCACTGCAAGAAGGAATTCCATATCTTCCTGAGTGATGCTGCCGGAGGTCATAGGAGCCAATGCAGGTGCAGCGACTGTCACCGGTACGGTCACGATTTCCGAATTGGAGAATTTCTCGGCATCGGACGGGATTGCCTGCACGTTGATTGTCCATGAGCCGCTCGGGAACGCATTCCATGTGTACGACGGTGATGTCGTTTCTATGATATACTCATCCTCACCGTATTCTTCGGACTCGCGTGCGCCGAATGAAATAATGTATTTTCCTGCATTCTCAACTGCCGGCCATGAGAGTTTCAGAGCCCCCGGCGTAGCCTCGTCAGCCGTAACGACCGGATTTGCGACAGCCGTATTGCCGGAATTGACATCGTCGGACCATTCGAGTTCGGAAAGAACCACAGGACCGCAGGCATAGAGGTATATCATGCGCTCTTCGCCCGGTGTGATTTCGTCGAATACTATCTTCTGGCTTTCGCCGCCGACATACAACGAGCCTTTCACTGTCGTGGTGTTGCCGTCCGCACTGCCGAGGGCCACGGTGATGTGGTCGTTTTCAGTGCCTGAAGCGGATTTCACTACTGATGCGAAGATGGAACCAGGACCGTTCACGAGGAATCCCATACCACCGTCTGTAGGAATACCGTTGTATGCCAACGTTGCTTCTCCGCTGAATTCCATACCCTCGTCGGTGATGTTGAAAGGAACTGACGACACGAAGAATTCAAGATTTCCCCTTACCGTGCTTGCATCCACAGTCTCATAGAAGGTGTATGTATCGGTAAGATTCCATACATGGCCGTATTCCACGACTTCAAGTTCAGGTGTAGGGCCCGGTACGTATGCCGCATACCAGCGAGGGTCACCTACATTTGCACTGATGAGTGTAGCATTGGTAACATTGAATGTACCGCGCTCGCTGTCCTCGCAAGGGTCGGCGGAAAGGATTCCACCGCCTCCGGCAATACTTTCTGCTTCAGACAATTTGCTTTCCTCGAAAAAGCCTGCGCCGTAGTTGTAGAACCAGTTGTTCCCTATATCCGTAGGAAGACTGTTGTCATCCGTAAAGAATATGGTATAGTCGTCGTATTCGTCCATATTGAGGAAAAGGTTGTTCCTCATGATGAATTCCGTCACGATCGGAGTAGCGTCCTTAGCCTTGCTTCCTATGTAGAAGAGACCCTTGTTGTTGCTTCCTGAATCACCGGATGCAAGGTTGTTCAAAGTATTGTTGCTGAATGTAATCTTGTCAGTCGGTGCGGAATCTATACGGAAGAATGTACGGAAACCGTTGCTGAAAGTGCTTTCGGTAATGGATACGGTTCCCACTTTGCCCGTTGTCCTGAGGTCAAAGCCGTTTCCTCCGCTGCCCTGGATATCCGATACCATCACGTTGCTGAATGACACATTGTCAACCGTCACTCCGGCTCCGCCTGAAGTCTCATTGTCATAGAAGAAACCGGCCTTGTATCCGGATATGGTACAGTTGAGCACCGAAACGCTCAGGTTCGGAGTAGCGAAATCCTTGGCCATAATGACGGCATGACTGTAGGAATATCCGTCACCGCTGAGGTTCAGACCTTCGAGATGGAGCGAAGTAAGGCCGTTCGGCAGAGTGAAAGCACCGATAACCGTAGGCATGGTGCCGTCAGCCGTTCCTTCTCCGTACACCGAAATATCCGTATTGTTTGCAACACCTATCACGGCATCCGTCTTGACTCCGTCAGCTCCTTCCGAATAAAGGGTATAGGTGATGTCCGTATTTGTCAGGACTATCTCTTTCGCACCGTCTGCAATCAGCTGGAGGAAAGTGGCGTTGTCAGTAGCATAGTTCGGCTCGGTATAGCTCGGCAATGTCCAAGCGTAGACCTCTCCCCTGTTTGCACTGTCATAATGTATGGCTATGGTATAGCGTGTGGACGGTTTAAGTCCTGTAACCTCCAAGCTCGTGGCATCTCCCTGTATCGGATATGACCTGTAAGCCAAGGTAGGATCATCAGGGTCAGGATATACGCGCACCTGATTGACTCCGTCCATGTCATCCGAGGCCACCGCCCATGAGACTGTAATGCTTTCGGCTGCCCTGGCCGCAACCTCAAAGGTCTCCACGTCGTCCATCACCAGATACGGTTCGATAGGATAAGGGAAGGTAGCCCAATGCGAATCTTCAGAAAGAGGATTGCCGTTCTCGTCCAACTTCTGGGCCTTGACACGGGCGAAATAGAATTTTCCTGCCTCCAATCTTACGGCTGTGGAGGTAGTGGTTCCTTCCGAAGCGGCCGGAACCACGAGCGGACCTTCGACCGGAGTGCCCTCGAATACGTTTTCAGGCACTGCGTCCGCATCCGCCCCTTCGAAAATTTCGACCACGTACTGGGTCGCACCCTTGGAATTCGACCATGTGAGTGTAACCGTACGGCCGTCCTCGGTACTGATATTCATCAAGGTGCTGCTCGGTGTAAGGCAGGCGCCAAGATCAAGCGTCTCTATCAGCTCCGTCTCGTCCACGCAGGAAACAATGCCTGCGGAGAAAAAGAGGGCTGCCAACGACGCTGACAATATTGAGAATATTTTTTTCATGCTTCTAAAATTGTTGTTCATTATGAATCACAGATTCTCTGTTAATAACCGTAGTCATTCTTCAGGTAACCCTGACCGTTGGTGATGGAAATCTGGAAGATAGGCCACCACTGTTTCGTATCCGGATCGTTGACGTAGAAACCGCCTGCGGCCGATGCCTTGTCGATTTCCTTCTTGTCACCCGCATAGAATGCGGCAGACTTAGGGTCATCACCTGCTTCAGCGGAACTTACGAAATATCTCGACACGTTGCCGCTTGAGCTTGTATAAGGGACCCAGCCCGTACCTGTAGGAGGAGGGGTGGTATCGGTGGCGAGGTTTTCACCCGGATGTATGCCGTACATCTCGATGGTAGGGACACCGTAGGCATCAGTACCGTGCCTGTACCAGCAATATGTGCCGAGGGTCGAATAATCTATGCCCTTAGGGCTGTTCGGACTGGCATCGCGGAATGCCTGCAGTTCCCGTACGGCTTCGTCCATTTTGGATTTCAGCATTCCCCAGCGGATAAGATCGGCCTTGCGGAGGAACTCGCCTACGAATTCCAATGCCCTTTCGTCCACTATGGCATTGAAGATGGCTTCTTTTCCGGAAAGAGAGTTGACATAATCTTCAGCTTCCTGCTCATTGCCCTTGTATGCACGCCTTCGTACTTCAAGGAGACAATCCTTGGCGAAGCCTTCATCCCTCTTGCCGCAAGCCTCGTCATTGGCTATCTCGGCTGCCATGAGGAGGATATCTGCATATCTCATGTAGACAGGCTTCACACCGTCGTCCTGACCTCCCGCATAAGGATGAGCCTGCATCCACTCGAAACGGTATTTGCCGAAATACCAGTCGGCTATACCTGCAGGATAAGGTTTTGAATCCGATTTCCACAAGTAGTTCACGCAACTTATGTCCCTGCGCACGTCATTTTCTCCGTATTGATAGTACAGATAAGGTACAGGACCTGCCTGTCCGCCTTTTGAGGACTCAGCCGGAGAATATTCGGTGTATGGCTCATGCCTGACGGCAAAGGTAAAGTTCCAGCGGCCGCGTCCTTCGGAGAACGGGATCACCCAGATGATTTCCTTGCCTGCAGTAAGGTCCATATTGTTGACACTGCGCCAAAGTTCCTCATAGTCCATCAGTTCGAGATGGGCATTGTCGATAATATCCTTCAATGCGGCAAGAGCCTTAGGATAAAGGACTTTTTTCTGAAGTTCCGGATCGTTGGTGTACCTTACGGAACCCTGATCTCCCGTTCCTACCATGCCTTCAGCCGGTCTTTGTGCCAGTCCGGAGGCCATGAGGGCGAGACGGGCGTAAAGGCCTTTCGCCAAGGCAAGGCTCGCACGGGCGGTAGTGGATGTAGCCGCACTCTGCCCCGGCCATGCCATATAATTGAAGGCTTCTTCGAGGTCGCCGAGCAACTGCTTGTAGATGACATCCCTGTCGGACTTGTTGAGATATATCGTCTCAGGTGTCACAGGCTCGAAACGTGCAGGGACCTCACCGAAAGCCTTGAGAAGTTCGGCGTAAAGGACAGCACGGAGGGTAAGGGCCTCGCCGAGGAGGGCAGCCATTTCCGGACGCTCCTGCGGGTCTCCGTATTTACGGATTCCGTTGATAGTCAGGTTGACACGCTCGATACCGCTGTACAACTCATTGTAAGGTCCGTTGTCCTGATTGAGCTGGGTGTTGGTAACCCTTATGTCATACATGGCAATCTGCGACTTGTCACCCCTGTCGCTCGAAATGAACCATTCGATGTCGGTATTGTAGCCGTACCACGGAAGATAACGTCCTCTGTGGGCGTTGGTGCCGCCGAAGATGTTGTACACGGAATAAAGCTGATATTCCGTCAGCGTAGGATCGGAAAAGAGATTCATCTCGTTGAAATTCGACGGCGATTCCGTGGTAAGGTCGCATGATGCCACCGATGCCGCTGCCGCGATTCCCGCTCCTATTACAAGTATTTTGCTTAAAATTCTGTTCATGACAATTTTCGAATTGAGGATTAGAAAGTAATGTTGGCACCTACCACGAATCCTATGCTCTTAGGGTATGCGGAGTAATCCACGCCCGGAGTAAGAGGGGTATCCCTTCTCGTGTCCACTTCAGGGTCATAGCCCGAATAATTGGTGAGGCAGAAGAGATTCGTACCCGTCACATAGAAACGCAGACGGGAAATCTTGGCTTTCATCGTGATATGCGACGGAAGCGTGTAGCCTATGGTGGCCGAACTCAATCTGAGGAAAGAACCGTCTTCCACCGCCCAGTCCGTCAGGACAGCCTGTCCGACTGCCGGAGACCAAAGTGTAGCGTTTGCATTGACTGTCTCGAGTTCTTCAGGGGAAAGGAATTCACCGGTTTCCCAGTTGATGTTGGTCCAGCGCTGCTCGCCTGTCTTCATGAGATTCCTTCTTTCGTATTTTCTTGAAGAAGTGAACTCTATCTTGTTCGCATTGTATATGTCGTTGCCGAACACATAGTTGAAGTTGGCGGAGAAGTCGATGCCGTAAAGATAACCGGAAAGGGTGATACCGCCGGAGCCCAAAGGCAGGGTGTTGCCGATGATTTTCCTGTCCTTCTCGGTGATGACACCGTCACCGTCCTGGTCCTTGAGCTTCATTGCACCCGGACGCAGATAGTTGGATCCGATATAGGATGAAGCGTCGGCTATACCCTTTTTCAACGTATAGGACTGGTTTGCCGGGTCGTAAGTGAAGTCTTCCACCTTGTAGAAACCGTCAGACTCGAAACCGTAGATGTTTCCGAGCGGCTGGCCGGCCATCACGATAAAGTCCGGACCGACTTCAGTGGACGCCCACCTCGTGGGCATATCTATCTTGTCAAGATCTCCGAGACTGAGGACCTCGTTCTGATTGAGACTGATGTTGGCTCCGAGAGTGAGTCCGAAATTCTCCTTGGCCACGAGAGCGGCGTTGATGGAGAACTCGACACCCCTGTTCTGCGTCTTACCCATGTTGCGGTACTGGTATTCATATCCCGAACCTGCAATAGGGAATGAGATAAGGAGGTCATCGGTGGTATTGTGGTAAAGTTCGATGGAACCGTTGACCCTGCTCTTGAGGAAAGAGAAGTCGATACCGACGTTGTGCGACCTTGTGGTCTCCCATGTAAGGTCTTCGTTAGCCATCACCGGATCGCCACCGTCAGTCACCGTAGACCAGTAGATATTGCTCATAGGAATATATACCCCATCTCCACTGTATGAAGTGAAGTTCAGCATGGTCATTCCGGAAGGGATGTTGTTGTTACCTGCCGTACCGAAGCTGTAACGGAGTTTGAGATTGTCCAACCAGCGGCTTGCGCCCTTCATCCAAGGTTCGTTGGAGATGGTCCATGAAACTGCAGCGGACGGGAATACACCCCACTGGTTTCCTTTCGAGAATTTGGACGAACCGTCGGCCCTGACCGTAGCGGATACGGAATATCTTTCATCGAAGATATAGTTCACGCGCCCGAAGAACGAAAGAAGCTTGTCATTCGGATTGAAATAGTTGTTCACGGACACGGCTGCACCTGTGGACATGAAGTTCCATGCAGTTTCGGCGTCGAAGAAGTCCGGATAATTCTGCACCACTGCCGTAAGGTTGTTGGACTTGGTCAGTATGTACTCTGTACCTGCAAGGAGGTCGAGATGATGACGGCTGTCCGTAAACACTTCCTCAAAATTGTAGGACAATGTATTGGTATTCCTGATTTTGCGTCTGAACTGTTCCTGACGCTGCACGGCAGGATGGTTCTTGTAGGCATCCTGTGCGGTCTCGGCCACGTAATAGGTGGTAAGACCGTAGTAACGGTCGTTTTCCTGTGTATAGTCGTCGTAGCCGCCCTCTATCTTGAGATTGAGGTTGTCGATGATATGCCATGTAACGGCTGCATTGACGGTCCAGTTGCGTCTCGAACGCCTGTTGTCGTTGTCGGCCACCGATGTAAGAGGCGGAGCCGTATCTCCATAGTCCTCTTCAAGTTCGGCACCTTCCACTGCACCTTCCAACGGTATAGGAGTGTATTGGACGGCATGTTTGAGTCGTCCGTTGTTCGAAGTCGTTCCTCCGTCGTTGATGGAGTTCGCTCCGGCACCTCTGATCTGTGTTCCGGAATAACGGGCGTTAATGTCGAACGAAAGCTGTTTGATAGGCTTGTAGTTCGTCTTGAAATTGAGGTTGTCCCTGCGGTAGGTCGATCCTGTCATGATGGCATTGTCGCCGAGGTGGGTGTAGCTTGCGGTCCATCTTACCTTGTCGGAACTTCCTGAAACGGAAATATTCTGGCTGAATACGCGGCCCGTGTTTCCGAACACGGCATCGATCCAGTCATTTCCCTGTATTCCTTCATAAAGGCTGATGTCTTCGAATACGCCGAAGGTAGGAATGAATTTATCCTTGATGTCACCCCTGACCATTCCGATTTCATACTGGTTCTTCACGAAGTTGTAAGGGTCTTCCACCTGGATTGCATCCTTGTTGGCCATCCATTTCTGTCCCCAGTAGACGTTGTAGCTTGCGGAAATCTTGCCCTTGGTACCTGATTTGGTGGTCACGAGGACTACGCCGTTAGCACCGCGGGAACCGTAGATGGCGGTCGAGAAGGCATCCTTCAGCACGTCGATGCTCTCGATGTCCGAGGCGGCGATGTCCGAAATGCTCTCTACAGGAAATCCGTCCACTATATAAAGAGGTGAACTGTCCTGTGTGATGGAGCCACCTCCCCTGACACGGATTTTGACTTCTGCATCCGGGTCTCCTTCTGTGGTCGTCACCTGCACACCGGCCATCCTACCGGAAAGGGCCTCAGTGACCGTGGTCACAGGCATTGCAGCAAGTGTTTCCGAATCCACCGAAGATACGGAACCCATCAAATCCTTCCTTTTCACGGTGGCATAACCTATGACCACCGTTTCCTCAAGGAAATTGGTATCCTCTTCAAGGACTACATCTATTACATTAGAGTTCCCGATGGTGACGCTCTGTGTCCTGAGTCCTATCATGGAGAACACGAGCACCTTGCCTTTCGCCTCCGGAATGTCTATTTCATACTTTCCGTCAGCGTCGGTGGTAACTCCCAAGGTCGTGCCGTCTACGAATACGGAGACTCCCACCAAGGGTTCTCCCTGCGTATCCTTGACGACACCGCTGAATTTATCCTGGGCCTGCAGCGCCACTGTGGCGGCAAGTCCGAATATCAGCAGAGAAATCTTGTACATCAGATTTTTCATATAGAACTTATTTGGTTATAGTTTTTTTGTATTACGATTATTGTGATTGTATGTAGGTAACCGACCGCTAATTTACCGTATCCGCACATTTCCGGCATGTAAAAAATCGTCGCTTTACTTGTATTTTTTAACAGGCGGCGGTTTTTCCGTTACCGGACACGGATTTTGAATGAAAATCCCCGTTCCGACAGGCCTGTTTCAGTCCAATGCTCCGTAATAGCCTGTGGAGTTCTGACCGGAAACAATGTCCTTTACAAGGTAGTGAAGATACATTTCGATGTTCGTATATCGACCGTAAGGGTCGAGAGTCATGGCCGAAGCATCGGAAGCGTCGTCCGGATCAAGGCCGAATTCGATTTCAAATCCATCGGGCATCCCGTCTCCGTCATTATCGATCAGGGCCTCGCCCTCGTATGCCGGCCAGCCGCCGACTTCTTCCTGCGAATCGATGATGCCGTTGCCTGCAGCCGCAGTGCCTGCCTCCGCATGTGAAACTATGCGCTCGTCAACGTCATCCCTGCTGAGGGAAGCCCCGGCATAGTCGAGCACCGCTTCGTATGCATCCTGCGCCGAATGCGTGGTAACATGGCAGAGTTTCGTGTCGTCGGCCTTGATAGGGAGAGGAGCGGAAAGCTCGTTGTCTCCCGGCTCCGGGTTGTCCTTGCCGGCATCCTTGGACTGGTCCTTGTAGCTGATGCCTGCGTAATTGTCGGCGTTGATGGAGGAGACGCCGGACTTGCCTGCATGGAAATTCCCCGTCATGTAAAGGTTCGGATAAGAATCAGCATACACCGTCCCGTCCTTTTCGTAATACCAGTAGGCATTCACGAAATAGTTCCTCGTCGCCGATGCCGGACCCGGCTTGTAGTAATTGCCGACAATGTTGAAACTGCCGTCCTCGCCTCCGTATGTGGACTCATTGCCCCAGTTGTAAATCACGTTGTTGCGGTAATCGACATTCCCTCTGTGGGTGGAAACATATTCCCCGTAAATCTGCGGGTGGTCGATGCGTGCGTTACGGCTGTTGTTGTCTGCAAGCATGTTGTGGTGAAAGGACGCATTCTTGCCGCCCCAAAGTCCGCCATAGCCGTGACCTCCCTTGGAATGTTTGGATTCGTTGAGGGCTTCGGCTATAATGCACCACTGCATGGTGAAATTCCTGTTCGCATAGAAGGAGGCACATTCGTCTATCGACCATGACATGGAGCAGTGGTCTATGATTATGTTTTCATGATATCTGCCCCAGAACGCATCGGAACTGTCCCCGAGTCCGGCCCCTTCGTCACCGAGCCTGAAACGGACAAACCTCACGATAACGTTGTCGGCCTGTATCTCCACGGAATTGTCGGAAATGCAGATGCCGTCGCCCGGGGCTGTCTGTCCGGCTATGGTTACATCGCCTTTCGTGATTTTCAGAGGTGATTTCAGACGGATGCGTCCCGCCACGTCGAACACGATTATTCTCGGACCGCTTTCATTCAATGCCGCCCTCAACGTGCCCGTTCCTGAATCCTCAAGGCTCGTGACATGAATGATTTTGCCGCCACGGCCACCGGTGACGTACATTCCGCCGCCTTCCGCTCCCGGAAAAGCCAGCGCTCCGAGTTCGTCCTCATATTCAGGTATTCCGAAAAGGGCGTATGTCTCGTCCGGGACAGGAGGGACAGGAGGTACGGGAGGATCCACAGGCTCCGTACCCGGTTCTTCCGTGCCCTCTTCCACATCCGGCGTCTCGCATGAAACTGCAAATGCGGCTAACAAAAGTATTGCAAACAAATATCCAGCGATTCTTTTCATAATAAACGGTATTTTTCCTATTGTCTCATTTTATTATTGCCTTACAGCACATCGTTTTCGGAATCGATTATTCCGGGGATTCCGGTCACGGACCCTTTGTATTCCGGTTTTCCGGTCCTGACTTCCCTGATTATACGTTTGTCTACGGCATCCCTTACGATGGAAGCTCCGGCTTCCCTGAGGATTGTATCATATTCCTTTTCAATCGGACCGCAGGCGGTAGGATGGCTGAAGCCGAAAGGCTTGTCGGATGAAATCCGCACATATTCCTTTTCCTGAGCATCAATATCTTCATAATCAGGGTATTTCCCGAGATAATTCCCGCTTTTTTCCACGGCCGAGACATCATAGACATTGTCCTTTATGTAGAAGGAACCCGGTATCATCGAGGTGGATTCGGAGGTGTAGACCTGAAGATATTCCCCGTCGAGGTTTTTCGTCCCGGGCCCTGCCTTGAAAAGATTGCCGCAGACATTGAACCAGCCTTCTTCGCCGCCGTAAATGGCTTTCATGCCCCAGTTGAAGACAATATTGTTCACAAATTCGACGGTTCCTCTGTTGAACAGAAGGTCTGAACCGCTGTAAATGGCAGGATGGTCGAAGCGCGGATTGCGGCTGTTGTTGCTTGCGATGACGTTGTGGTGGAAAGAAACGTTCCTGCCTCCCCAGATGCCGCCGTACCCGTGTTGTCCCTTGTGATGGATTGAACTGTTGAGGGCTTCCGAGATTATGCACCACTGGACGGTGGCGTTCCTGTTGGCATAGAACGAAGCGTTCTCGTCTGTAGCCCAGCTTATGGAGCAATGGTCGATGATGATGTTCGTATTGTGCCTTGCGCCGAGGGCGTCGTTCTCATCCTTGTCCTTCGAGCCCATACGGAAGCGCAAATATCTGATTATCACTTCATCCGCACCGATATAGACACCGTGGTCACGGATTGTGATGCCTTTCCCCGGGGCTGTCTGGCCGAGTATCGAGATATAGGGGTCTTCGATTTTAAGGGTCGATTTCAGATGAATGTCCCCGCTTACGGCAAATCTGACGATGCGCGGACCTCTTGCCTCCACAGCATGACGCAATGTGCCTTCTTCATCGTTGTCCTCCAGTGAAGTGACGACATATACCTTCCCGCCACGTCCTCCGACGGTGTATTTTCCGCCCCCGTCCGCACCTTCGAAAGCAAGCATGTGTCTGGTACCGTCACAGACATAGTCGATGTTGTTCACAGCCTCGTATTCAAGGGATGCCCAGATGAAAGGTCCGACGCCCTTGCAGTCATTGTCTATGACCGGTTCGCTCAGATAATAACCATAAGTCCCGCTGCGGTTCTCCTTTCCGCCGAGTCCTGCCACCGAGCAGCATGAGGTAAGGGAAATTGTCCCGTCAGGATTTTCCCTAATGAACGTCTTGACGAACCTTCCGTAAAGGTCCAGGGCATACTGTCTCCATTCTTCCTTGTCCAAATATCCCATTCTCACACCTTTCAGGGCGGCATAGACGAACATCGCCGAGGCTGTGGATTCCAGATAATTCCCCTCGCGGCCCGGGCAGTCGAGGACCTGATACCACATTCCCGTTTCAGGGTCGGCGAACTTCCTTACTGTCGTCATCAGGTAACGGAACTGCTCCACGAGGCCGTCCCTGTCAGGATGTTTTTCCGGGAAATAATCGAGTACTTCCACCATTCCGAGGGCATACCAGCCGCAGGCCCTTCCCCACGCATGCGCCGACTGGCCGCTGAGGGAATCGGCCCAGAACATGGAGCGGGATTCGTCCCACGCATGCCTGAAAAGGCCTGTCGCAGGATCGTAAGTATGTTTGGCGGCATTCCTGAAATGGGCTGCAATGTCGCTGAAAAGGGAATCCCTGTCCTTTTTCGGGGTAAACCTCTTAGTGTATTCGGCATAGAAAGGCTGGGCCATGTAAAGCCCGTCCAACCAGACCTGATGCGGATATATCTGCTTGTGCCAGAATATCCCGTCGTCCGTCCTCGGCTGGGAATCAATCTGTTCCCGGATTTTCCCGAGGACGCGTCTGTATTTTTTGTCGCCATAAATGTCGTAAAGTCTGTAATAGATTCTCGCCGGACAAATATGGTCCACGTTATACGCCTCTTTCTTGTATTTGTACACGACACCGTCCTCCGTCGCCATGGTGTCGGCCCATTGTTTCACATATTCCACGGGATAATCGAGGCCATACCTCGTCGCCACGTCCATGAACGAGAGCAGTTCGAGGCCGGTGGTGTAGTTCCATTTCAATTTGCCGTTGCGGCCGTCCAAATACGAGGCTTCGGGATTGCGCTGCATCTCGGAAAGCATCATGCGGACGGAGTATGGTTGAGGGGAGGCGGATTCCTCCACTCGCTCCGCCCGGTCGGGATGACATGGATCTGCCGTCGCCGCAACAGCGGGATCTTCCGTTACCGCAGCAGCGGGAACGGTAGCCATGCACAGAAACGCTACCGCCAATAATATGGAAATTCTGTTTTTCATAATCATTGTCATTGAAAATTCATTATATGGAAATATTCCTGTCTGTCTTGTCCGAGGATTTAGGGCCGTAAGTCCGTATATACTCCGCAGGGGATATGCCGAAATGCTTCTTGAACGAGCGGCTGAAATATCCCGGATCGGAGAAGCCCACCTTGTATGAGGTTTCGGAAACGGACAACTGCCCGCTCTTCAGATAATAGGTTGCCTTTTCAAGCCTGTAATCCTGAATCAGTTCGACAGGAGACTTGCCTGTGAGGCCTTTCAACTTGTTGTACATTGAAGTCCTTCCCATCCCGACGTATGCAGCAAGGTTGTCGACGGTAATCTCGCTGTCGGCGATGTTTTCTTCCAACCATTGCATCACCTTGCGTATCAGTTCCTCATCCCTGTCGGTAATGACCACTTCGGCAGGAGAAAGCGAAACCTTGGCATCCTGTTTTCCGCCGTTGTTGCGGCCTGCATATTCCGTCAGAAGGGCTTTCCTCCTGTCCATGAGATTCTCCATGCGGGCAATCAGGAGCTCCATGGTGAACGGCTTGGTTATGTAACCGTCCGCCCCGTACTTCATTGCCTTGAGGTGGGTGTCGCTCTCATGCCGTGCGGTAATCAGGATAATAGGTATGTGGCTCGTGGTGAAGTCGTTTCTTATCCTGTTTATGAGTTCTATACCGTCCATTTCCGGCATCATCAGGTCGGTGATTATCATGTCCGGCGTCCAGCCTCCGGTGATAATGTCCATGGCTTCCCGGCCGTTGGCTGCATCCCTGACTTCATATTTGTCCGAAAGTGCGTTGTAAATATAGACTTTCAATTCTGCATTATCCTCCACCACAAGGACTTTCATGGCACCTACAGGGAAATGAGGCTTTACCCTGTACTTGCTCAGACCCGACGCTTCCGCCGGATCGACACCCGATGCCATGCTGTCTTCTTCGATGAATTCGGCCGTCTGTTCCGAAAAATGGTCCCTGTCTACGGGTATTGTGACATGGAAGACAGCTCCGTCGCGGCCATTGCTTTCCACGCTGATGCTTCCTCCGTGCATTGTGACTATTTCCTTGCAGAAAGAAAGACCTATCCCGCTGCTGGACATGCCTTTGACCGCGGAATGCGGGCCTTGGATGAACGGTTCGAATATGGCTTCCTGCTTGTTCCTCGGGACTCCTATGCCGTTGTCCTTGACAGACAGCGTGAAGTCACGGCTTCCTTCGCGATAATATACGCCCACTTCGATGCGTCCTCCATCGGGAGTATATTTGAAAGCATTGGAAATCAGATTGTAGACCAACGCCTCCAATCTGCCGGCATCGCCCCATATCATCAGCGAATCCACGGAATGAGCCAACGTAAGCTCCATGTTCCGCTCCACTGCCATGTCCTTGAAGTCGTCGTACACTTCCGTCACAAGGGCCACTATATCCAACTGCCTTACGTTCAATCGCATCCGTCCTTTGACAATACTCCTTATGTCCAAAAGCTGGTCTACCAATGTCATCATCCGCCGTGCGTTCTTGTAGACTATCTTTACGCTGTATTCGCTGCGGCTTCCTTCCGCCGTATCCTTGCTTATCTCGTCGATTCCTCCGAGAATGAGTGTCAGAGGCGTGCGAAGCTCGTGGGAAATATTGGTGAAGAACTTGGCCTTCACGTCATTGAGGTCCTGTTCGAGCTTTATTTCAGTGCGCAGACGCACGGATGTCATGAACATACGGACGAGGACTGCGGCTATCCCGAGGATAAGTATCACGTAGAATATGAGAGCAGGCGTGCTTTCCCACAGTGACGGCTTGACTCTGATCGGTATAGTCACGATTTCAGCGTCGGAAAGGCCTTCTCCCGACACAGCTTTCAGCATGAACTCGTATCTTCCGTGCGGGATATGCGAATAAGTGATGCCCGTAGCCGATTCATTGCTGATCCAGTCCTTGTCGTAACCGTCCAATTTATAGGCATAGGTCAGGTTCTCCTGGATCTTGAAATTCAGGGACGCGTAATCTATCCTGAAAAATGAATAGTCGTGCGGAATCGCCACTCCTTCCCCGCCGTCAAACAGGATCCTTTTCCCGTCTATTCTGAATCCTGTAATGGTCAATCTCTTGGGCTCTGAGGTATAGACGAAGTCGGACGGATTGATCTTATACACGTTATCCAATGTGCCGAACGCTATCATTCCGTTTTCCAATCCGGTACAGGTGGCTTCACTGAACGTGGTGGACAGCATGCCGTCGTATTTGGTATAGTTGATGATCCTTTTGGTCCCGGGATCTATTTTCGAAATACCTGTCTCCGTGGCAGCCCATATGTTGCCTTCCGGATCACATATCGCAGACAGGACTATGTTGCTCGAAAGGCCTTCTGCAGTACCGATTATTTCGAAAGTTACGTTTTCCCCGTCGAAATCGGCCCTGTTTATACCGCCTCCGAACGTACAAAGCCATATGTCTCCGGCATTGTCATTGAAAATGTAGATTATGTCATTGTTTCCCAAGGAATGGATATCTCCCGAGACTTTACGGACCTGATGGAATTTGATCAGCTCCGTATTGTCATCAGGGTAAAACCATACAAGGCCTCCGACAGTGGCCACGAGGATACGGCCGTCGGGAGCGCAGTACAGATACCTGACCCTGTCCCCGTATTCCAACGGATAGCCGGGGAAATCGTTGTACACGGTAATGAATTCGTCGTCATCCGGCGTCCTGAGCATTGAGAGCCCGCCGCCGAACGTCCCTACCCATATCCTGCCGTCATTGTCCTGTATCACGGAGTAGATATTGTCGGAACTTATAGATGTCATGTCATAGGAATTGTGCCTGAAATGCCTGAAAGAGTACGAATTGCCGCGAGGTGTCATTCTTACAAGGCCGCTGCCCTTGGTCCCGAGCCAGATATTTCCTGACGAATCCTCGCTGATCGTATATATTATCCCTATTTTCCCGGACTCCGGAATCCGGACACACGATGTCATGTCGGAGTTGTACCGGTAGAGCTCGCTGCTCTTTGTTGCAACCCATACGTTGTTTTTGCTGTCCCTGTACATGGCCCTTACTTCCGACGACGCTATCGGATCGTCCGAGCGTGTCGGAGGTACTACGACTTCCACCTTGGGATTGATGACGGTAACCCGCTCAAGGCCGCGCTGCACTGTCGAAAACCACAGTACGCCGGAACTGTCTTCCTCGAAGCATGCGACTCCGTTCATGAACCTGCAGTCCGGCAATTCCTTCACGTTGTAGAGAGGGACCACGTCATCCGCCTCCCTGTCATAGTATCCGAATCCGTAACCGTTCATCTTTACCCATGTCCTGCCACCTCTCTGCGATACGTTGGCCAATGTGTCCGTATAATATGACATTACATTGCGGGAATGCTCGTAATGGCGGAATTTTCTCTTATCGGGATTGTAGTTCCATATTCCTGTCCTCTCGGTGGCAATCCATAGCAGGCCTTCCGAATCGGGGAAAAGGAAACGCACCCTTCCCATGTCGGTTTTCTTCAGGCTGACTTCCGACGTGAGAGTGTCCACGGATGCCACGGCGTTGTGGCTGAAGCCCAAATAAAGTCTTTTTTCCGATGTTCCTGTCACTTCCATTGCGGTGATTTTCCCGACTCCGAGGCCGCTTGCGTCGATGGAAGACTGGACTTTGGTGGATTTGTCGATTATCCTCACGAGGTCAGGGGTGGCGAAATAGTATCTGCTTCCGAATTCCTCGAAACCGACTACATCGGCAAGTCTCGATACCAATGCCACGTTGCCGTCCTTTATGGAAGCGATGCCTTTTTCAGAAACGGCGAAAACGGTGCCGTCGGAAGCGGCATAGACGGCTTCCACATTATGTCCGATGTCCCTGCTGCCGAAATATGAGACGAAGCCGAGATCGGGAGTGACCTTGCAAAGGCCGGCTCCCTGCACGACAATCCACGCATTGCCGGCAGCGTCGCAGTAGAACTTCTCCACCCTTGCATTCGTTATGCCTGCCTGAGGAATATCATCCGGGACTGCCGTGAATTTCTCGGCGGCCTTGTCGAAACGGTACAGCCGGTAATCGTATGTCGTCACCCAGAGATAGCCGTTCACATCTTCGTCGACGGAAAGTATCCTGTTGTGCGAAATGTTGGCATAATCCCCGGGCAATGTCGTATAATTCACGAAATTGCTGCCGTCGAACCGGCTCAGTCCGGACCATGTACAGAGCCAGATGTAGCCGTCCCTGTCCTGATGGATATCTGCAATGGAGTTGTGCGGCAATCCGTCTTCGGAGGAATAATGTTCGAAAATACAGTCCAATGGAGCCGCATCAAGACGCCGTGACACAGAGGTCACGGACAAAATCGACACGATGATGGAAAATACAATCTTTCCTGAAATTCCCGGCATTTTCATAAGTCGTCAAAACACTTTGAAGTACCACTCCTTGGTTTCCGGTGACGTAGTGGCCTTCGGAGCATCTTCCGGTCCGATTACCTTTTCAGGAACATAATCCTTCAAGTCCTTTTCCTTAAGGAAATGAGACCAGCTGACCCTTTCCTTTTCCGATGCAGCGCCCGGTCCGCGGCTTCCGTATTCCGCATAAAAGGACGTCTTCTCGGCGTCAGGCTTGTTCCAGTTGTGCCAGCCTTCCTTCAGAATATGGCCGTCCATTTCGCAATCTATAAATACCGTCTTGGCATAAGGCCGCCACGGTCTCCCGAGATACACCTCGGAAGCGTTTTCATCATGAAGCAGACGGCAATTCACAAACACGAACCCGTATTTGCTCCCCGGAGGAGTGGATGCAGCCGTAATATAGCTATTTTTTTTGCTCATTATCGTGCATCCTTCGAAATATATCGTGGAAAAGCCGAAAATAAAGTCCGTCGTGCCTTCGATATAGCAGTCCCTGAAATACTGTCTCGTCCCGGGACCGAAACCGTAAACAGTATCCTGATTGCCTATGAATCTGCAGTTTATGAATGCAGCCCGGTCTCCGTTGAGGGTGATTGCGCAGGCCTGGCCAACCGCCTTGCCTTCTCCGGCGGAATTTTCGAACGTGATGTTCTCGGCAAGGAAGTCATTGGCGTGAAGAAAGACCGTAGACGTGGCCGAAGTGCCCATCGGGTAGCCTGTAGAGCCGTTTTTCAGAGCATAGTCGTCGTATGTGATTATGGTCTTTTCCGCCGACGCACCAATCAGATGCAGTTTCTGTTTGTTGGCAGGTACCGTAAGTTTTTCCTTATAGACTCCGTTTTTGATGAATATTACGGTCTCGTCCTGCTTGCAATAGTCAGGCGCTGCATTTACCGCCTCCTGAACGGTAAAGAAGTCTCCGCTTCCGTCCTTGGCCACTACGAAATCATAGTCCGTAACGTGGTCTGCAAGTTCCGGAATGACCTCGCAAATGGCCGGCAGCAGCAGTTCCACCAACATGCGGGCTCCGGCGACATTGGTGTGCGTATTGTCCGTGAGGCCGTCCGGATGTCTCGGACACACTCCTTCCGGTATCCACATATAATATTTACGGGAGGCTTCGTCTCCAAGGGATATCAGCCATTCCTGAGTAATGGCATTGGCATCGATATAAGGGACGGAATATTTTTCCGCAACCGCCTTGGCTGCTGCAGGATAGTCTCCGTGACAATCTGTTTTCAGATTTCCGTTTTCATCGAACCACCTGCGGGATACAGGAGAGAAAATGACCGGTTCCGCTCCCTTGGAAAGGGCATATTCCACGAACATTTCCAGATTTTCAGTGTACAGGCCGAATGCAGGGGCATACCGTTCCGGGTCGCTTTCCTTGGAATCGTTGTGGCCGAACTGGATGAAAAGGCGGTCACCCGGCTGCAAGTCCGCCTTGACCATGTCCCACAATCCACGGGAAATGAAGCTCTTGGTACTTCTTCCGTTCTGTGCGTAATTCACTACAGTCACGCATGAATCCAAATGCGACGGAAGTCTCATGCCCCAACCTCTTTCAGGATTTTCCTTGGAAAGATCCTTGTCCGCCATGGTAGAATCCCCCATAAGACGCAGGACGATTCTGCCGTCATCGGCATTCATGGACAAAGTCATGAGAAAAAAGAAAATTACCGGCAAGCATTTCAGACACTTCATACGTCAGTCGATTTTGATATTTTCCGATTTGTAGACAAAAATCCCGTCTTCACCGATTTTCCCTCCGGCATCAGAACAGCCTGATATTTCCACGTTGCGGCAATTGGCTATACTCACACCCGTGCCTTCCGACTGGCGGATTTCGACATTTTCCATTATCACTCCGTCGGAATACCTTATGTCCGCTCCCTTATCGGATATGATGGTGCTGTTCCGGATTTCTATGCCGGATATGTTCTTCTCAGGGATACCGTTGAAATACATGGCTCTTGCCGCTCCGCTGCAGATTATGTCGCTGATGTGGATATTCCTGAATTCCGGCGTGGTTTCGTCTGCAGGCATCGGTGCAATGTCGTAAACGCACGCAACCTCGTCTTCAGCTGCCTCAACGGCCGATTTTCCTCCGTAATGAAGGTCGAAAAGGAGCGGTTCGGTCGGAATATTCATCATGGTTATGTGCCTGATGAAGATATTTTCCACGACACCTCCCCTGCCGCGGCAGCTCTTGAAACGCAGTCCCACATCAGTACCGAGGAATCTGCAGTTGGTCACAGATATGTTTGATACGCCTCCGGACATTTCGCTCCCTACCACGAAGCCCCCGTGTCCGTGGAATACTATACAGTTGTCGACTATGAGATTCCTGCAAGGTCTCGCCCTGCGTCTGCCGTCCTCGTCCTTGCCGGACTTAATGCAAATCGCATCGTCGCCTACGTCGAAGGATGAATTGACGAGCAGCACGTCCTCGCACGAATCGATATCGATGCCGTCACCGTTCTGTGAATACCATGGGTTCCTCACCGTGATATTGTCGATAATCACATTCCGGCACATGAGAGGATGGATGTTCCAGCACGGTGAATTCTGGAAAAGCACGTCTTCAAGGAGAATGTTCGTGCATTCCTTGAAACTTATCATTACCGGCCGCAGATATGTCTTGACGGATTCCCAGTCCTCTTCCGTCTCCATTCCCTGCGGGACATTGAACGCGTCGCTTACCAATGCTCCCCTGTAGGATGACGAATCCGGATACCAGATGTCTCCTTTGGCATTCGTGAAACCGCCGGAAGCCACGAGATCCTTCCACTGCGAAGGTGCCATCTTCGATTTCTTGACCTGACGCCATGAATCGCCGGATCCGTCAATGGTACCGCCTCCGGTAATGGCGATATTCTCCTGACCGACAGCGTTTATCGGAGATATGCAACGTTTCGTGTCCAAGCCTTCGAATACGGTTTCGACTATCGGATAAAGTTCCCTTTCCGGCGAAAAAAGAATTACCGCATCAGGCGTGACATGAAGGTCGATATTGCTCTTCAGGGTAATCGGCCCCGTAAGCCAGATGCCTTCGGGAACGACAAGCCTGCCGCCGCCCAATGCGCTCAGACTGTCGACAGCATCGGCAAAGGCTTCGGAATTGAGGGTCACTCCGTCCCCGACTCCGCCGAAATCCCTGAGATCGACCTGCCTGTCCGGTATTTCAGGGCGGGCAATTCTTTGCATTTCAAACGGAAGTTCCTCATACAGATAGGAATACTCATACGCTTCGGAACAACTTGTAAAGACAGCGGAAACTGATAGTGCCGTCATTGCCGTCATTTGTATCAATCGGTTCATGGTCATAGTGTCATTGATATTGCAAATTTAGCCTTGTTTGCCGGCCGACACTTGAAATTTTTAACGGTTTTCAGGAAAAATTTGTCTATTTCCGCCGTAACGCCGCCAACTATGCGTATATTTGGACACTTATTATGACAAGGATTATTTTGAATATTGTTCTTTGTGCTGCGGCTGTCATTCCGACCGAGCAGGGCGAGTGGAGGAATCTGACGGATGCGGAAAGGATTGCAGATCCCTCGACTACGCTCGGGATGACATACGATGCGCTCGGGATGACATACGATGCGCTCGGGATGACGGTCCTGCGGAGCGAGGACAGAGGGCGCTATGACTGCCTTTATGTGGAATTTTCCGTAGAAGAGAATGAACGCATCACGGGCTGCCTGCTCGTGCCCGACATCGCCGGAGAAAGGAAATGCCCGGCAATAATAATGCTGCATGACCACGGCGCTCGCTTCGATATCGGAAAGGAAAAATTGGCAAGGCCTTTCGGCGTACCCGAACATATAATGCGTTCCTCCGAAGAATGGACAGACAGGTATTTCGACGGGGAATATTTCGGGGACTATGCCGCCGACCATGGATATGTCGTATTCGTCACCGATGCCCTGTACTGGGGAGAACGCTCCTCGGAAGAAGCCCGGGAATGGTCAAGGCTGACATTCGGAGAGAATGAGGACGAACAGACGGAAGCAGAAGCGAAAAAACTGAAAAAGACAGTTTACGAAGGCCAGAGGCAAATATACGGAGACTGCGTAAGGGAAGGCCGTGAATGGGGTGAAAAGATATTGCACGATGACATGGTTTCGGCCGACTTAGTGGCGTCCCTGCCGTATGTGGACGAAAACAGGATCGGAGCCTTTGGATTTTCCATGGGAGCGCACAGATGCTGGCTTCTGTCCGCCTTTTCCGACAGGATAAAATGCGGTGCTGCGGTCTGCTGGATGCTCATGAAAGAAGACTATGACAGCGACAACCCGTCCGACCTTTCGATGCGCATCACATCCATGCGCTCAAAGATGGATTTTCCCGACATAGCAGCGATGCTCAGGCCGAAGCCCATGTATTTCATCAGCGGGATAAATGACAGGCTGTTCCCTACTGAAAGCGTGGAAAAGGCATTCAGCCGGATGCAGGAGCACTACGGGGACTGCAGCGCAGACAGACTTATCACTGTAATGTCGGACGGAGGACATCATTGCGGAAAGGAAATCCAGAGGGATGTCATGGAATTTTTCGACAGATATCTGCGGCAGGACGGGGAAAACCTATAGCAACGGCGCAAAAAGCCTCATCACTGTTTCCCAAAGTTTCTTGTACCAAGGCCTTGCCTTCCATTGCTCAGGAAGAATCTCGCAGCAGTTTTCCAGATCCTTCAGGAAAATATCCCTGTTTTCCAATGCGGTATCCCTGTCGTAGATATAGGCGTTGATCTCATAATTCAGTTCGAGACTCCTGAAATCCATATTCGCAGAACCTACAATCGACAGATAATCATCGGAAACGATGGTTTTCGAATGGATGAAACTTCCCGTTTTCTCATAAATCCTGATACCTGCATCAAGACATTCCTGATAATGGGACTTGTTCGCCGGATCCATGAAAAACGAGTCAGACACCTGAGGCATCATGATCCGCACGTCCGTACCTTTCAGGGCGGCGGCCTTCAACGCCTGCATCAGAGGCTCGGGAGGTACGAAATACGGAGTCTGGATATAGACATACCGGCTCGAATGCTGGACTGCCCACACGGCTCCCATGTGGATTATAGGCCATTTGTCATCCGGTTCATCAGGGACAATCTGCACCAATCTGCCCGGGCCGGAAACAGGGACAGACTCAGGGAACATGTCGGCAAAGGCGCCGGAAATCTTCCCTCCGGAAGAAATGAATGAAAACAGGAAACTGTACTGCAGGGCGGCGACGGCATTGCCTGTGATTCTAAGATGCGTATCCCGCCACTTCAGGAAATAGTCATCGCCTATGTTCATCCCTCCGGTATAGCCGACCTTGCCGTCGATGATGGCGATTTTGCGGTGGTCGCGATAATTGAGCTGTGCGCTGAGTCTGAGCAGATTGAACCTCGACCGCGTGAATTTCACGACCTCGACTCCGGCTTTCTTCATTTCGTTGTAATAGTGCGGACTGATGTCGATGTTGGCGATATTTTCATGTATGAACCTGACCTTCACGCCTTCTCTCGCCTTTTTCATCAGCAGTTCCTTGATTTTCCTGCTTCCGCTGTCCCTCCGGAAATAGAAATATTCCATATGGATGTATTTCCTGGCATTTTCGAGATCCCTCATCAGAGCCTCGAATTTCCTTTGCCCGGACGTGATGATTTCTATTTCGTTTCCGTCGGAAACCGTCGTTCCGTTGCTGTGGGAAAGAAGTCTTGCAAGTTCCTGATACTCCGGTGCAATTTTGTCTTCCACGGAATGGCCGAAGAGGCGTTCACGTATTTCTTCCGTGGTCTTCCCGTTGAAGATTTCCGAAAACTTTTCGTGCAGGACCTTGAACCTGCTCGTCCTGCGGGGATTGAGCCCTATGATCAGGTATGCAATCAGCCCGATGACCGGAAGCAGGGTGACGATGATTATCCATGCTATTTTCTTGCTTGAATTGTCATCGTCGTCAGTCAGTATGACGAGAATCGTACCGATTATAAGCAATACGAAAAAGATGTAGACTATGGTCGAAAACATTATACAGGCCTTGAAATCAGTGTGGCTGAAGTACAGCCGGTAACTTCAACTTCAACGTATTCTCCGGCCTTGTGTCCGCAGGAAGGGAAAACACAGACCTTGTTGTTCGATGTCCGGCCTGTCAGCTCCTCGCTGCTCCTTTTCGAAACGCCTTCGACTAGTACGGTATGTCTTTTCCCGATTTCCCTCTCATTGCTCGCTTTGCTCAACGTATTCTGCAGTGCGATTATCTCATTGAGCCTTGATGTCTTGACCTCAGGCGGGACGTCATCGGGATATTTCATGGCGGCCAATGTGCCGGGACGTTCCGAATACTGGAACATGAATGCCGAATCGAACCCGACCTCACGCATCAGGCTCAACGTATCTTCGTGGTCCTGAGCCGTTTCTCCGCAGAAACCGGCAATAATATCGGTACTGATACCGCAGTCTGGCATTACACTGCGGATCTTAGCGACTCTTTCAAGATACCATTCCCTTGTATATTTCCTTCTCATTTTCTCCAACATCGCATTGCTTCCGGACTGGACCGGAAGATGTATGTGCCGGCAAATGTTCGGGTAGGAAGCCATCATGAATATCAGTTTGTCGCTGATATCCTTGGGATGGGAAGTGGAAAACCTCACCCTCAGTTCCGGGCTGGTTTTCGCCACCATTTCCAAAAGGTCCGCAAAATCCACAGTCCTGTCCGGAGCTCCGGGTTCTCTCCACAGATAGGAATCCACGTTCTGCCCGAGAAGACAGACCTCCTTATAGCCTGCGTCAAAGACTTCCGCCGCTTCCCTGACAATGCTCTGCGGGTCACGGCTACGCTCCACTCCCCTCGTATAAGGCACAACGCAATAGGAACATACGTTGTTGCAGCCCCTCATTATGGAAATGTATGCGGAAATCCCGTTCCTGTCCATGCGCACAGGGGAAATGTCGGCGTATGTCTCCTCGTGCGACAGCATTACGTCCATCTGCGGGCTGTCAGGAGTGACCGCCTTTATGAGGGCGGGAAGATTGCGGTATGAATCCGGACCGGCCACAATATCCACGACATGACCGTCAAGCAGCCTGTCCTTCAACCGTTCCGCCATACACCCCACGATACCGATTATCACACCGGTTCTCCTACGTTTCTGAAGTCTGAACTGGTCGATTCTTCCCCATATCCTCTGCTCGGCATTGTCCCTTATGGAACATGTGTTGGCAAGTATGAGCGATGCTTCATCCATGTTTTCCGTCAGGACATAACCGTCATCCTGAAGTATGGAAAGTATGACTTCGCTGTCGTTGACATTCATCTGGCAGCCGTAAGTCTCTATATAGACTTTCGGCTTGGCAGGATCTGATATGGGTCTTATGTTTTTCATTATAGTATTCTTATTATTTATGGTCGTTGAATGGCGGACAACGTCTGCAAATATAGACTTTTTCTTCGATATTGTATTTTTTTGCATATCTTTGTAAGGATATGCACACGGAAAACAGAACGATAAGGACAATCTTCCTGATGATAATGGCGGCGGCATTGTGCTTCATACTGCCGTCCTGCTCGGGATACAGGGACATAAGGCTTACTTCATGCGAAGTGAAGACGATTACCCCGACGGGACTGAGAAACGTCACCGTCACCGTGGAAGCCGGATTCTTCAATCCTGCATCCGACGTATCGGTTAACTATGCCACAGGTAACATTTTCCTGAACGGCAAGGAAATGGCAAACATCGAAATCCCCCCGTTCGTCATTGAGGGGAAAAGCGAAAACGCCAGCGTGTCCGTACCATTGAAAATAAGTCTGAGCCCGGGATTTTCCTTCATGGAAACACTTTCGATGCTCAGGAGTTTCGACGAGCGGGACCTTACCGCTGACGCAGAAATCAAAATCAAGGTCAGAGGAGTCAATAAAAAACTGAAATTCAAGAATATATCGATTGCAGACCTGCGCAGGTTGACAGAAAGCAGAGAAGCAGCGGACAAACAGATTGCATTATGACCATTTATTCCAAAACGATAATTTCGGCTGCTTTCGCCCTTGTTTTCGGGGCGACAGTGTCAGCGCAGACGTGGCCTGTACGCGATACTGCAGCTTTTGCCAACCCGGTCCAGACTGACACTTCCGCAGTGAATGATACTCTCGTGATTCCGGATGGCTACGAATTGGTGGATACGGTTGTCTACAGGCCGGTTGCGAAATTGGATTCCACACTTGTGGGCAAAAGCATTTTCAGCCTGCTGCCATCGAAAGCGGCGGGGGACGAGGCCGATGTCCTTGTATATCAGTCCGGAGCATTGGCCGCCGTCATGAAAAACATCAGGGACGCCAACAGGAGCCGCAGCATCCAGGGCTTCCGTATCAGGATTTTTTCCGACAACAGGCAGACGGCAAGGACAGAGGCCGAAAGCATAATGAAGGATTTCGAAATGAAATACCCCGACATCCCTGCATATATCAGCTATGCAAATCCGTATTTCAAGGTTACAGTAGGGGATTTCAGGACAAGGTCGGAAGCCATGCGGTTCCTGAAAAAGATTCTCCCGCAGTACCAGAAGGCCTTTATCGTCAAGGAAGGGATTGCATATCCGGCAATCGACAGGGACAGCACCGTGGTTCTCGATACGATACAGATCCTGAGACCGGTCGCAGAGCAGATGCAGTTAAGTTTATAAAACGGAAATTATGGCAGCCATGCTGAAACAGGGTCTGGAACTGAAGCAGACGCAGAAACTCTCTCCCCTTCAAATCCAGACGATAAAATTGATAGAACTACCGACCCAGGAATTGGAACAGAGAATCCGCAAGGAACTGGAGGAAAATCCGGTTTTGGACGAGAATGTATCCAATGAGAACAACGAGGAGGAAGAAGCTCCCCGTGAAGTCTCGCTTTCGGACTATAAGGATGACGATCCGATTCCGGGATACAAGTTGCGCGTGAACAACTACGGCAAGGACGAACGTCCGCAATACAATACGTTCACCGTCAAGGAAAGTTTCACACAGAGTCTCATGGACCAGCTCGGTTTCCGCAACCTTACGGAGCATCAGAGGGCGGTCGCTTCCTTCATCATCGGCAGTCTCGACGACGACGGCTACCTCAGGAGGGACCCGGAAAGCCTCGTGGACGACCTTGCGTTCAGGGCCGGCATAGAAACCACGGAAGAAGAAGTGGTTCAGATGCTGAAAGTCATTCAGGATTTCGATCCGCCCGGAGTAGGGGCAAGAGACCTGAGAGAATGCCTTTTGCTGCAGTTGGACAGGCTTAAACCGACGCCGGAGCTCACGCTTGCGAAAAAAATTCTGACAGACTTCTATCCTGATTTTGCCAGCAAGCATTTCCAGAAAATCATTTCACGCCTCGGGATTTCCGAAGAGGAAATGAAGACGGCCATGGCCAAAATACTGAAACTCAACCCTTCCCCAGGTGGCCAGATAGATGATTCCTACAGCGAACAGGCCCAGCAGATTGTACCGGACTTCGTGCTGACCATCGAAAACGGAGAGTTGAAACTGACCATGCCGAGATTCTCGATTCCGGAGTTGAAAGTCAACAGGAAATACGCCGACATCCTGCTTGAGGCGGCAAATTCTTCCGAAAGAGGGAAAAAGGAGGCTGCGGCTTTTGTCAAGAAGAAATTGGACTCGGCCAAATGGTTCGTGGAGGCTGTAAAACAGCGTCACAACACCCTTGAAAGCACGATGCAGGCTATCATTGACTACCAGCACGACTATTTCATGGACGGGGACGAATCTTACTTGAAACCGATGGTACTAAAGGATATAGCCGAAAGGACCGGCTTCGACATCTCCACTATTTCGCGCGTGGTGAACAGCAAGTATATAGAAACACCGTTCGGGATCTATTCACTGAAATACTTTTTCTCTGAAGGCCTTGAGAATCAGGATGGAGAAGAAGTATCTACCCGTGAGTTGAAAAAGGCACTCCAGGAATGTGTCGATGCCGAGGACAAGAGGAAGCCGCTTACAGACGACCAGCTTGTAGAGGAAATGACCCGCCGCGGATACAAGGTGGCAAGGAGAACCATAGCCAAATACCGCGACCAGCTCAACATCCCGAAGGCCCGCATGAGAAAGGAACTGTAATTTTTCGGATCAATTCTTCTCGCCGTATGCGAGGTCGCCGGCGTCACCGATGATTCAATACAGCCGATTTATACCTAACCTAAAGGAATATGAAGGATTTAACCACTTCGAAACACTTCAATGAAGAGGAGTATAATCAATTACTGCAACAAGCTGTTGCAGTAATTGAATCTTCACGATTGCAATTAGCAAAACAAATAAACACAACAGCTATATCTTCATATTGGGAGATTGGCAAGTTGTTGGAGGAGCGTAAATTAGATAGTAAGCATGGCGATAGTGTCGTAAAACGGTTGTCTGTAGATTTAAAATCGAGATATCCTGAAATGGGATTGTCTCCGAGAAATCTTTGGAACATGAAACGCTTTTATCTTCATTATAGTCAAGATGATATAAAAGTGCAACAGGCTGTAGCACTTTTACCGTGGGGACATAATTTACTCTTAATGAGTTATGACTTACCGGCTGAGCATATTATTTTCTACGCCAATGAGGTTTTTACCAAAGGATGGTCACGGGATATGTTGCGCCATGCCTTAAAATCGGATTATCATCTTACGGTACAGACTGCCGAGAAATCAAATAATTTTAGCGTAACATTGCCTGCCAAGCAGGCGGAATATGCTAATGAAGTATTCCGAAGCAGCTATAACCTGAGTTTTATTGATGCTGTTGAGCCTTTGAAAGAATTGGCATTGGAACGCCGTCTTATCAAGAAGATTACCTCTTTCATAATGGCGTTGGGAAGTGGGTTTAGCTTTATCGGGAATCAGCATGTATTGGAATACAATGGTAAGGAATATAGAGTAGACCTACTATTCTTCCATCGACGACTCCGTTCTATGGTTGCAATAGAATTAAAGATAGGAGAATTCAAGCCGGAATATGTCGGTAAAATGAATTTCTACTTGTCTTTGCTTGATAAATTAGAAAAAGCGCCTGATGAGAATCCTTCTATTGGCATTATTCTTTGTGCCGAGAAAGACCATCTGGAAGTAGAATTGGCTTTGCAAGATATACATAAGCCGATTGGAGTTGCGGAGTATCAATACTTGTTGCCGAAGAATAAGTTACAGGAACTTATAACGGATGAAATGAAATCCACTTACAACGACATCTAATTTTTCTCGCCGTATGCGAGGTCGCCGGCGTCACCGAGTCCGGGAACGATATAGGAGTGGCTTGTGAGTTCCTCGTCAATGGCTGCCGCCCAAAGGGTGATATTTTCGTTAATCAGATGTTTATGAAGATATTCTACAGCATAAATGCTTGAAATAGGGCAAACCAAATGGGTATAGGCGGGCTCTCCGTTCTCCCTGAGCTTGTTGTATGCTATCTCAAGGGAAGCCCCTGTGGCAAGCATTGTATCCGCAAGAATCAGGACCTTGCCGTCAAGGTCAGGCGAACTGGCATATTCTATATTGATGTGAAAGTCATCTCCCTTGTCATATTTCCTGTATGCCGCCACGAAAGCATTCTGAGCGTCATCGAAAACATTGAGAATCCCCTTGTGCAGAGGAAGACCGGCACGCAGGATGGTAGCGGCCACCACTGAATCGTCCGGAGTCATCACATTGGCTATCCCGAGCGGGGTATAAACCTTTTTTTCGGAGTAATTCAGAGTCTTGCTTATTTCATAAGCGAAAATTTCACCGATACGTTCAAGGTTGGTGCGGAAACGCAATCTGTCCTTCTGGATGTTTATATCCCTCAACTGGAGTACGAATTTGTTCAGGACTGTATTCTTCTCGCCGAGATTGATGACTTTCATGGTTGAAGATGTTAAATTTTGTCAAAGATACGGCGAATTTTCTGACCTGCAAAAGAAAAGCCCTAAAAAGCCGCCACGGTATCATCGGAAAAACTGTAATACCTGTCATCCGTCACTATGATGTGGTCCACAAGGGAAATGTCGAACAATGCGGCGGCACGTTTCAGTACTTCGGTCTGCTTGACGTCGCACGAACCGGGATGCGGATTTCCCGAAGGATGATTGTGTACGAGTATCAGTCCGTGGGCCCGTTTTTCCAAAGCCTTGCGGATTATCACCTTGGTATCGAGCACGGTAGCGCTCATGCCTCCGGAACTGAGCCTTTCCTTGGACAGGACATAGTTGGCCCTGTTCAGGAAGAAGATCCAGCATTCTTCGTGGTCCAATCCTTTCATTATCGGGCGCATGACTTCGAAAATCTGCTTCGGTCCCGTAATGGAGACCCTGTCGGTGCAGTGCTGTTCGCCCATGAACCTTTTGCCCAACTCCATCGCCGCTGAAACCGTAGCCGCCTTGTCCGGTCCTATGCCCTCCGTTTCAGTCATTTTCTCCGGAGAAAATCCGGAAAGGACGGTAAGGCTGTTGCCTGCTGCTCCGAACAGTTCTTCGGCCGTCTCCTTCACGTTCTTTTTTCTCGTGCCGCTTCTCAGCAATATTGCAAGAAGCTCCGTCGTGCTCAGTCCCGCAGCACCCGATGCCAACAACCGCTCCCTCGGCCTCTCCCCTCTGTCCAAATCCTTTATTTTCATAATAAAAACCGGCAAGAACATTATCCATACAGACAAAGATATGAAGAAAAAGCCGCAACGGCATGCGGGCCGATGCAGCTTTTTCTTTTTCCGATAGTTTTTAACGACAGTTCGACGAATTGATGTTGCTCAGAACTAAAGAATTCGTCGAACTGTCGTTAAAGATTTCTACGAAATCCCTTCTTCCTAATCCCCAGTCGCTAAGCGACAGCCCCTTTTCAAGGGGCGCCACCCCCTCTTCTGCTCACTCTCGAATGTCCACCGGACATTCTCGTAAACCGTTCACGACCCTCGCCGGGGGCTCGTCGCAGCCATAAGGCTGCTCCTTAACAGATTCCGAAATTTTAGAACGGTTTTTCCGGATTCCGAAATTTTAGAACGGATTCTGAGGACCGGCAAAATCGTAGAATGTACCGTAATCCCCCTTTCTCGGTATGTCCGTCTCATTAGGAGTCCACGCAGGAAGACCGTCCAATATGCCCTGAAGTTTCTCCCTCAAGGCCTCTTCTTCTGCAGTACCAGAGCCTGCAGCTATCGGATTCTGCTCCAAAGGATCGTTTTCGGCATCATAGAAACGCCCGTCGTCATACAGTTTGTAACGCGCCGTCCTTGCAATCCTTGCCGTATTTTCCGTCTTGGCCGCAGGCCAGAGAGGATTGAAGTGGCAGATGGTATATTCCCTTTCCAACGGCGTCTCCCCGCAGATTTCCGGATACAGTGAAATACCGTCGGTATCCCATTCTTCAGGCACTTCCACACCCATTGCATCGGCAAACGTAGGCATGAAATCCACCAAATCCACCAATCTTCCGCTCCGCCTTGCCGGCAAAGTCCTGTCACCGTAAGTGATTATAAGAGGAACGTTGGTCCCGCAATCCAATGTGGCGCCCTTGCCTCCGCGGATGAACGAACCGTCCTGCATTTCAGACAATATTCTCGTGGAAGTACCGTTGTCACCGACGAATATGAGAATCGTATTGTCCCAGAGACCCTCTTCCTTCAATTTGTCAACAAGTCCTCCTACCTGCTTGTCCATATACCTTACCATGTCAGGGAAATTGGCGGTATTGGAAGTGAAACGCCCGTTGTAATCCGTATCCCATGAGTCCGAATCAGGGGTCGGAGTATGCGGAGTATGCACGAGCGGCATGGTATAATAGAGGAAAAACGGACGGTCGCTGTCCTTCCTGTCCTCAAGATATTCGAACACCCTTTCCTGGAAATAGTCGGGGCCGTACAGGGTGAATTCATAATGTCCCATATCGTCCACATAACTGTTGGCGTAACGTTCGGTATAGGTACCCATCGTAGAAGGGGAAAATTCCTTGTACATCTCCAACTGGTTGAGACACCAGTAGTCAAAGCCGAACTGCTCCGGCAGTTCCCTCGAACGTCCGAGCTGCCATTTTCCTATCATGGCCGTATCGTAACCGGCAGCCTTGGCGAGATGTGCGAAAGTATGCTCGTCCGGATTCATGTATCCGAAAGCGACATAGTTCTTGTAGCTGAACTTGCCGGTCATCACCTGCACCCGGCTCGGACTGCTGAGCGGCAGCGAGTGCATGTTTTCGTAAACTATTCCTTCTTCCGCCATTCTGTTCAGGTTCGGAGTCCCGTAAGTACCCCCGTAAACATCCAGACACTCGGCGCCGAGATCGTCGGCAAGGACAAACACTATGTTCGGGTTCTGCCGAGAGTCCGGAGAACAGCCCGGAAGACACCCTAACGGCAGCAGGCCGCAGGCATAAAACAATCTTGCATTCATAATTGTGGTGTGGTTTGGTGTAGTCCTACAAAGATACAAGTAATTTTTCATAAAACAAATATTTGTATAATCGGAATTTATGAATATCTTTGCATCCGCAAAAATCCGGAAAGGGATTTTGCATCGGTTTTTTATTATTAACATCAATCTTTTTGCAAATGGCTGAATATTTACAGGCTGAAAAGAAGCAAGAGATTTTCGCGAAGTACGGAAAGTCTAATAAGGACACCGGCTCTCCTGAGAGTCAAGTTGCTCTATTTTCCTACCGTATCGCTCATCTTACCGAGCACATGAAGAACAACAAGAAGGATTATTCCACCCGTCGTTCTCTTTTGAGGCTCGTAGGTAAGAGACGCCGCGTCCTTGACTATCTCAAGGAAGTCGACATCGAGAGATACAGAAATATCGTCAAGGAGCTTGGCCTCCGTCGATAAACATAGTCAGGAAAAGCAGAAGAGGGTGATAAAGGGATTTTTCACCCTCTTTTGGCGTTGAAAAGACTCCCGGACCGGCTAACAAAACATCAGGCCGCGGCCGTGTCCCGGAACAACATATACGAAGCAGTTATAAGGAAAAAAGTAGTATTAATCAACTCCCAATAGGGGGAGGCGGACTGAAAGAATTTTCATGAACATTATCAACAAAAAAATCGAATTGTCCGACGGTAGGACAATTGAAATCGAAACCGGAAAATTGGCCAAACAGGCAGACGGTTCCGTAGTAGTCAGAATGGGGGGCACCATGCTCCTTGCGTGCGTTACTTGCGCAAAAGATGCAAAAGAGGATGTGGATTTCATGCCGCTGCAGGTGGATTACAAGGAAAAATTCGCCTCTGCAGGAAGATTCCCGGGAGGATTCATGAAGAGGGAGGGAAAGGCCTCTGACTCCGAGATTCTCACGGCAAGACTTGTAGACAGGGCATTGAGACCTTTGTTCCCTGAAGATTTCCACGCAGAAGTATATGTTACCATCAATCTTATTTCAGCCGAAAAGGACATACAGCCGGATGCACTTGCAGGACTTGCCGCATCCGCAGCACTCGCTGTAAGCGACATTCCGTTCGGAGGACCGATTTCGGAAGTAAGAGTCGCAAGAATCAACGGTGAATTCAAGATCAACCCGAATTTCAGCGAGATGGAGAATGCCGACCTCGACATCATGGTTGCAGCAACCTACGACAACATCATGATGGTGGAAGGCGAAATGAAGGAAGTCAGCGAAGCCGAAATGCTCGCAGCCATCAAATTCGCCCACGAGGAAATCAAGAAACACTGCAAGGTCCAGATGGAACTTACGGAAGAGACCGGAAAGACCCAGAAAAGGGCATACTGCCATGAGGAAAACGACGAGGAACTCCGCAAGGCAGTAGAGGCTTTCTGCTATGACAGATGCTACGCCATTGCCAAGTCCGGCTCTGCAAAACACGAAAGAAGCGATGCTTTCGACGCTTTGAAGGAAGAATTCTACCAGACACTCCCTGAGGAAGACAGGGAAGCCAAGAAGATGATGGTGGAAAGATATTACCACGCTGTCGAAAAAGCAGCCATGAGAAACCTGATTCTCGATGAAGGAATACGTCTTGACGGCCGTTCGTCGACTCAGATCCGTCCTATCTGGTGCGAAACGGATTACCTCCCATGCGCACACGGCTCCGCAATCTTCACCCGCGGAGAGACACAGTCGCTGTCTACCGTAACTCTCGGCACCAAATTGGACATGAAGGAATTGGACGAGGTATTGGTACAGAAAACGGAGCAGTTCGTGCTTCATTACAACTTCCCTCCGTTCGCTACCGGAGAAGCCAAGGCCCAGAGGGGTGTGGGACGCCGTGAAATCGGACATGGAAACCTTGCATGGAGAGCATTGAAGCCTATGGTTCCGCTTGCTCCGGAAAATCCGTACGCCGTACGCGTTGTTTCCGACATTCTCGAATCCAACGGTTCTTCATCCATGGCTACCGTATGTGCAGGCTGTCTTGCACTCATGGACGCAGGTGTGAAAATCAAGAAGCCTGTTGCAGGTATTGCAATGGGACTCATCACCGACGAGAAGAACCCTAACGACAGATATGCCATCCTTAGCGATATTCTCGGTGACGAAGACCATCTCGGAGACATGGACTTCAAGGTGACAGGTACGAAAGACGGCATTACCGCCACCCAGATGGATATTAAGGTGGACGGACTTTCATACGAAGTGCTCGAAAAGGCATTGGAACAGGCACGCCAGGGCAGGCTGCACATCATGGGCGAAATGATGAAATGCATCAGCGAACCTCGTGCCGACTACAAGCCGTTCGTACCTCGCATCATCCAGATCACGATACCTGGCGACTGCATCGGAGCCGTTATCGGCAAGGGCGGAGAAGTCATCCAGAAAATCCAGAGAGAGACCGGCACCACGATTACCATCAACGAAGAAAACGGTCAGGGTATCGTGGACATCTTCGGCGAGAGCAAGGATGCAATGGACAAGGCCCTCGAGTGGATCAACGGTATCTGCGCAGTGCCTGAGGTAGGTGCGATATATCACGGAAAAGTCGTATCCATACTCGAATTCGGCGCCTTCGTGGAAATCCTTCCGGGCAAAGAGGGACTGCTCCACATATCCGAACTCGACTGGGGCAAGACCGACAAGGTGGAAGACGTAGTGAACATCGGTGACGAAGTGGATGTGAAACTTCTTGAAATCGATGAGAAGACAGGAAAGATGAGACTTTCCCGCAAGGCTCTGATAGAAAAGCCGGAAGGCTACGTAGAACCGGAAAGGAGGCCTCGTCAGGGCGGCGCAGTCCGCCGTGACGACCGCAAAAGCGGCAGCGGGCGGAACGACAGGAGGAGTGGAGAACGCAGAGGCCGTGCGCCAAGGCGTGACAACGGTGACAACACTCCGAAAAACAATGATCCGGAAATGTTCTAAAGAATAACCGTCACAAAAACTTAAGGATGAATTTCCAATATTTTAACAGGAGATTCATCCTTATTTTTTTATCTTTGCCCGGCAAAATATTCTTTACGTAATGGCAAGGTTTTTCATTTCATTTCTCTCCGCAGCCGTACTGGGATGCGGAATACTCTCTGCACAGGACATCATAGTAATTCATTCGACAGACGATTTCAAACAGGTCGTCCCGTTCTATGCGGGATACATGCAGGATGTCTCGTCTTTCGAAGCTGATGTCCGTATGGACGGCAAAAGGCTCGTCATCGCCGACGACAGCGGCAGAACAGTGGAAGAAACCTATGTAAAACCGATTGTACGCCTGTTTTCCGACAATGGAGGGAAAGCCTACAAGGATTCGGAAAAACTCATCCAGATAGTTTTCGACATCAAGGGTCAGAACGCGGACAAGACGGTAAGGGCAATCGAGGAACTTCTGTCTGAATATCCTGAAGTTTTCGACCCTGAAGAAAACAAATATGCCGCCCTTACTCTGATTGCCGGCAATATTCCGTCACCGGAGCATTTCGGGGACTATAAGGATTTCATCAGATTCGAAACCGGTCCGGACGTCAGACTTTCCGAAGAGTGTGCGGACAGAGTCGGCGTCATCGGCTGCAATTTCAGGAATCTGTCGTCATGGACAGGCAAAGGCTCCATGAAGCCAGAGGAAGAAAAACTCGTGATGAAAGCGATAGCGGACGCCCACAGGGCCGGCAAACCGATCCGGTTCATCGGTGCTCCGGACAATACCACAGCATGGAACAGGCTGAACTACCTCGGTGCTGACATAATCTGTACGGAAGACCTTGAAGGATGCACACGGTTTTTCGCCGACTCGAACGGGCAGGAATTCAGGTTGTCCTCCGAGACCCGCGGTGACTTCGTTGCCAAGGTGAAGTTCTTGGACAAGGCTACCCAGGATTTCGAAGGATTCAACGCTGCTGCCACCAATCTGAGCCGCCCTGTGCCGACATACATGCCGGAATACGACTTTCCGGATACGGCAAAGGTCAGGAACGTAATCCTGATGATAGGTGACGGAATGGGAATCCCGCAGGCATACGCCGCATATACCGTAAACGGGGGCCTGACCATGTTCAACATGGACAAGACGGCTTTTGTCAAGACCAATTCCAAAAACAGATATACCACCGATTCCGCAGGAGCGGGCAGTTCCATTGCCACTGGCACGCAGAACTCGAACGGACGCATATCCATGAGCGACGACGGAGTGCCATATACTTCCATTACCGAGATTCTTACGGCCAACGGCATACCTTGCGGCGTAGTCTCTCTCGGAAACATAGTGGACGCAACTCCTGCAGCATTCTATGCACATGCAAGTGACAGGGATGCAATGTATGAAATCTCGGAATGCCTCACGGACGGACATGTCACTTTCGTATGCGGCAGCGACCACAGGGCATTCATCGAAAGGCCTGACAGCGTGAATCTCTATGACGTCCTCAAGTCACAGTACCGGATTACCGACTGCACGGACGACATCGACCTGAACGGATGCAAGGAAATATGCATAGACGACAGGATGGGCAAGTTCGCCACCGAGGAAACCATTGACTATCTCGCTGAAATAACTGACAAATCGCTGAAAAAGATGGATGCTGCAAGCGATTCCACCGGATTCTTCATAATGATAGAAGGTGCCAAGATAGATTACGCAGGACATGCCAAATTCCTGCCGGGCTCCATCATGGAGACCCTCAGTTTCGACCTTGCAATAGCTGAAGCCCTCAGGTTCGCCGATGAAAACGGCGAGACCCTCGTCATAGTGACCGCAGACCATGAAACAGGAGGTCTGGCCCTCGTGGACGGGGATCCGAACGAACACTACGTGGCAGGCAGATACATGACCGAAGACCATACTCCGATGATGGTCCCTCTTTTCGCCTACGGACCTGGAGCGGAAAACTTCACCGGCGTCTATCAGAACACCGAAATTTTCCACAAAATCCTCAAGGCCATTTACGGGGACTGATCAGTCTTCAAGCATTTTCTTGAAGTCGAGCGGAGCAGGGACGAATCCCAATTCCTTGGCAGCCTTGTCGGTATAATAGAAATTGTTGATCCTCAGCATGGCAAGGGTCGGTGAGGACATGTCGGTGACTACGCCTATCGCAGCGAGGAAGTCGCCCAGTTTGCCGGCAACGACCGTAATCCAGCCCGGTATAGGTATAAAGAGAGGCTTGCGGCCCAAGTCTGCCGCTGCACGCTTGAACAACTGCTTATACGAAAGATTTTCTCCTGTAATCAGGTAATTCTCCCCGCTTCTGCCGTACTGCATGGCCAAGACCATTCCCTTGGCGGCTTCGGCCACATCGAGGACAGATTTTCCTCCCGGAGGACAGAATACAACCGGCGATTTCCTGACCATGTTGAAAAGCCTGTTGGCTCCTTTCGCCGTACCGTAACGTCCTGCCATGAAAGTCGGATTGGTTATCACGAGTCTGATGTCGTCCCTGTATTTCATAATGGTCTTCTCGCTTTCAGACTTACTGAGAGCGTAGTTCGACTTCGTGAAAGGATAGACCATCGGAGCACCTTCAGCCTTGCCGAATCCTATGGTATTGGCCGTACTTACATCCACAAATGTCCCGACACCAAGAGAGATTGCCGTTTTTACCAAATTCTCGGTGGCAACGACATTCACCTCCCTGAATTTCGAATAATCCCTTTCGGACTGGGAAGTCATCGCCGCACAATGTATGACGGCATCGCAGCCCGTCATAACGGGAGACATTGCCTGAGAATCCTTGAAATCACACTCGACGAGTTCTAAAGAGGGTGACTGCGGTCCCCTATAGGAGGACTTGCGGCGGACTGTGCCGCGGACCTTATATCCCTGCGAAAGCAGGACATCGATGACATTGGATGCCAACATGCCGTTGGCTCCGGTCACCAATACTGTCTGTATCTTTTCCATATAAACACTTCCGATAAATAATATCGGCAAAGATAACAAAAAAAGGGACGGGTGAAATCGATTTTCATCCGTCCCTTTGTAGCAAAAGCGGCAGCTACCTACTCTTCCAC
>CALURT010000024.1 GCA_944323245.1 uncultured Bacteroidales bacterium
TGTACTTCAAGGAAAACGACTCAAAAATCAGGGAAAAATAGAGTCAATCACCAACCATTTTGTGCATCATTACCACTAAAACTGGTGGTACAATACAGATTCCGTATAAACGAAAAAAGCAGTTGGACAAAAGTTCAACTGCTTGATTTTCAAGGTGGTGTCACCGGGAATCGAACCAGGGACACAAGGATTTTCAGTCCTTTGCTCTACCAACTGAGCTATGACACCGTTCCGTTTGGGATTGCAAATGTAGGCAAAAATTTTTACACTGCAAATTTTTCTTGCATTCTACCCCATATTTTCGACAAAGTGCGCACTGCCGCTCAAAATTTATCTGCAAAAATAGCAAAAATATTCATACCTTCGCAAGGATATGACTGCGACGTACACATATATTAAGACGTACACATATATTAAGGTAATACTTCCGCTGCGGATAGAATGGGAGCCGTATTATTCGGTGGAAACCACGGAAAAAATCAGCATCGGGAGCAGGGTCAGGGTAATGTTTTCCGGAAGAATCTACAATGCGGTCGTCAGCAGCATATCAGAAGCGCCGCCCGAAAACATGAAAATCCGGCCGATCCTGTCTGTGGAAACGGAATTGCCGGACATATCGGAAGAAGAAATCAGATTCTGGAAAACGATAGCCGGATATTACATGTGTTCCATCGGAGAAGTGTACAAGGCCGCATACCCATCCGTTAAAATATCCCAGGAAAAGATCCATGCTAAAAAAATCCTCCGGGAAAGGGAAAAATCGGAAGCAAAACTCTCCGAATTGAAGGCAAAAGCGGAAAAAACCGAAAGACTCATCGCAGATAAAAATTCAGTCCTGTCCGAAAAAACAGAAGAAGAAAGGATAAAGGGGAAAGCTGAAAGGAAGGCTACGACAGCGCTTAAGGAAAGGATTGCAAGGCTGACGGAAAATCTCCTTTCGGTGAAAGAAGAAATCGCCTCCATGGAAAAATGTCTTGCCGAAGCAAACCGCCTCTATGGAAATATGAAAAATCCGGTTGGCGGTGGTACGGACAAAATCGTGCTTTCGGAATACCAACAGGTTGCCTTCGACGGGATCATGGACGCATTCCGCCGGAAAAAGACAGTCCTGCTCCACGGCGTGACCGGTTCCGGAAAGACTGAAATCTATACCAAATTGGCGGCAAGGACATTGGCGGAAGGCAGGAACGTCCTCTACCTCGTACCTGAAATAGCAGTCAGCCGCCAGCTTGAGGAAAGGATTGCCTCAAGTGTAGGTCATGAACTCCTTGTATTCCACTCCGGAGAAACGTCTGCGACGAGAAACGCAACGGCCGAGGCCATCAGAAAATGTGCAGCGGACGGAAACACCTACATGGTGCTCGGTACCCGGTCGTCGCTTTTTCTGCCGCACAACAGGCTCGGACTCGTCATAGTGGATGAAGAACATGACAGGTCATACAAACAAGACTCCCCCGCCCCAAGATACAACGGCAGGGACTCTGCGATAATGCTTGCAGCCATCCACGGAAGCAACGTTATCCTCGGCTCAGCCACGCCTTCACTGGAATCGCTTTTCAACGTAAAATACGGGAAATTCGAAGCAGTAAGGCTCGAAAAGAGATTCTACAACTCTGAAGACGCTGAAATAGAACTCATCGACACCATCGCCGAAAGAAAGAAAAACGGGATGAGAGGGGTGTTTTCATTGAAACTGATAAAGGAAATCCGCAGTACCTTGGAAAAAGGAGAACAGGTCATGATATTCAGGAGCAGGAAATCGTATTCGCCTGTCCTGCAATGTTCGGAATGCGGAAAAATTATAAAATGCCCGAAATGCGGGGTCGGGCTGAGCCTCCACAAGCATCCCGATTCGATGATATGCCATCATTGCGGATTTACGGAAGAATACACCGGGACATGCCCCGACTGCGGCGGCAGACTCATCGGGATAGGTGCAGGAACACAGAAAATAGAGGAAGAAGCCAGGTCGCTTTTCCCTGACGCCCGCATCGACAGGCTTGACGGAGACACTGCCATGAACCGGAATGCGGAAATGGAGACGATAAGGGACTTCGGAAATGGGAAGACAGATATTCTCGTAGGAACGCAAATCATTACAAAAGGCTTTGATTTCCCAAGACTTACACTCACAGCTGTCATTTCGGCCGACTCGATTCTCGGAATACAGGATTTCAGGGCGGACGAAAAGGCGTTCCAGATATTGGAACAGTTCAGAGGAAGGTGCGCCCGCAGGGGCAGAAAAGGCAAATTCCTGATACAGACGGCGCAGCCAGAGCACCCAGTCTATCAAAAACTGATGCAGAAAGATGGCGGAGACCTGTATTCCGGGCTTATGGACGAGAGGAAACTGTTCGGATTCCCGCCGTTCAGCAGGATCATCAATATCATCGTCAAGGACACCGACAGGCAACGCTGCGAAAACATGGCATGGTCGCTTTCCGCCGATTTGAGAAAGGCTTTGCCGCAACAGGATTCAGGCAGGGAAGATAATTTCGCGGCAATCCATGCGGAAAAGGAAGAGACCGTCACCGGTCCGTTCACTCCGGAAATAGAAAAGACCGACGACAATTATATCAGGATAATAAGAATTTCATTGGAAAAAGACCGGAATCTTTCGCAGAACAAGGAAAAAGTCCGGAAAGTCATGGAAAATTTCCATAAGAATTACAGGGAACACCTGACAGTCGACGTGGACCCGTTATAGGCCCGCGTCAGGCATGAAGGACGTTGATCTGCTGAGGGAGGACATCGAAGCGGACAGGGACATTCCCCACAATCTCACCGTCGACTTCCACCAATTCGGCACGGCTCCGGAATGGAGCGACTGTCAACGATTTGCATTTTCCGTAAATCAGTTCCTTTACTGTCAGAAGTCTGCCGGTAAACAGTTTCGGAGCCTCCTTCAATATCCTCGCTACCGAAAAAGGAGGTATTACGGTATAGTCGAGAAGCCCGTCATCGAAAACCGCATCCGGAGTCTGCCTGAGCCCTCCGCCGGAATATTTGCCCGTACCCACGGCTATCGAGAAACAGCCGCCTTCGAACAGTTTCCTGCCGTCGCAGAACACGGTGGCCGAAAATGGCTTGAAATGGAACAGATTATACAGCAATGAATTTATATACAGGAGCTTTCCTTTCTTTCCCCCAAGTTTTTGCTCATTGACACGTTCGCAGACCCTTGCATCGAAGCCGACACCTCCGATATTCACCATGTAGGAAGTCCTGACAGGCTCTGCCGACAAAAGCTGCTCCGGTTCGGCTACCGGATCGAAGACGGACAACCTGACCACATCCTGCCTTACCAAGGATTCGTTGCGGATGAGCTCTATCGTCCTTTCTAAATTCCGGTTTATGCCATGGATCCTTATCCAGTCATTGCCCGAACCGATAGGAATCACGGCTATGGAGAAATCGGATACGTATACGGACTCCGTCCCGCAGGCATATTTCATTATCCCTTCGAGGACTTCATGGATTGTCCCGTCGCCGCCTACGGCTATGAATTTCCTGTACCCCTCGGAAGCCGCCTGAAAGGCGATTTCGGTAGCATGATATTTACAGTCAGTGTATTTGTTGTCGTAAGGGATGCCGGCTTCGGCCAACAGGATTTCCGCTTTTCTCCAGATCGAAACGGTCTTTCCGCTTCCTGCATGAAGATTGACTATCGTAAACCACAATTCTCCCGTTCCTGGCATATTCTGTTGATAAGTTTTCGGGCACAAAAGTAGCAAATTACAGGCAGTAAAAAAATATTTTTATAAATTTGCAAAGATTTAGCGATTATCGAATCGGAGTTAATATGGGAAAAGTCATTGCAATAGCCAACCAGAAGGGCGGAGTAGGAAAAACCACGACGGCGATCAATCTTGCCGCATCGCTCGCAGTATTGGAAAAAAAGGTCCTGATAATAGATGCGGACCCTCAGGCCAATACTACGTCCGGGCTCAATTTCTCTCCGGAGGATGACCAGAAACGGACTTTGTACGAAGTCATGATAGGAAGGTTGGACATTCGTGACGCACTTATACAGACGGAGATAGCCAATCTTCATCTGATTCCTTCCCATATCAATCTTGTGGGAGCGGAAATAGAGATGCTCGACGACGACGAAAGGGAATCGGTACTGAAAAAGTCGCTTGCGCCGATTCGCAACGACTATGATTTCATAATAATCGACTGTTCTCCGTCGTTGGGACTCATTACCGTCAATTCCCTTACCGCGGCCGACTCGGTGATGATTCCAGTACAGCCCGAATTCTTCGCTTTGGAAGGTCTCGGCAAGCTGCTACAGACCATAAGGCTCGTGCAGCAGGGAGTAAACCCCGGACTTGACATAGAAGGCTTCGTGGTGACGATGTTCGACGGAAGGACCAAAGTCCATACACAGGTGGTGAACGAATTGCGCGAACATTTCAAGGATATGGTATTCAAGACCATCATCCAGCGCAACATCCGTCTCAGCGAAGCTCCGTCGCACGGAAAGCCTATCATATTGTACGACGTGATATGCAACGGCACGGTCAATTATCTGAACCTTGCCAAGGAAGTTCTTGAGAAAAACAATTATACCGTATCTAAATAATGGGCAGACAGCAAAGAGGATTGGGCAAAGGGCTCGGTGCATTATTGGGCGACAAGGATTTAAGCCAGATAAGGAAACCGGTGGACTACGTCAACAAAAGCGTGGTCTCGACCGGAAATTCGCAGAACAGTGCGGACATAATGCTGATACCTGTCGAAATGATAGAGCCGAATCCGTTCCAGCCGAGAATGTCTTTCGACGCGGAGGCACTTGAGGAATTGGCGGACTCGATCCGGACACTCGGACTCATCCAGCCGATTACCGTCAGAAGGAAAAATCATGACAGATACCAGATTATAAGCGGAGAAAGGCGTTTCAGGGCATGCAGGCTCGCAGGCATGGATGAAATTCCGGCATACATCATCGATACCGGAGACCAGGGAATGCTGGAAATGGCCATCGTGGAAAACATCCAGAGGGAGGACCTCGACCCTATCGAAATCGCCATGAGCTACGAAAGGCTCATCAACGAGTGCAATCTCACTCAGGAGCAGATGGCTTCGAGAGTCGGCAAGAAAAGGGCATCCGTCACCAATTTCCTGCGGCTGCTCAAACTGCCTGCCAAGATACAGCATGACCTGAAAGTGGGACTTTTGAGCGTCGGACATGCCAAGGTGCTGCTCGGAGTGGAAAATCCCGAGATTCAGGAAAGGCTCTGCGACATGGTCATAAAGGAAGACCTCTCCGTCCGCAGCCTTGAAGAAAGAATCAGGAACCTCGACAAGCCCCGCAAGAAAGAGTCCGAAGCACAGGAACTTCCGGACGAATATTTCAGAGTACTCGAAATCGTGGGCAAATATTTCGAAAACAATATCAGCCTGAAGCGGGCCACCAATGGAAAAGGCACAATGACGATTCATTTTTCATCGGATGAAGAAGTCAGAAAGTTCCTTAATGCTCTCGAAGATTCCAAAATCTGACAGAGCTACAATCGAATCCCAATGGCGAGAAAATACATCCTACATATACTCATTGCGTTAGCGGCTTTCTGTGCGTTCGGGACCGCGGCCGATGCCCAGTTCAGGGAAGAGGCCTTCACCCAGTCGTACAATCCGGCTGACTCCACGGCGACCGCCGACACTTCCGACAAGATGTTTTCATTCAAGGAACTTTTCGGAGGTCTCGCCCACAAGACCGACCTGAGGATAGGCACAATGTTCGCCGGTTCGATGGTCCTGCCTGGAATTTCGCAGATTTACAACAGGGACTGGTGGAAACTCCCGATAGTGTACGGAGGCATCGGTGTCTGTGCAGGATTGGGAGGGCATTACCTCCATCAGTACAACGTATCGAAAAAGGCATACGAAGCGGCGTTCGCCCTTGACCCGAACACTCCCCTGACGATAAACACGGCTGCGAAGCAGCGGGGCACGTGGCTCATGGTAGGCGCAGGTCTCATCTATTGGGGCAGTCTCATGGACGGCGCCGTCTGCTACAAAAAGGACATTCACCCGCACCCTGGACGCGCTACAGTGTATTCGATACTTCTTCCCGGACTCGGACAGGCATACAACGGGGAATACTGGAAAATCCCTATTTACTGGGGATGTATAGCCGGTTCTGTGCATTTCCTGTGCACCAACAGCACCAATTACCAGAGATTCAGGAGAATATACAGGGAAGCCACCAACCCTGCCGGCGGCTACACGGGACCTGTTTCCGCAGAAACGGCATTATGGTACAGGGACGTGTACAGACGTTACAGGGATTATTCGATACTTGCCACCGTAGGTTTTTACCTGTTGCAGGTCATAGATGCCAACGTATTCGCTTACATGCATGATTTCGAAGTCTCGGATGATATTTCCATGAGGCTCGAACCTGCGGTGATAGCTCCGGACAATGCATACGCTTTCGGTCCGATGCCTTCTTCTCCTATGGAAAACGCTATCGGCCTGAGATTCGGTCTCAGGTTCTGAACTGAAAAATTTTAAAGGATGAAATTACAACATATCAGATTTTTTGCCGTTGCTGCTGTAGCGGCGCTTTGTATTTTGAATTTTGAAACACCTGCCGCTGCCGGCAGAAAAAACGTAAAGAAGTCGGAACTCGAAAGGGAGAACGATTCTCTCAGACTTACAATAGACTCATTGGCTGCCGAAATCGACAGATTGAACGAAGAGATGCGCATCAATGACAGCATCAACCTCGAAATCATCGACATATACGATGAAAATGAGGACAAAAGCGCGGCCGGGCTCAATCCTGAAGACTACAATGCCGAAGTTTCGGACAGCCTCCTGAGCATCTGGTACGTACAGCAGAAAATCAGCGAAGACGTCGAAGAACAGTACGACATGGATTCGGTAAGGTTCGAATCCAATGTCCCGGATGAAGTCTATGTCAACCGCCTCAAGGCCATCAATTCATTCATCGACCTGCCGTACAATGACATAGTGAAGAATTATATCATCCTCTATTCCGAAAAGTCCAAACCCCGCATGGGACGCATCATTGGGCTCTGCGAATACTACATGCCGATATTCGAAGAAATCTTCAACGAACATGACGTTCCCGAAGAGCTCAAGGCAATGGCAGTGGTGGAATCGGCACTCAATCCCACTGCCGTTTCGAGAGCCGGAGCCAAGGGCATGTGGCAGTTCATGTACAGCACGGCCAAGATCTACGGACTGACCATAAATTCGTTCGTGGACGAACGTCTTGATCCGATAAAGTCGGCCCACGCCGCTGCGGAATATCTCAAGGATGCGTACAACATATTCGGTGACTGGAACTTGGCGATTGCTGCCTATAACTGCGGCGCCGGAAATGTCAGCAAGGCCATCAGAAGAAGCGGAGGCAAAAGGGCGTTCTGGGACATCTACTATTATCTGCCCCGGGAAACGAGAGGCTATGTGCCGGCATTCGTGGCGGCACTCTACACCATGACCTATTACAAGGAGCACGGCATCGTGCCGGAACCTGTCGCCATGCCTGTGCATGTGGATACGTTCAAGATCAACAAGATGCTGCATTTCAAGCAGGTAAGCGAACTTGCAGGAGTTCCGATGGAAAATCTGAAAAACCTCAACCCGCAATACAGGCATGAAATCATCCCGGGTAACGAAAAGGAATACATACTCCGGATACCCTACAATTATACCAATGCCTTCATAGACCATGAAGACTCATTATACACTTACAAGGCTTCCGAGTTTTTCAACCCGGTGGTGATCAAAAAGATCAAAGACGGCGGCGACGGAGAGAGAATCGTCCACAGGGTAAGGAGCGGAGAAGTACTCGGCTCGATTGCACTGCGCTACAGGGTCAGCGTCAGCCAGATCAAGAGGTGGAACAATCTCAGGAGCGACAACATCCGGATCGGGCAGCGTCTCGTCATATACCGCGGAGGGAAAGGGCCGGTGACAACAGCCTCTTCATCCACGAAGAAAAAGGTGGAACAGCCGAATCCCTCCCACAAGTCTACCGTCCCGATGGATGCAGAATATACGGTCTACACCGTCAAGTCGGGTGACTCGCTATACCTCATCGCCAAGAACTATCCCGGCGTAAGTGCGCAGAACATCATGGATTTCAACGGTATAAGCAGCGACATCAAACCCGGAATGAAAATAAAGATTCCGAAATTATAACGTCAGTCCGGCGAATACCTTATTCCTGAGCGACATAAGTTCGTCGCACCGTCTATAACCTTAAGACAAACTGCAGTTTAAGCTCGGCTCTGCCGGGCTTTTCGCTTTCCTGCAGCGGCCTGCGCCACGGATAATCGGTAAAAGATGCCCTGAAATACAGTTTTCCGCCACGGAAAAGACGCACTCCTCCCGAAAATGCCACCCAATACCCTCTTCCGTAATAGGCAGGCACGGAAAAATTTCCCGGAGCGTCGCGTTCGTAGACATAGATCCTGTCATCCCAATAGTCCACCCTGAACATTCCGCATCTCAGATACGCCGACCACACGGCACTCTTCCGTCCACCTTCCAAATATCCGAGGCAGGAAATGCCCCTGCATTTCGTCACATCCGCTCTCAGACGGGAATTCCATTCGCCGGATCCGAATTCAAGTTCCGCCCTAAGATGCAGATTGAACGGATAGGAATAGGTCCTGTAACGTCCTGAAAATTTCAGTCTGAGCCCGAACATCGGCGACAGCCTCACGACCTCGGACACGACGGCTTTCACCTGATATGATGACGTGTCAGTCCCATACTTCGGTGCAGGCGAAAAGGATGCATCGAGATTGACCGACAAATCGGAAAGACTGACCGACGACCCGAAGCCTGTCTTTCCGGCAAGTCCGACCCTTTTCTCGGAAAGATGCCTTAGAGCCAATGTCACACCATGCTCATTCGTGCATTTGGTACCGCTTCTTACCGCTCCCGAAAAAGAGCCGTCATATTCCGGAGAATAATACCTTGCAGCCACAGCGGCCTCGACTCCGTCGCAAACGGCGAAACGGCTGCCGACGAGTCCCGCCGGCATAAGGGAAAGACAGTCTATTGCGATTTCCGAAAACAGGTCCACACCTTTTATGGAATACCGGCCGTCTGCCGAAACCTTGCAGACAGAAAACCTGCCTGTCAGACCGTCCGTTTCGGACACGAATGTCAGGGATGTCTGACCCCGCCATCCGTAATACGCTATATTGACACCAGGACGGAAAGACAGATTTCCGTCAAGATTCTCCTCGGACAGACTCTCTGCCATGTTTCTCAAACCGTCACCGCCGACAAAGGCCGACAGCGTGAACTTCCCTGCCCTGAAATTCCCCGCAATCCCCCGGAAAGTACCGTCTCCGGAATATGAACCGTAAGGGACAATCCCGACAGGATTCTTGGCGAACGATGCAGGAGAATCCGTACCGCTCATCGAAAATCCAGACCACAGCGCAAGGCCCTGACCGAACTTAGCATTGAAATCCCCGAGGACAAGGTCGAATTTCCGTCTGTGCAGCGACACGAAAAAGGAACGTTCGGCCGGAGGCCAGTGTGCTGCTCCGTATGGACTGCGCAGAGCCAGACCGGCGCCGACAATCCTTCCTGCGGAAGAAAAACGGTATTTCATTCCGTACATCCCGGATGTCTTGTCGTCCCCGTCGTCATACCTCAACGCTGAGCGGAACACCGATTCATGCTCCGCAGGAATACCGTACGATGCAGGTTTCCCGGGCAAACCGTTGCTGACAAGCGTGACAAAAGGAGAAACGGCCCTCGCATAATCATCCCCGAAACCGTCAAGAAGGGCTAATTCAGACAATGAAAGAATGTCTCCCGACCGGGAACGGTAATCTTCGATGACTGCGGCCTGATATGGCGAGAAAAGGCCCGTAGCAAGCAATTCGGAAGATGATGCGCCATTGATGGCTATCGGATTGACTGCCAATTGCCTGAAATATTCCAATTCGTCCTCGGACAGATATTCTTCCGAACCGGTGCCCTTTATGGTCATTACGGCCTGAAGGAAATCATTTTCATCGGACTTCTCCCTTTCATCCGCGAATACCGGCGATGAAAGCAAGGAAAAAATACAGACAATCCGCACAATCATAATCTCGCTCCTCCCCTCAATGTCTTCGCCAAAGTAAGGAATAATTTTCCGTTTTCCGTGACGGTTTTCCATTATTCTCCTTTCCATGCATAAAGTTTTTCTCTTTTTGACGTATTTTGCTATTTTTGCAGACAGTATTGCAATTCCGAACGGACATGGAGAGGATAAAATTATTCGACAAGACTTTCAGAACTTTCATTCCCAACGAAGAAATCGAGAAAGCCATTGACAAGGTAGCATCGAAACTGAACGATGATTTCAAGGACAGCGAAGACATTCCGATTGTCCTGTGCGTGCTCAACGGAGCCATTCTTTTCACTGCCGAACTCATGAAGAGGCTCACTTTCAACTGCGAACTGCTCTCGATCAAGCTTTCCTCCTATTCCGGGACAAGCAGTACAGGCACGGTCCGCGAAGTTCTCGGACTTACTTCCGACATCAGGGGAAGACGCATCATCATCGTGGAAGACATCGTGGATACGGGCAATACCATTGCCGAACTGAAAAGGATGCTTGCCGAAAAAGGGGCGGCATCTTCCTGCGTCTGCACCCTGCTGCTCAAACCGGATGTCTACAGGCAGGATATTCCTCTCGAATACGTGGCCATGGAAATCCCGAACGATTTCATCGTAGGGTTCGGCCTCGATTACAATGAAATCGGCCGCAACATGAAAGACATTTTCGTACTTGACAATGATTAGTGTAATAAAAGGATTGACGCATTAAACTGAAAATCATGAAATATTTCATCTTATTCGGGCCTCCGGGTGCAGGCAAAGGCACTCAGGCCACAGCAATGGTAGAAAACTACAATCTCCGTCATATTTCCACGGGAGAACTTCTCAGGAAGGAAATCGCCGACGGCACGGAACTCGGGCTGAAAGCCAAATCCCTCATCGATGCCGGCGCACTCGTCCCTGACGAAATTGTGGAAGGCATGATAGAGTCCGTTTTCAGAAAAACGACGGGAGTGAACGGTTTCCTCCTCGACGGTTTTCCGAGAACTGTCGCCCAGGCGGACGCCCTCGACGCTATGCTTGCAAAAAACAGCGAGGAAGTAACCGCCGTGGTATCGATAATGATTCCTGACGAAATGATCAGGGAAAGAATCAAGCACAGGGCTTCCATCGAAGGCCGTGCCGACGATGCCAATGACGACACCATCAGCAACAGGATCAGGACATACCACGACAAGACCGAACCTTTGGTGGAATACTACAAAGGCAAGGGGAAATATCACGAAATCGACGGAACCGGCACCATCGAAGACGTCCGTAAGGCGATTGCCGCTCTCATGGACAGGTTCTGACCGCTTTACGGTCTTTTACGGACTGCGCGTACGTGAAGATTGACGTCGCGCAGTTCCTGTGGCGTACTTCCGCCGGAGTATTTGTAGGCTTGCCGGTTGTCATCCACGGCAGTTGAGGTCCAGTATTCTCCGGATATCGGATTGATGTCGTCCGCAATGCCGTTTATTTCCTGCATCGAAGGGAGATACCAGTCGGCAGTGTTGTTGTCGTTGGTGAGGGTGAGAAGCGTATTGCTCTCGACAGTTATGATATTCCAGCTGTTCAGTTTCATACAGGCTATTGCCGCATTGTTTGACGGATTGGTGCCTTCTCCACGCGTTGTCACACTGTAACCGGGGATGCTTTCTATACTGTTTATTATCTCATTGACGAACTGGATACCTTCAAAGTTGTACATGGCCTGCGTATTTGCCTGACCGTCGGAAGGACTTGTAGCAATTCCCGCCGTGTGGATTTCACCGAGATTGATCGTCACTTCATCGGCCTTGCCACCGAGACCTAAGAATGTATCCGACTTCTCCATATCGACATAACTCAAGTCCGGAATATCATCACCGAAAATCCATGCAAAAAGGCCTCCGATAAAAGGCAGATTCACCAAAGTGTGCAAGGCTTTAGTCCATTCGACGTATTGTCTGACCGTTTCACGGGCGCTGTCGTTACACGACGTAAGGTCATATATCAGGGCGAAGTCATCGGTCCAGTAGAAACCCCAAGGGCAGTCAGGCCCCTGAATCCGTTCGCAGCCGAGGCTTTCGGCGTACCATGCAGGTGCATATTGGACAATATCCATTGTCTGCACGGTCTTGCCGTCCACCGCAACGCTCAGCTTGAGGGTACGTTCGCTGTCTCCCGTATTTTCGGGTACGAAAATGGCGACAGGAAATTCCCCGGAACCGGTACCTGAATAGGATGCATTACCCCTTGCAGTGCCGGTATCATTTCCTCTGTCATCGACATTGCGGTCCGTCCAATAACCCTGACGGGCGAAACTGTTCATTCCGGACTGGGACTGGATAGTGACATTGTCCCCTGCCGTGACTGTCCACTGTTTACCTGCCGGCAAGTCGGTCACGACAATGTTTGTCATGTAGATTTCATAATGCGCATCCAGTGTCCGCTCATCTGACAGCCTGAATTCGTATTCCGGCGAAATGGAAATCCTGTAGGTCACGGTTTTCCCCTGCGGCCAGGCCATACCCGCAATGGATGCGGAAAGAGTGCGGTCTTCCGTGCCGTCATTAAAAACCACTTCCACCGAAGCCCCGTCCGGCAAGGTCTCCTGCGGAATCATCATGAATGTCTGTGCCGGAGTCGTCAATTCGCTTCCTGATGTCTCCGAGCCAGTAGTGAAAAGGTTCAGTTCCTGCATAAAATCATCCGTTCCGCCGCTCAGGGTCCATGTACCGGAAGCCATGTCGTATGTTCCGGCAGTGCCGACTCCTTTCAATGCCACGCTCTTTACGGTTCCCGACTGCATCTGGCTGCCGAACTTAAATTGCACCGCCGTGCAGATGTGCCGGAAATCAAGAGGGACCACCGTATTGCTGTTGCCGGCCATCTCATCGGTGGAGGTTACCACGATGTCCTTCTGGTCTGCGACATCCTTTGGAACCGTATAAGCCAACGAAGTGCTCGTAGGGTCCTGCGGGGTAAGACTGAAAGCAGCATCCGCAGGCGCCCACGCACAGAACCTGAGCGTATGCCCGTCGCCCGGCCAGTAATAAGTGTTGGCGGTGGCACTCCATAGGTTGTTCCCATTTTTGAAAACATCCTCGTCCATGTAAAACTGTTCCTGTACCAACTGCCCGTCTTTCTTCCAGTATGCCAGCACGTGGAATGCATCATAAAAGTTTTCCTCGGCAACAGGAGTGGCACGGGTTACAGCCTGTCTGCCGCCCGATGAATGGATGCCATCAGCAACCGTGGCACGGACACAAAGCGTATCTGCCGAATCCTGCGCCCGCAGCACGAACTGCCCGGAAACGTATCCGTTTCCGAGGCCGGCCGCCACACCCTTCGTCTGCACGTTTCCATCAGGCCCATCAGGAGCAACGCCGAAACTGATGCTTTCGCTGTATTTTCCTGCATGACCAGCGTCACTTCCGTCCGGAAATTCCTTGCTGCACGAAAAGAGCAGAAGACACGGAAACAGCGCAAACATGCAGCCTGTCATGTACCGATTCCTGTATGCTTTCATTTTTCTGTCATTTAACGCCGCCAAAACCCCGCTTTGCGGCTATTGGTGAATGCAAGGGGAACATTCAACCCCTTGCACCCTGTTTTAATTCCGTCTTTCGGGAATCATTGAGATGATTGGAAAGCGGAAATCAGTTATTGTCCATTCCCTGCTGAAGGAATGTCAATAGTCTGATTTTCGTCTGTGTCAATCCAAGTGCTAATTTCATTAACCGTAAATTCAATCGGTTTGAGTTCGGCATCCGGGTCATCCGGATCAACAACAATGTTATCAGGGTTCAGCTCAGCAGCGAAATCGTAGCAGTAGCCAAGTTTCAGCTCTACGCCACTGATTGTCGCCGTGTGGTTGTATGTACCCATAGAAACGGTACCATTGAGCAGTTCCACCGTGAAGGTAACGGTGTAGCTTTCAGTCGATGCGGTAGGAATCATCAGCTGTTCGTTATAGGTCTCAACTTCGGTTCCAAATGCTATGGCATCAGCTGTGCTTACACCAGTAGTACCGGCAGCACCAAAACTAAGTTCAAGGTCATTTCCAGTAACATTTTCCCAAGCATTGTCAGCAGCAGTGCCTACTTTAAGAGTTCCTGAACTCTTTGCATCCGTAATCTTCACGTCAGTTACCTTGATGTTGTAAGCTCCGCTCACGTTGTTCTTGAACGAGAACTTCACTTTTGACAGCTGGTGCTTGAATGTCAGGCCGACAGGCTGAGGACTTAGCATGAAGGTTTCATCAGCATTAAAAGCACCCCCATTAGCATAAAGCAGGTCTGTCTTTCCGTCATTGGTGAAGCTTACCGTCATTCCGACTTTATAGTCGGTTACGCTGCTGCCAGTCAGTGTTTCGTCACTGACAGGAACGGATGCCGGAGCAATGGCAGCGAAGGCATATTGGTTTCCTTCCACCCAATACTGTATCGGATTGTATGTCCATGTGCTACCATTATCGGCACTTGACACAGTTACGGCATCAAAGATCTGGCCGTTCTGTGTGAAACCGTACACGGCAAAATTTCCCAAGGTAGCTACCGTAAAACTTGGATCCACGACACTACGTGTCGCATTGTCCACAAAAGCATTGCTGAAACCGATAACCCGCGTGTCCCGGGCCGTTTCCAATGTTTCATCCAAACTGCAACTTGCCAGCATGGCGGCAGCCGCAATTCCCATTAACAAGATTTTTTTCATTTTGATTATTATTTAAGTAAAACTTTATGTTTATCATCTGTCTATTTCAACGGAAGTTCGATGTCTTCATATTCGCCCCAGTCATCGATATCCACTTCGAAACCGGAACCGCCTTCAAGGCCCTCTTCATCCGTGATCTCTATGCCGTCCACCTCAATGACTCCGCCCTGAGGCTGTGCCGCCACCTGATCCGTCACATCGAAATCGAAAGACTTGATTTTTCCGTTTTTCAACATGACTTCAAGGTTCAGCCCGTATTTTCCGACTGCAGGGGCCTTGTAAAGGTCGTTTGGATAATCCGGCACGCCGAAAGAGCGGACGCAGGCCTGTACTCCGAAATCCTCTACCGTACAATCGTACAGTATGGTCGCTGTCTCGTCTGCCGTGCGGCCGCTGTTCAGCCATACCGCCGAAGCCATCCCCGCCATGGCGCCGCGTGCAAGGGCCACGTATTCCAATCCTCCGCTGAACTTGTAGCGCACAAGATAGCGGAAAACCAGCGGGTGCATGGTAACCGGAAGTTCGTCCGTCTCCAACTTGCGTTCTGCCGTATAGCCTTCAATATAGCTGCCATAAAGCATGTCGGGCTCATTCACCGTATTCCCGCTGTCACCTTCAATGTATGAATTGCCGAGATATGACGAACGGGTACGGGTGCGGGTCGTGGCACGTGCCGAGGCAAACGAATTCATGTCGTCGAAAACGATATATTCCGTGTCATTGTTGTAAAGCAATATGGAATGCTGCCCCGGGCGCATCTGTACGATTTCGCCTTCAGGAGCAACGTTCATCACGCTGTTGGAGCCGTCATCGTGGTATATCCGGACCCGCAGGCCGTCAGGCGCTTCAGGGCGCAGTTCGTCGTATTCCATCCCGAACTCGTCTTTCCATGCGGCTTCCCAGTCGGTTCCGCCCTCGCTCATAAGCTCCCATTCATGCTCGTATTCCGCCTGTATGTGTACGGCGGATTTCGGCGCATGCAGTTCATGGTCGAAGCAAAGTTCCTTATGCTCGCAGGAAACGAGAACCGTCAGCGACGCAACTATCAGGGAAATGTATTCTGCTGCAGACCGTTTCATTCCAAACCTCCTTTCCTGTTGTTGACATTGCCTCTTCCGAGCAGCCATACCAATGATATTTCCGCCTTTGTAGGGCCTATCCAATGGCGGTTTCTCGTAGCTTCCCAGACATAATGTCCGTCAAGCGGCCTGTATACGTAATATTCACCGCCCCAGTAACCAAATCCGACGGAGAAATCAATATTGAGCCTGCGGCCTATCGGAATCGAATAGCCGTATTCTATGCCTGCGGCATAATTAGGATTGTCCCAAAGCATCCTGCCCGGCCGTCCTCCCATATAACCGGTACCGTTCCACTCGAAGTCGTATGTGAAAATCTGGCCGTACACGCCAAGGTGATGACCGGTCAGAGGCTTTTCGGCCGCTCTCCTGCCAAACCATTTGCGCACGGCGATTTCGCCTCCGTACAATCTCCAGTAACGGTGCTTGGTGTCGGAGTTCCACCATGCGTACATCCAGTCGGCCGACACAGACCAGTTCCTGCCGAGGTAAAACTCGATGCCTATATTGGGAACTGCAAGCACGTCATAGAGCATATTGGTCTTGAGTGCCATATAGAAAGTCTTTTCAGACCGGGATTCAGCCGATGCGGTCGTGACGGGCCCTGCCATGGTGTCCTGCACGGCTGTCGTGTCAGGCATGACTGCGGTGTCCTGTACTGCCGTTGTATCCTGTACGGCTGCGGCGTCAGGTATTTCCGCCTCCGGGACCGGCAATGTCTGTTTCACTGTGTCCTGTTCCGGCTGTTCGGGGAGTTCCGGAGGCTCCGGCTTCCGGCGGACGACTGCGAACACGACGGCAGCATTGCGCACATACGGGAAGAAATGCTCGTCCATGTAATGCCATGTACGTCCGTACTGCAGTTCCATCAGATGTTTCTTGCGGCTGTCTGTCAAAACACCCCTTGCGTCATAAACGGCTTCGGGAACGTTGCGCAAAACATCCACCGCCTCCTCCCTGTACGGCATGTCCGACTGCTCTGCCAACATGGCCAACTTCTCCCATGCAATCACACCGTCGCAGCGTGTCACGATACTGTCCGGAAACGATATGTGTTTCCGCACGTAACTTTCAATGCTGTGACGACGTTCCCTTGCCAACCTCCGGTTGATAAGGATTGAACCTTCCGGAGAGGCCGAGCCGCAAAATTCGACTCCAACCAACTCAAGGGCCGTATCATTACGGATAGTATCGATAAATGAAACAAGCTCGGACAGCCTGACTGCATTGTCTGCATACGCCGTGTCCAAAGCTCCCTTGCCGACACGGAAATCCACGGAAATCTCCTTACGGAATTCCTGCCCGTACAAGTGCACACATCCAATCAGCAATAATGCCGGTACTAAAAAATTTCGGGACCGCATTTCGTTTTCCTTGCATCTTCCTCTTATCAAGAAAGAGATTGAAAACCAAATACTTGACAATCATACATTTTCGTAAGACGATTTCCTGATTTTGCATGGCATTCCCATGTTTTACGTCAAAAATCCGATATTTTATCAGACAAAAGTGATATTTTATGAAATTTTTATGTAGATTTGCAACTGTTAATCCCCCTCTTGATAAGAGGGAGTCCGGTTTCCGGCAATCTATTCCAATTTTTTCAATATCAAATTATTGGCATTGTCTATAAGTGCATTGTCCATGGCAGCGAGATAAATTTGCGTGGTATTTTCCGAATCATGGCCCATACCTGCGCTGATGACAGACAAGGGTATATTCTGGCTTTTAGCGATACTGGCCCATGAATGTCTGCTGACGTACATCGTCAAGCCTGTCTGCAGTCCTGCCTTTGCCGATATGCCCTTGAGCTTGTTGTTTACCAAACGCAGGGCATTCCTGTACTGCAGCCTTTCGTTGCCCTGCGTCTTGATTATGGGCAGCAGGTAACCGTTCCCGTTTGCAGGGTACTTGTCGATAATTTCCTGCATGGATTTTTCCCAGCGGATGAACAGCTGCTGTCCTGTCTTGCGCCTGCGGTAGGAAAGGATGCCGTCCCGAAGATCCTTTGTCCTTAGAAAAGCCATGTCTATGAACGACATTCCTCTCGTGTAAAACGAAAATAGGAACATGTCCCTTGCAAAATCCGAAGAGGACCCGGCAGGCAGGTCAAGTTCCCTGATTCTTCTGATGACAGCCAACGGCACGGCCCGTTTGACCGTCCTGTCTATCCCCGTGTAGACATGCCTGAAAGGATAACGTTGCGCTGTCATCCCCTTTTCCACGGCCCGGTTGTACACGGCCCGAAGAATCCGGTTATAAAACGAAACCGAATTCATGACCACGCCGAGCGATTTCAGATAAGCCTCGTATTCTGCCATCAGGTCCGAGTCCATCTCGCTCAGGCTGAGGTCTTCCCCGTTCCTGAACCGTCTGAAACTGTTAAATGCTGTTGTGTAATTCTCGGCGGTCCTCTCTCTGCCCATACGTTTCAGACGGAAAATGACATCTTCCATGAAAAGGAAAAAGGATTCCTCCTTTTCTCTTTCCCGGAACGGTTTCACCATTTCATCTGCACAAGTTCCATCTGTCGGAAATTCCCTGCGGGCATTGTCTGTCATGTTGTTCGTCATGTTGTCTGCCACGTTGTCGGGCATGGGGACAGGCCCGGATGGCCGTCCGCCGACTGTCGACGGACGGAATTTTACTTTTATTACAGTCATACCTTTATCCTTTAATCTGATTTTCCATATCTTTGCAAAAATGGAAATCTATGGAGAAATATGGCATGATTGACATAAACGATATTGAAAAAGACGCCAGGACTCCGGAACTTGTCGCAGAACTGCTCGGAATCTGGGAAGCGTCCGTCCGGGCCTCTCACAGTTTCCTGACAGAAAACGACATCCGGAATCTCCGTCCTCAGGCGGAAGAAGCCATCCGGCAAATCGGGACATTATGGGTGGCCGATGCCGGCAATGCGCATATCGGATTCATGGGCATCGATTCCGGCAAGATAGAAATGCTGTTCCTGCATCCGGACTGTTTCCGCAAAGGCGCAGGAAGGATATTGGTGCAAAAAGCATTTTCAGAGTCGGGCGTGCAATATGTCGATGTCAACGAACAGAACCCTTCGGCAGTGCAATTCTACGAACGGATGGGCTTCCGCACATTCCGCCGTGACAGCACCGACGACTATGGCAATCCCTTCCCCATCCTGAGGATGAAACGGGAAGCGAGCGACATCAATTCGTCGAACTGACGTTATAATAATTCAAAACGGATATGATAAAACATTCAGATATGAAAGCGATTTTAATTACCATCTTATGTGCAATGTCGACATTGCTGTCCGCCCAGACAATTGATTTTGATAAAGTCACATTCACCAAGTATGCAACTGTAATGTCGGAAAATGACCTAAGCAATCCATCGGCATTGCGTAATGTACATAATGGCAAATTTACCGTGTATATAGTGACTGATGACAAGCACAGTGTAATAACCATTGCAAATGTTACATCCGGCGATTTGGGAATTGAAAGTATTGTTCCTGAGAGCGACATTTCAACCTCTGGTTTAGATATATGTGTCGTTGACAACTATAAAACCGCTTCAAACGATGGAAGCACTATACTCCTCCATGGTATGTTATTCTGGGATTTCATATGTATTGTTGGTGCAAGTGAATCGATTGAAGAAGTCGAGGAAATGGCAGAAAAAGTGGAACACATATATGTTGCGCTACATTATGCTTCAGAAACCGACACTACACCAGATCTTATGGCAATCTATGTCGGGAATGTCAATACATATCCATTTACAGTATTTTTTAATGACTCTACAGACGATTCCGCAAACCGGCCATCGCAGGGAATAAAGCCGAGCGCCACTTCAGGTACTCTCAATGGACACGAATGGGTGGACCTCGGACTGCCTTCCGGAACCAAATGGGCAACCTGCAATATAGGGGCCAACGATTATACGGAACTTGGGGATTATTTTGCATACGGTGAGACTTCTCCTAAAAAAACATATAGCTATGAGAATCACGCCTATACTAAACACGAAAATGATGTATCTTATAACTTGACAAAAAAAGAGTTGCCCTATACTATAAGCAACACTGCACACGATGCTGCATACATCAATTGGGGTAAAGGATGGAGAATGCCCACCAAAACAGAATTCCTCGAGTTATACAGTAAATGCAAAGTTACGAGAGTAGGAAATCTGTTAAAGTTTACTGGACCTAACGGAAATCATATTTATTTAAATACAGGTGGATACAGATTTTTTGATCGGTGCCTTCACTTGAATAAATATTGCATCTACTGGACAAGTTCAAATGTCAATAATAATATGTCTATTCCGAAGGTATTCAGCCTTAACGAGAAAAATACAGACGCTGAAATAGATTTGTCCCCCTATGTCGGTTGCCTGATTCGTCCGGTCTCCGACAAATCTCATTAATGTCAAAACAAAATAACCGCTATCTGCACAACACCGTCCCCGCAGGGGCGGAACTTGCACAGGAAAAGGGTCCTTCCCTTTGTCGTATGTACTTTTGTTAAAAATACGGCTATTGTCTTGCTATAATCAATACATTGTATTATATTTGCCTATACGATATAATAATAGATTATTATGGGACAAGCAACATTATCAATGAGGGTGGATGACACCCTGAAGAAAAAATTCGATATGATATGCGATGATTTCGGCTTCACAAGTACTGCTGCGATCACCGTATTCATGAAAACGGTCGTGCGTGAGAGGCGCATTCCGTTCGAGATAAAGGCATCCGGCAGGGATCAGATAAATAAAGAAGCATGGGAGGCATTCCTTGAAATGAGGACCCAGGCAGCCTCCGCAGGGGCGCATGATCTTACACTTGATGAAATTAACGCCGAGATACAGAATGCCCGCAATGAAAGATAAAATCTTTGCCGTCATCGACACCAATGTCATTGTCTCTGCACTCTTATCAGGTAATCTTGAATCCAATCCTGTCAAAGTCTTCCGTGCAATCGTGCAGGAACAGATTGTTCCTCTGTACAATGACGAGATACTTGAGGAATACAGGTGCGTATTATCAAGACCGAAGTTTCATCTGGATCTTCCATTGATAGACACAGTCATCAAGGCTATCATTGCCGATGGTTTGAATATAGACAGGACTCCGGCAACAGATATCGATTTCCCGGATCCGAAAGACATCGTATTCTACGAGGTCGCTCTTTCCGTCGAAGATTCTTATCTTGTTACAGGCAATATCAGACATTTTCCTGTAAAACCATTCGTTGTCACTCCTGCCGAAATAGTCCGCATACTGGAAGATTAGAACTTGTATATTTGCGGAACAGGAGGATTTCTTTAAGTCAAAAATTGCTCTATTTCAGCGAACTTTCCAAAATCTGTCAGAACCTCAAGAGCCGCAAGGCAGCATACTTGGGGGCGTTTTCAATTTTACACCTATTCTATCACCCCCTATTCCAGCGGCGTCAGCCGTGCGCCCGTTCTCACTCCTCAGGCTCCGTTCCGCCGACCACCGCTGTTCGCCACGCTCCTCAGTCACCTTCAATGTACCGACATTCTGGACATAAGATTGATAATCAGGATACCTGCGATAATCAATGCCTGCTGCATTTGCGAATAACGATACAAGATAAGTATCTTTGTTTCCACAAAAAGCAATATATGAGCATATCGAACATAAGACTATTGAATCAACAATTGGTCAATCCGCAAATGTCAGATATCCATGAATTGGTCTCATGGATGGGGATGCTGCAGGCCCAAGAATACACAATGATGCGTTGGGCGGCCGGCATTCGCCTGAAACAGCCCTCCATGTCATCATTCCGTAAAGCCTTTGATTCAGGGCAAGTTGTCAGGACGCATCTGTTCAGATGTACTTGGCAGTTGGTCGCAGCCGAGGATCTGCGCTGGATGCTGAAATTGTGTGCCGATAAAAACAAGAAAGCAATCAGATATTACGGACAAGGCATTTCTGAGAAAGACTTTGAACACTCATGCGACCTCATCTGTCAGGCACTTGCAGGGCAACAATCCATGACCAAAGAAGCCATTATTGCCAGTTTAAGGGAACTCGGGCTTTCCGGTGATGCCTATACAATGACCAAATATCTTCAAATGGCTGAAGCAGAAGGACTGATATGCAGCGGACATCTTGATGACAATCAAAACACATACGCTCTGATTGACGGACGGATACCATCAGCAAACGAACCCTCACGGGAAGAATCGGTAATCCTGCTTGCAAGAAAGTATTTCCGCAGCCATTCACCGGCCACATTGAAAGACTTTGTATGGTGGACAAACCTCAGCACAGGTGAATGTAAAAATGCCATAGACTCCATTGCCGGCGAATTGACGGCAGAACGCCATAATGACGATATATATTACATACATCAAGACTGCAGGACAAAAGGCTGCCACAAGAAAATCCTGTTGTTACCGTCCTATGACGAATATCTGATAGGCTACAAGAGCCGCCATCATGCAATCGCAGAACAGTTCTGCCGACAAGCCTACAACAAAAACGGCATTTTCTATCCCGTTATTGTGCAGAATGGTGAAGTCATAGGAAACTGGCATCCTAACAAAAAGGCGACCTTCTTCGAAGATGGAAACAAGGTGGATATCTCAAGATTACTTTCGGACTTTCATCAATTCATGGACTGTTGAGATTGTAAAAATTCCCGCCCGCCCGTTCCAGCGGTGTCAGCCGTGCGCCCGTCCTCACTCCGCATGCTCCGTTCCGCCAGCCCCACCGCTGACCACTCCACAAGCCCCACAAAACGCAAGACTGATAACTGCACTCCACTCCGTGGCCGTCCTCCGGACTGCTCGCTCTCAGATGTCCACAAGCATGTCCTCGCACAATTCACAGCAACAGACCTCGATGCCGGAGCATAGTCCGAGCGCACGGAAAATAAAGCTAAACTTAACCTATCCAATCCCGCCCCAGCAGTAAATGCAGAGACGGATTTTTTCTTTCCAAATATTTCAGCAGAAGAATATCCCCACATCAAAAGAATCTCTATCTTTGCAAGAGTACACTCGACATACTGACGATATGGACAACACCCCGACAGTCGTAAAGATTCACGATGTGAACATAGACAAGGACTACATCAACTGGATAGAAGAACTCAAATCCAGATACCGCAGCGCACAGATAAAAGCCGCCGTCAAGGTCAATGCCGAGAAGCTGCACTTCAACTGGGAACTCGGCCGCGACCTTGTCATCCGCAAAGCCGAAGAAAGATGGGGATCAGGAGTAGTCGAACAGCTCAGCCTCGACCTCCAGGCCGCATTTCCGGAATCCAAAGGATTCAGCGCATCGAATTTATGGAGGATGAAGCAGTGGTATCAATTCTACTGCAATGGAGCCGGGAAACTCGCACAAGTTGCGCGAGAATTACAAACACATGATTATCAAAATGTAAGAAAACTCGCACAAGCTGCGCGAGAAAATCTCCATGCCAACAACATACAGAAAGAGGGAACTGATTTTCCAGATATCCTTGCCTGCGTTCCATGGGGTCATCATATTGAAATCATCGCCAAATGCAAAAATATCGATGAGTCGATCTTCTATATTCTGAAGACCATATCCGGAGGCTGGAGCCGCAACACTTTGATAAACTGCATCAAAGCAGACTACTATCACACATCCGGCGGAGCCATATCAAACTTCGCCGACAAACTCCCGTCCCCGCAGAGCGAACTTGCACAGGCTATCACCAAAGACACCTACGACTTCGGCTTCCTCACCCTCGAAGAAGGATACAAAGAAGAAGCCCTCGAAACCGAACTCGAAAAACACCTCACCCGCTTCCTCCTCGAACTCGGGACTGGTTTCGCATACCTCGGCAGACAGAAACAGATCATCATCGCAGGAAGACCCCGTAAACTTGACATGCTCTTCTATCACATCCATCTGCGCTGCTACATAGTCATCGAACTCAAAGCCACACCATTCCAGCCAGAGTATGCCGGCAAACTCAACTACTATGTCAACGCCGTCAACGACCTGATAAAAGGTCCGGACGACAATCCCACCATCGGTCTGCTGATATGCAGCAACAAGGACGAAACCGATGTCCAGTACGCCTTTCAGGGCATTCAGACTCCAATGGGCGTAGCCTCTTACACCAATGTACAGATCAAAGAAATTCAGGACCAGCTGCCGTCAGTCGAAGAACTGACCAAACGCATCAGGCTGCTTGAAGAACAACTCAGCAAGAAAAAATAATCCCCAAAACCAGAAAAAACAACATAGACTCCAATTAGAGTCTAAGAACCCACCCGAAAAAACCGTAGATATTTGTGCCGTGATTCGATGACCGAGTCACGGCAATCTTTTTCAATCATCATTTCCGGGAGCAGTTCAGATCATTACTGCAGAAATACCCTATTGTCAATGTCAGATTCATGGGATTTCCTGAGTATTGGCAAAAGCAAATGAGCCTCCCAGACGAGCCGCAAGGCAGCATGCTTGGGGCGTTTTCAATTTTATTCATCACTTGTTCCCGCCCGCCCATTCCAGCGGTGTCAGCCGTGCGCCAGTCCTCACCCCGAAATACCCCTCTGCCAGCGAATCATACGAATAATCCGTCAGATCCCCGATAACCTCCCTGTGCTCCAGATCAAACGCCACAGCATTATCCATAGAACTCAACACAAAAGGCGAATGTGTCGTAATCACAAACTGCACATTCGGAAACACCTGCGTCAGCAGAGGCATCACAATCTTCTGAAGCCCCAGATGCAGATGAGTCTCCACCTCATCGATCAGCACGATACCCCGCTTCTCATACGCCCTCACCGGAGAATCTCCGGACTGCATCTTCAAGATAAGATCCGCCACAATATCCAGCACCGCAGCAAACCCGTCCGACATCTCCGTAAACTTAAACCGCTTGCCCTCAGTGCATATCCTAAAGCTATAATCCTTATAGTTAAACTCTAACTTCAAGTTTTCATCCTGATATATCCTTCCCAGCAGCCCCTCAAAATCCTCAAACCACCCGGCAATCCCGTCCGCATCCTCATTCTGCCCCTCATTTCTCGCCAGCGCCTCCTGAATCTTCAGATCAGACAGAAAATTCAAAAACTCACCCGTCGCAGTCTCCCTCACACCCCCCTTTCACAGAATACCTCGGCTTCACAGGACTCTTCGGCTCCACCATATCACTCTTCCTGTCTGCCTGATAAAAAGCGACAATAAAATTCCCCTCCTTATACAGGCCTACCATTCCCTCAGCATCACTGAACTCTACCGACACCTTACTCCCATCCACAGCCTCACCATCCTTAGCACTCTCCAAATAATCCGCCACCGCATTCAGCAGCACAGTCTTCCCACTGCCATTCCTGCCAGTAATGATCAGATGAGGAAAAGCATCATCCGAAACCGGAATCTCAAACCCGCCCAGATGAAACAGCCTGTTGACACTTATCTTCGTAATATACCGATTCATAACAACCAAACATTAAAAATCAGGCATAAAGATAAACCAAATTCCCCAAACGAAATTGATTTCTCTCAAGTTTTACCATAATATCATTCCAAATCACATCAATCCTCACAACTCATAGATCGGCATCACACCCCGATTAGCAGGATTCTGCGACCACTGCGCCTGCCACACATTCCCAGTTTGAGTATCAAGCAACAGGAAATTATACATATTGTCAGTCGGATGCAACTTGAACCGTCCGGCAGTTTCCATCCCGTCAAAAGCAAGCGAGATATCATTGAGCTCCACCTGAAAAGCATCCCCGTCCCCGACAGCATACTGCACCTGCCATATCTTCCCGGTTGAAGTCTCCAACTTCAGAAAAGTCCACATATTGTCCGTCCTGTACAACTCATAGGCCGGACTGTCATTCATAATAGTCTTCAGCAATACCAGTCCCTGAATAGTCTCCTCATTGAAAATACTTTCAGTAGAATCCTGCGCCTGTCCACCGTAATCCTGCGCGGACAAAGTAACCGAGCATAACAAAGCCGCAACAAAAGGCAATAAATATCTCATGGCTATCAGCATTAAATGTTATCAACTGACAACAAAGTTATCAAATTCAACACAACTTTGCCCGAATATGCAAAACAATCACTATCTTTAAATTCATATTCCGGGTTCATCATGCCTGTAAACCACTGATTAATAACGACAATGGACGATTTGATAGACATATTCGACAAAACAGCCGACTGCGAATACAAAGGAGAGCACTATTCCGCACGGGACAACGGCGCAGTCATGCGCCATCCCAAGACCCCCAACCGTCCCCGTCCGTTGGACAACAAATGGACATTCGGAAAAAAAGACGATAAGACCGGCTATATGTTTATCGGTTCGGCACGGGTTCATCAAATTGTCGCGACTGCCTTCCACGGCCAGCCTGAATTTGACACAATGATTATAGACCATAAAGACACCAACAGATGCAACAACCGAGCTGACAATCTCCAGTGGGTCACAAGAATTGAAAATGCTCTGAATAATCCTATAACGAGAAGAAAAATCATACTCTGCTGTGGCAGTATAGAAGCGTTTCTTGATAACCCGGACCTTTTGAGGACAAATGCTTCTGATCCTAATACGACATGGATGCGTACTGTTTCCAAAGAACAGGCAGACAGATGCCGGCAACACCTCCAACGCTGGGCTGCCGAAGACAAGATCCCGACCGGCCAAGGAATCGGAGATTGGGTATTCAACGAAGCGGACACTTCACATAAGAGCAGTGATTTTGGAGAATCCTGGGACAAGGATTGGGTGAACCGGGAATACAAATTACCTTGGCAGATTGAAAAAGAACAACGAGAAAAAGCCATTGCTGAAGAATGGGAAAGACTACATGAAGAATGGTATGGCCTCAAAGACTCTCTAACCCTCGGAGCGAAACAGAAAAACTGGAAAGTCCCGGCACTGTTTCCACTCTGCCCGTCAAAACCCGATCCTGACAGACCATTGGAAACCTATCTGGCAACTCTGAAAGAAGGGGAAATCTTCGCCCAAACCGATCACTATAAATCCCTTGTATATAAGGCTGAGATCTCAGACGATGGCAAGACATTAGCAGTGATGACATCGATTCCCGATGGGCTGAAACCCTATGCTCTTGCCTTGATTACATTCGAAGACGGATACTACATTCACACCAATGACCAATCCTATTTTGATGAAGAAGGAGCAAACAAATACTACACTCTTGCCCTTGGCAGAGAATGGACCGGCGGAGATGTCCTTGACGACTACTGCTGATAATTGAAATTATTTCGATATGATTACGCCGTATAAATCAATGATACTATGAACAGATTTCTGGATTATTTATTTTGCCTATTTCTGCTGACTTCTTGCAATATGCAGCAGAGAAGGATTGTATCCGAGCCCCCTATTAAATCCAATATCATGGGAGTGGAACTCTGCGCTGAAACATCGGCTGATGAAATTGTATCTACCATATCCGAGGAGACTGGAAAATTTTTCTTTCCTCAAATAGAGGAAGTAGGCACGGGAACCGTTATCAGGCTAATAACCTTGACAATGGACATATACTACGGAGGCACATCATGGAGCTACATTGATGTGTACCTAAATGAAGACTCCAAGGTGATTTGTGTCCGGCTCAATGCATCTTTTGAAAGCATAGACAGGGCGAAAGACCATTTCACACTGATGAAATCCACCCTAGAACAAACATACGGCAAAGGGAATGAAGTTGATGAAGCCGTTACTTTCTGGACAGATGACACGAACTCGGTAAGAATATCTTATGAAGAATCAAATGCTATCAACGGCAACGACAGGAGTTTCTGTTATATGGACTATATTAACATTGAATTATTCAACGAATATGAGCAGGCCAATGTGCCGGATGTTTAGCCAAATTCCCACCCGCCCGTTCCAGCGGTGCCAGCCGTGCGCCAGTCCTCACTCCGCATGCTCCGCTCCAGCAGGTCCACACCGGCCCGGAGCCGGCCAATCCCATGGAGAATGCCGTCATCTGAACTCCGGACTTTCATCAATGGATGTCCATATAATGACATTCACATAGAAACATTTGAGTTTTTCACTATCTTTGCCGACACAAACCATTGTTATGGCTGACTCGAATTTCATAGACTACGTAAAAATATTCTGCGCTTCCGGGAACGGGGGTGCGGGCTCGATGCATCTCAGAAGGGAAAAATACATCCCGAAAGGCGGTCCTGACGGAGGAGACGGCGGCAGGGGCGGACATATCATACTCAGGGCCAACCCCCAGTTCTGGACCCTTATCCATCTTAAATACAAGAAACACATAAAGGCAGAGCACGGAGCCGCCGGAAGCGGACAATTGCGCAAGGGGAAAAACGGAGCGGACATCTATTTGGACGTTCCGCTCGGAACAGTAGCCAAGGACGCCGAAACCGGGGAGAAACTTTTCGAATTGGTCGAGCCGGGCGAGGAAAAAATCCTCGTTGCAGGAGGCCGAGGAGGCCTCGGGAACAACAACTTCAAAAGCGCCACGAACCAGACACCGAGATATGCACAACCCGGCGAACCGGGAACGGAAGGCTGGTTCATCCTCGAACTGAAAGTGCTTGCGGACGTAGGCTTGGTAGGCTTTCCGAATGCAGGGAAATCCACCTTGCTTTCGACCGTATCGGCGGCAAGGCCGAAAATCGCCGATTATGCCTTCACTACCATGGAGCCAAATCTCGGCATAGTGAAATATTACGACGACATGTCGTTCGTAATGGCCGACATTCCGGGCATCATAGAAGGTGCGCATCTCGGCAAGGGATTGGGACTCAGATTCCTGCGGCATATCGAAAGGAATTCGACGCTCCTGTTCATGATTCCTGCCGACACTGAAGATGCAGGAAAGGAATACGGGATACTCCTCAACGAACTGAAGGAATACAATCCTGAACTTCTCGTAAAAAGCCGGGTACTGGCTATTTCCAAATCCGACACCGCCGACGCCAAGAGGAAGGCGGAGATAGAAAAGTCCCTGCCGGCCGACATACCTCACATATTCATTTCATCTCTCACAGGAGAAAACATACAGGAACTCAAGGACCTGTTATGGAAAACACTTCACGAATAAGATGACCTGGCAGGAAATACACGAACTCGACCAGCAGGTCACATTGGCCATGAACAGCTGGCACTCCGGAATCACGGACCCGATAATGCAGTTCTTTTCGAACATTCCGATATGGATTCCGATGTACGTCATCGTAGCCGTATTCCTTTTCGTAAGATTAGGCTGGAAAAAGGCAATAGTAGTGACAGTATCCGTCGCCCTTACATTCCTGTTATGCGACCAGTTCGCCAATCTCATAAAAAATTCGGTAGGAAGACTCAGGCCGTGCCATGACGAATGGATGCTTGCAGAAGGTCTCAGGATGCTCGAAGGCAAGGGCGGACTCTACGGATTCTTTTCCGGACATTCCTCCAATTCCTTCGGATTCGCAGTCAGCACCTATCTCGGATTCAGAAACGATAAAAGATTGAAATACAGAGGCTATGCCGCATGGATATTCTTCTGGGCCTTCATGGTCAGTGCCAGCAGGATATTCGTCGGCAAACATTATTTGGGTGACGTCCTTGTGGGTATTGCAGCCGGAAGTCTTATCGGTCTTGCCTGCGCATTCGCCGCAAGAGCAGTCATCCGGAAGTTCATTGACGGCAAAAAACAGCGCTGACTACAGACAAGGGACAACTTTTTCCATCCTGCTGCCTCTTGAACCCTTTACAAGGATTACCGCACCTTCTATCGGATGCGATTCCAGATATCCGGCAAGGCCGTCAGAATCTGCGAACCACCTGAACCCTTCATTTTCGTAGAAAGCCCCTGTTTCCAAAGCCTTGCCGAACTCCGGTCCTACTAAATAAGATGCTTCAAGGGACATCTGTCCCAATTTTTCAAGGACCTTGGAATGTTCCTGCACAGAGGCATCCCCGAGCTCCAGCATATTTCCGAGCATGACAATCTTCCTGTCAGCCTGCATGACTGAAAAATTGTCCAACGCCGCCTCCATGCTTGTCGGATTGGCATTGTACGCATCCAAAATCAGGATATTCCTGCCGGTATCCGTCATCTGCGAACGGCTGTTCGACGGGATATACGCTTCTATTGCGGCTGCCGCATCCTCCACGGATATTCCGAATTCGGCCCCGACAGCCAATGCAGCCATCACGTTGTCAGCATTGTAGGAACCTATCAGATGCGTGGATACTGTGATTTCATTGCCGGAAACGTTCAGTTTCAGCCTGAGGTATGGAGATTGAGGCGACGCAGGCAGGATTTCCGCACCGGAATACGCCACGCCATACGGAATTACCTGCAAGTCAGGGCGCTCGGACGCCATCCGGCACAGATACGGATTGTCCGCGTTCAGGAAAATCCTGTCAGCGGTACGCTGGATATAGTCGTATAACTCCCCTTTTGCCTTCATTACGCCCTCGAAACTGCCGAATCCAAGAAGATGGGCCTTTCCAACGTTGGTAATCAGTCCGTAGTTCGGCAGACATACTGAGCAGAGTTCCTTTATGTCTCCCGGATGACTTGCACCCATTTCCACGACGGCTATTTCAGTATCCTGCGTGATTTTCAACAATGTAAGAGGCACTCCTATGCTGTTGTTCAGATTCCCTTCCGTGGCTGTGACATTGAATTTCACAGACAGTACGGCCTTGATAAGTTCCTTGGTGGTCGTCTTGCCGTTCGTTCCCGTCAATCCGATGACTGTCAAAGGTTTCCCGTTTACAAAAGTTACTGAACGGTGATACCTTGCAAGGGCCTGCAATGTCTCCAAAGTATCTTCGCAGACGATGAGCTTCCTCTCAAACAAATCCTCGTCGGAAAGGTCGGAAGAGTCCGGCAAACCTGCGGCTGCCTTAATTTCCGGCAAGGACGCACGTTCCACTACGGCGTATGCCGCACCGTTTTCCAAAGCCTTGACGGCAAACAGGTTTCCATCGAAATTATCACCTTTCAATGCAAAAAAAAGCTCTCCGCCCTTCAAGGTCCTGCTGTCCGTGGCGACAGCGGAACATTGCCTGAATATTCCGTATAACGTCTTGATGTCCATAAGATTCCTACTCCTACAACTTATTTGCGTCCGGTGCTACCGAAGCCGCCCTCTCCCCTGTCCGTGGTTTCAAGAGTTCCGACTTCCACCCACTCCACTTTCTCATGTTTTGCCACAACCATCTGCGCAATCCGCTCTCCCGGGTTGACGGCAAACTCCTCATCCGAAAGGTTCACGAGAATGACCTTGATTTCGCCCCTGTAATCCGAATCTATCGTCCCCGGAGTATTCAGTACGGTTATTCCGAATTTGGCTGCAAGACCGCTTCTCGGCCTTATCTGAGCCTCATAGCCTTCTGGGAGTTCAATATAAAGTCCGGTGGGAATCATCGCACGGCCGAGAGGCTTCAACACAATGATTTCATCCGTATTCGCTTTCAGGTCCATTCCGGAGGAGCGCACTGTCGCATACTGCGGAGACGGGAAAGCCGATTTGTTCACGATTTTCACTTTCATGGTTTCTGCAAAATTTCTGCGGACAAATTTACTAAATTTTAAATTTATCAGGTAATTCCGGCATCGCACCTTTTTGAGTGCAGACGTAGGCAGAGACCGCTGTCGCCGTCCGGTGCGCCTCACCTATGCTTTTGCCTTTCAGAAGAGATGCAGCGAATGTTCCGGTAAACGAATCCCCCGCCCCGACAGTATCCACAACATCCACCTTCGGAGTTTCCGCATACGAGACACTGTCATGAGTAAAGACATAACTTCCGTTCACTCCGCACGTAAGGATAAGTATCCCGAGTGCAAAGTCGGACAACAGTTTCCTGCACAGCCTTTCCTTATCCTTTTCGTCATAACGGAACATCTTGCCGACAACCGCCAATTCTTCATCATTGATTTTAAGGATATTGCATTTTTTCAACGACTCGCTGACAATCTCCTTGTCATAAAAATCCTGGCGCAGGTTTATATCGAAAATTTTCAGCCTTTTCCCGTCGTCAGGCATGGAATCAAGAAATTTCCCTATCGTTTCCCTTGAAATCCTGCTCCTTTGTGCCAAAGTCCCGAAACAAACCGCCGAAGTACGACCGGCAAGGTCTTCCAACCTGTCCGTAAACGGAATATTGTCCCATGCCACATTTTTCTTTATGTCATAACATGGCACTCCGGCAGCATCCAAAACCACTTCCACCGTTCCGGTAGGATAATCCGTCTCCGATACATATCCGTCAAGGCCCTTTTTGCCGAGGATATCGAGAATCTCCTTTCCGGGGATGTCTCGGCCCACGGCACTGACCACGGTACTCTTTATGCCAAATTGGGAAACGTGATATGCGAAATTCGCAGGCGCACCGCCCAATTTTTTCCCTTTGGGAAGCATGTCCCACAACACTTCACCGATTCCTACGACAATCTTGTTGTCCATTGGTTTCACAAACGGCAATAAATGGTTCCGGACAGTTTTTATCACTTCCAAATCAGCCGGGAGCCAGTTTACGGTATCGAGGTCCGAAAGAGAAAGCCAGCGGGCGGATTCGTGTTCCTTCAGGGTGAGATTGCCGGAAATTACGGAACAGAAATAGCAGTGCAGGGTTATATGAAAGGCGGGATAATCATAGTCAACCGTACAGAGGAACGGCCCGACATCTATTTCCGTATCGAGTTCTTCCATTATTTCCCGCTTCAAGGCGGCTTCGGGAGTCTCTCCTTCCTCTATTTTCCCTCCGGGAAATTCCCAGAAATCCTTGTATTCGCCATATCCCCGCTGGGTGGCGAAAATCCTGTCGCCATCCCTGATAATGGCCGCTACGACATTTATATGCTTCATGACTGAAATAAACCGTCAGTTATTGTGACTACTGGCAATTTTTGCACAAAATTGCTAAATTTGTGGAAATAATACCACATAATATGAAAAAGTTACTCGTTTTTCTGATTGCAGTTGCTGTCATGATGGCTGAAAGCATCAATGCTACAGCACAATATGCTACTCCATTATATAGAAAAGGCACGTCTCTTTACTCGGATGGCACAAAACTGACCAAAGAACAGATGCAGGTCCTGCTTGACGGCACTGACGGGCTGTCATATTCCGACTGGAAGAAAGCCTCTGCCGGCTTCAATGCAGGAAAAGGCCTGCTTATAGGCTTCGGAGCATTGACAGGAACGGGACTTGTTACCTTGAGTGTAGGCGTCGTAGGAGTCATGATGGAAGGAATTGCCGTAGGCACCATATTGGGGCCGGTGTCGGCCATGACCGGAGAACCGCTTGATTACAAGAGCAAATTTGCAGGTGCTGTTCAGGCCGGTGTCTACATGATCGGAGGCGGACTGCTGTGTATGGTAACGGGGACGACGGTCTACTGTGTCTACAAAAAGAAACTCAAGAACATGACCGAGCTCTGCAACGGCTCTTCCAAGGATATCAGGCTTTCGTTCGGGGCAAAGAAACACGGCATAGGTCTTTCTCTCGATTTCTGATCATTGCCAGTCATTGCCAGGTCAGACTTCCAATGTCTCGCCTTCGTGTGATATGCTCCAGAATCCGATGCCTGCAGCATCGGTGAATTCTTTCATGCGCCATGCGGACTTGAAACCGCTTGTGGTAAAATGCATCGGGACGAAAAGCCCGACATTGAACCTGCCGATGAATTGCCTTGCTCCTCTTGTGTAGTTGTTGCCGGTACGGCCGTCTACCGGGAAAAAGGCGACATCAAAACTGTCGGTGGTTTTACCTATGTCCTTCAATTCTCCCAAAAACATTTTTTCCTCGTGCAAAGGGTCAACATCCTTATCGAAATCTGGGCTGTGCACCAATCCTCCCTTGAAATCAGCCGTAAGAAATCTTGCATACCAGTTGTTCAGGTCTCCGGCATGGAAAAGTCTGCGGCCTTCCGTTTCCACTATCCACGAAACACCGCTGTCGTTGCTTCCCGCCGCGGTGACGCTGATATTCTCATCGTGCCATCGGCCGCCTTTCGCAAGCCATATCGAAGCATCTTCTTTCCGTGCCCGACGATGTTTCAGTATATCTTTCGACAAAATGAGTACAATATCAGGTTTCACGGTTTTCCAACCGAGTATCGAACGGTCGAAATGGTCCTCATGGAAATGGGAGGAAAACACGTATAGCGGCTTTTCGGACCGCAAGATGGGCGGAAGGACGTTTGCCGGGTCTTTCCAGAAATCGAACAGGAGGATACACCTTTCCGTCTCCACCGCAAAGCAGCTGTGATATATGTAAGTGAGTTTCAAAATTTTTTGTCTGATGATTCTTCACAAAATTAGAACAATATTTCTGATTTCTTGCTATTTTAGGCGGATTAAACGGACACGGTATTATTGTATCTCCGGCTGCCATATCAATCCTGCCATCACCCTCGGGGTTTTCCTCAGCGGAAGAATGAGCGGGAAAGATGCTGGACTGTACATGCTGTTCCAGGTAATCGGGGCGGTTATCGGTTCTGCCATCCTCTTTGCATTGGTTTCAACCGGTGCTCACGACGGGCCTACGGCTACAGGATCGAACAGTTTCAAGGAAGGAATGGGGCTTCAGGCTTTCATCGCTGAAGCTGTATTCACATTCATTTTCGTATTGGTGGTGCTCGGGACGACCGACTCGAAAAAAGGAGCCGGCAATTTCGCAGGTCTAGCAATAGGCCTTACCTTGGTGCTGATACATATCGTCTGCATCCCTATCACTGGTACTTCAGTCAATCCTGCAAGGAGCATCGGGCCTGCCATTTTTGAAGGCGGCACGGCACTCCGGCAGCTTTGGCTCTTCATAGTGGCTCCGCTTGCCGGTGCGGCACTCAGCGCCTTGGTATGGAAACTTGTTTCCCGTGACTGAAGCGTGCAGGGGTCTCCTTTCTCTGTCGTCCTGAGCGAAGTCGAAGGGCCTTTCCTGTCACCTCGAGCGCCAGTCGGGAGGTCTGATGGCAGAGGCAGATTCCTCGACTCCGGTCCTTCGGACCTCCGCTCGGAATGACATGGAGAGCGTTCCAAAGTCTACTACGGAGTCAGGAGGGCATCTCCACAAAAAAAGCACTCAACCTTGAGTGCTTTTTTTGTGGAGATAGTCGGAGTCGAACCGACGACCCTCTGCTTGCAAAGCAGATGCTCTAGCCAACTGAGCTATACCCCCGTTTTTTCGTTTGATTCGGGTAATTTCTTCGTTGGACTTCGCATCATCTTTCGGTCATTTACGGAAGTAAACTCCCTCTCGATTCGCTCGTCCGCCTCGAAATTCCTCCAAATCGAACTTCAAAATTCCAAGACCCTGCTCAAAATGAACTTCGTCTGTTTTTCGTTTGATTCGGGTAATTCCTTCGTTGGATTTCGCCCCGAAACCGATGCAAAGGTAGCAATTAATTTGAAATTACAATATCAAAACTTACTTTTGCACATCAATTTGAAACCGGGATATGGGGAACAAGGTCTTGGACAGAATCAAGGGACATCCGCACCCGACGGAGGGAACGGTATATACCATATTGTTTACTATGGGATTATGTCATCTTCTCAATGACATGATCCAATCAGTAATTCCGGCCATGTATCCCCTGATGAAAGACAAATTCGGCTTCACATTCGCACAGATAGGCATCATAACATTGGTATTCCAACTGACATCGTCCGTATTCCAGCCGTTCGTCGGCCATTATGCCGACAAGCATCCCCAACCGTATTCGTTGGCCGCAGGAATGTGTTTTACCCTGATCGGATTGGTTGCTCTTGCCTTTGCTCCGGACTTCGGATTCCTGCTATTGTCGGTTGCATTGATAGGCTGCGGATCGTCGGTATTCCATCCTGAGGCCTCTCGGGTGGCGCAAATGGCTTCCGGAGGCAAAAAAAGTCTGGCTCAGTCGATTTTTCAGGTTGGAGGGAACGGAGGAAGCGCCGCAGGCCCTCTACTTGCCGCCATCATCGTGATTCCTTTCGGTCAACATGCCGTAGGATGGTTCGCCATTGCAGCATTGGTCGCCGCCGTCCTGTTGGTCCGTGTCGGTGCATGGTACAGCATGACACTCGATTACTCGAAAATGTCAAAGGGACAGCAGCCATTGTCCGCAGCCATATATCCGGCAAGGACTGTAAGAATGGCATTGACCATACTTGTCCTCATGATTTTCTCGAAATACTTCTTCAATGCCTGCATGACGAGTTATTTCACGTTTTTCCTGATAGAAAAGTTCGGAATCACCGTCCAGCAGTCGCAATTCTGCCTGTTTGCCTACCTTGCCGCATTCGCTGCCGGAACATTGCTCGGAGGATTTCTCGGGGACCGGTACGGCAGGAAATACGTGATACTTTTCTCTATTCTCGGTGCTGCCCCGTTCGCATTGGCCATGCCGTACCTGAACCTCTTCTGGACGATTGTAATGTCCGTGATTACCGGACTTGTCATAGCATCGGCATTTTCTGCAATCGTGGTCTATGCCACGGATCTCATGCCGGACAAGGTAGGGATGATAGCCGGGGTATTTTTCGGACTCATGTTCGGGTTGGGCGGTATCGGTTCGGCGTTTTTCGGCTGGCTTGCCGATTTCACGAGTATCGGGTTCATTTTCCATGTAAGCACATGGCTGCCATTGCTCGGGATTGTCGCCCTGTTCCTGCCTGACATCCGCCCGCAGCGGCCTACTTGCTGAGTTCGTCAATATCCCTTAACAATTCGTTTATCATGGCGGTCTGTTTTTTCTCGTACAGCATTCCGCAGACGATGCCTCCGAGCAGGCCGCAGCCGCACCCTATCAGAAAACCGCTGACCATATCATTTTCAAGACCGGAGTTCAGGGTTTCGACCACTACCCAGATGAACCATACGGCAAGCAAAGGGAATGCGACTTTTTTCCACATCCGTCCCCGCTTCGTCATCAGGGCTATTTCCTTTCCTGCGCTGATCAGGTTTTCTCCCATCATGTCTTTCGGATGAATCTTCCTTGTCGACCATATTGAAAAGAATATGGCAGCAGCGAGGAATATGTCGGTAAAAAGAGTGAGGGCAAGGGAAAGGCCGAGTTCCATGTGCAGAATCCACGAGCAGTACACGATTCCGGCGACACCTATGATTCCGAGGATTGCGGTCTGCGTCTTGATCCTGCCGACCTTGTCCTTCATCGACCTGCGGATGTGTTCTTCACTTATTATTGTCTGCCTGTCCAATTTTTCCTTGAGGGAAGCCAGTTCGCTTTTCATGGCTTCAAGTGTGATATTGTTTTCCATCTTCCTGTGTTTTAATCGTTTGACATCGCTTTGAGTTGCTCTTTGATCCGAATCAGTCTGACGGAAACGTTTTTGGTGCTGATACCGACGATCTTGCCGATTTCATCGTAGCTGAGATTTTCCAACCACAGCAGGACAATAGCCCTGTCGAAAGGCTGCAGACGCGTGATCCTTTCATGCAGGAGGTTGATTTGCCTGTTTTCGGAATCGCTTTCGTCGAAAAGGTCCAAGTCCAACGTAAGAGGCAAGGTACCTATTTTCTTCTTGCGTGCCGACGAAATGCATGTGTTGAGGCTCACCCGGTAAACCCAGGTTCTGATGTCGCTTCTGCCTTCAAACTTTTCAAATCCTTTCCACAGATTTATCAGGACTTCCTGTACGAGGTCGTCGACCTCACCCTTGTCCTTGGCGAACATATAGCACACTATGTAGATGGTGCTTTTCTGTTCCCGGACCATTTGCGCAAATTTCTTTTCTGTTTCCATCGTTCTTTTTCTGAATCCGTTTGCCATTTAGACGCAGGAATTTTGGAAAAACTACAAATTTCAGCGGAATTTTATGTCAAAATTTCCCAATGGCCTGTCTTGTTGCTTCCCTGTCTCCGTATCAAACCGGATTTTCGCAGCAAGGCAATATGCTTCCTGACCATCCTGTCCGAAATGCCGACAATATTTCCGATCTGAGCAGAAGTTGAATAAGGGTTTTCATTAATATGAGAAAGTACGGCCCAGGTCATGTCCGATAATTCAGGATATAGGCGTCTGATCTTATCAGGAACTTTATTAGGAATTTTATTAGGAACTTCACTGTCCGATGATGTACTCTGATACTTTTTCAAGGCATTCAATATCTCTCTCAGCATATAGTCAATAAATGGCCCGCTGTCCGCCTGCCGAGTACTCATACTTATAGCATCGTAATATTGCGGCTGGTTGGAATAAACCAAATTCTCTATCGGAAGCTGTTCGAATACCGGATTCAAACGGCCTAAAATCAAAGACTGCCAAAGGCGTCCCATCCTCCCGTTCCCGTCGCTGAAAGGGTGAATGAACTCGAACTCGTAATGAAATACGCAACTGCGGATAAGCAGATGATCCGGAGCATGTTTCAGCCATCCGAAAAGCTCGTTCATCAAGTCAGGAACCCGTTGCGCAGGAGGCGCAAGATGAATGCATCTGCCTCCGTCAAACACACCTACACCTCCGTTACGAAAGTGTCCGGGGTTGTCTATCAATGCCTCCATCATCACGCCGTGAGCTTTCAGAAGATCTTTTACCTCGAATGGGTTCAATGACGGATACAGTTCGTATGTCCTTATGGCATTTTTGACTTCCTGAATCTCCTTAAGCGGAGCAACAACATGTTTTCCCTCAAGAATATCCTGCACTTGCTCTTCAGAAAGCATATTGCCTTCTATCGCCAATGAACTGTGGATTGTCTTGATTCTATTGATCTTTCGTAATCTCAATCCGTCAATCTGCTCCATACGGACAGCATACCGCCCGATTTGTGCCGAAATCTCCGCCACCAGACCTATGGCTTCAGGACTTACGGTAAACGGCGGAACATATCCGGTATATTCTTTTTTGCTCATGGATTCTCCGTGCAATCTCTAAGTTGGACATATACAAAGATACTGTTTTTTGTCGGTTTACGACGTATGCTCCGAAGGAATTCTTCCGACATCCTATGCCTGTGGGCCGGACGGTCGTCTGATTTGTTTTGCTCGCAATTTTTTCATACTTTTAACCTCGGAAATCATACACTGTTTTCGACATGAAAAATATCAACCGCAATTCCTTGGCATTCTTCCGGAATTATTTCCAGATACCATACAGCCGCAAATTGTCTTGGGCCCTGATCGAAGAAACCGCAAACGGGGCGACGGAGATACGCCTCGGGGTCGTTTTCAGCCAGACGCCGCACCTGTATATTGATGTTGCGATGAGACGGTTCTTTACCGAAACGACATTGTACAACGGGGCATTTTCCCGCAAGGTGTATCCGGCTCGCCGCAAGGCTCTCCGGGACGCATTCCTATATACAGCTGAAAACGGGCTGACGCTGCAGACTCCCAAATTCTTTATAGACGACATCTATTTCTCGGCCCTGTACTCCCCCGAACTGCTCAGGCAGCGGCTGTATTGAAACTTCATAAAATAACAGTTCAGGCGAATTCCTCTTTGAGCATATCAAAGACATAGACCGGGCTCTGATAATACAACCCCGCCTGAGGATCTTCTATTTTTGAGAAAGTCTTCGATTTATATAATCTGTCGAATGCTTCTTTATCCGTGAGATGATATTCGTCCATTATCATCGGGACAATATCCTCACACAAGCACTCAATCATAAACTGCCGATCTGTCGCTGTCATATCTTTTTCGGTAGTGTAACCTGAACTGGGGCAAGTTTGGTTTTCAATAATCACTCTGACTTATCACCATATTCAGTTTCAGCTTCTGCAACCATCGGGATATCTTCTTCGGCCAGTTCGTACGGTTTAATTCTTCTGTCTTCAAGGTAAATATGACAAAGTGTATAAACCAATGCTTCCAAGGTCTGCTGACGGGCCTTCGGTTTCAACTGGCATTCCCAGACCGTGATACAGTGCCAGCCCATCGATGCAAGTCTCCTCTGCTCTTCCTTATCTCTGAGCCTGTTGCGTTCTATCTTATTCCGCCAGAATTCCACATTTGTCTTGGGAAGGACAAAATATTTGCATCCTTCATGTCCGTGCCAGAAACAGCCGTTCACGAAAATGACCGTCCGATACTTCCGGAGCACTATATCAGGATGTCCGGGAAGACGCGAATGATTCAGTCTGTACCTGAACCCACGGTTGAACAAGAACTTCCTTACCAGCAATTCAGGCTTCGTATTCCGCCCTTTTATTGCTGACATACAACGGTGTCTTTGTTCTTTCGTGAGCTTGTCCATACCGTTTAGTTGTCATTAGATTCTTTCAAAAAACACCGATATTCGCAGCCATTTCGGCAATTCTTCTTTATCACCTGTAAAGTTAATTATTTATTGCAATTTGTTCATACGCATGCAAAATACCCGACACTCGGACATGATGTATGCTGGCCATAATACTCATTCACTTATTTTGAGGCTTAAATCCGCAGGATATGAACGAAGGCAAATATATTTTTACCCAGGACATGAGTCTTGTCCCGAGGTAGATTTTCCAACGACTTGTCACCAAATATAGTGAAAATCACAGAGTTTATAAACCTTCCGCAGAATACAATCTGCCTCTTTGCTTGATAATTTTAAATGGTTAATAAATAAAAAAAGCGAGTCAGGCTATATCGTGCCTGACTCGCTTTGCGGATTCTCTACTCCGCGGCATTCAGTCCTGTCAAATCAATTTATTAGTATTCCTCCTCGTTGAGGAAATTTATCTATATTGATTATCAATATATTATGCAGAAAACAATGAAATTTGCACAAACAAACCGCACTATCTGAGGTGGTCTGAGGCGATAGGAGGAAAGATTGGACAAACTAATACCTCATAGTTCTTTCTAATTTATCCATTACTTTTCCTGCATGAGCAATATCATTAGATTGTGCATCACCTTTGTATGA
>CALURT010000025.1 GCA_944323245.1 uncultured Bacteroidales bacterium
ATCAGCACCTTTACTTTATCCCCGTATTCATATATACGCCAATTAAAGTAAAGTCAAAATAAGGGAAGAAAAGAGATAGCTTCGCCAAAAACAGAGCATCCGATTTGCCGAAGTCTACCAATGATACAGCCTGTTTTTTCTTTTGGCTGCAAAAATCTTCGTGAAAGCACCTTGTTTTCAGTTGGCGTCAGTTGGTGGAAATCCAGCTTATTTTCGTACCTTCGCGCCGGGGAAAAGTGGACAGCGGACGGGCTCAGGCAGTTAATTGGGCCTTACCGAAACAAACGATTGACAATCAATAGATTTCATTTTTATTTTAAGCTCGGCAATGCATGCATGACCGTCTGAAAGAAGAGAAATTCGTTGTGGCGCTGATGATACGGATGTATTGCCGGCACAGGGAAGGCAACGCATCCCTCTGTCCCGATTGTGCGGAACTTATGGCATATTCCATTGACCGTCTGGAACATTGCCGTTTCGGAGCGGCCGAAGTAAAGCCCACATGCCGTAAATGTCCGGTACATTGCTACAACCCGGACATGAGGACCCGGGTCCGGAAGGTGATGCGCTGGGCCGGTCCCCGCATGCTCCTGTATCATCCCATTGCTGCGCTCAGGCATTTGTTGAGGGAGCGATAGCCTTCCTGAAAAGGAAAATTACATTAATTTTCGTAACTTCGCAGGGCAGGCAATGATTTCAGAAATCCGGTTGACAACAAATGCACTATGGACAAGTCGATTACATTTTTCGACACGGAAATTGATCCGGGGACAAGGAAAATACTTGATATTGGCGCGATAAAAAGCGACGGTTCAAGGTTTCACAAGAGTTCGCCCAAGGAATTTGCGGGCTTCCTGTCAGGTTCCGGCTTCGTCTGCGGACACAATATCATCGCACATGACATGAAATATGTCGGGGCGGCGATAGTTTCGGCACAGATCAGCCGTTCGCATGTCATAGACACCCTGTACCTGTCTCCGCTGATTTTTCCGAAAAAACCGTATCATTCCCTGTTGAAAAATGACAAACTGCAGACCGAGGAGCTGAACAACCCATTGAATGACTCTGAAAAAGCAAAGGAACTCTTCGATTCGGAATGTGCAGGATTCGATGCGCTTGACGATGATTTGAAGGAAATATATTGGCTGCTGCTTGGAAATACGCAGGAGTTCCGGGGATTCTTCAATTTCACAGGCTATAATCCGTCGAAAAACGCAGGAGTCCCGTCGTTTATAAAAGGCCTTCAAAACATATTCAGGCCCGATGCCTCCTCTGAGTGCGCAGAAAAAATACGGAAAAGATTCAGAAACGAAGTATGCACAAATGCGGATATAGGCCGGATGGTCAGGGAATCTCCTGTAGCGTTGGCTTATTCCTTGGCTCTAATAGGCACATTGGACCAAAATCCGTCAGTCAAATCCGTGACACCTCCATGGGTCCTGCACAATTATCCGGAAGTCGAGCAATTGATATTCCTCCTGCGTAACAATCCGTGCAAGGAAGGTTGTCCGTTCTGCGACAGGTCTTTCGACATTTACGAAGGTCTGAAAAACTGGTTCGGATTCGATTCTTTCCGTGAATACGGGGGAATCCCGCTTCAGGAAATGGCTGTCAAGGCGGCTATTGAAAACAAGTCATTGCTTGCCGTTTTCCCGACAGGAGGAGGGAAGTCCCTGACATTCCAGTTGCCTGCACTGATGGCAGGACAAAATACTTCCGGACTGACGGTGGTCATTTCCCCTCTGCAGTCTCTGATGAAGGATCAGGTGGATAATCTCGAGAAAAAGGGAATAACCGAAGCCGTGACGATCAACGGCCTTTTGGATCCGATAGAAAGGTCCAAGGCGGTGGAACGGGTCGAAGACGGCTCTGCTTCCATCCTGTATATTTCACCGGAATCACTTCGCTCCAAGACGATAGAAAGATTGTTGCTCGGCAGGAAGATTGTCCGGTTCGTAATAGACGAGGCACACTGCTTTTCCTCGTGGGGACAGGATTTCCGGGTAGATTATCTTTATATCGCTGATTTCCTTAAAAACCTGCAGGAGAAAAAACATTTGCCGGAAAGCATCCCTGTCTCCTGTTTCACGGCAACAGCCAAAGTAAAGGTAATCGAGGATATAAGCAATTATTTCAAAAAGAACCTCTCATTGGACCTTCAGCTTTTTACGACCAACGTTTCACGGCATAATCTCCATTATACTGTCCTTCCCGAGGAAAACGACGAGGCCAAATATCAGGCTTTGAGGAGATTGTTGGAGGAAAGGACATGTCCGGCAATAGTCTATGTCACAAGAACGAAAAAGGCTGAGGAACTCGCCGCAAGACTTGCCGATGACGGTTTTTCCGCCAAAGCCTTCCATGGCAGGATGGATGCCGACAAGAAGACGGCCAACCAGAATTCGTTCATGTCCGGACAGACGAGGATAATTGTCGCAACTTCGGCATTCGGCATGGGCGTGGATAAAAGCGACGTAGGCCTTGTCGTACATTACCAGATTTCCGATTCCCTTGAAAATTATGTTCAGGAAGCGGGCAGGGCAGGCCGTGATGCGAGCATAGAAGCCGACTGCTATGTCCTTTATAACGAAGAGGACCTTTCGAGACACTTCATTCTTCTGAATCAGACCAAGCTGACAATCAAGGAAATCCAGCAGGTGTGGAAAGCTGTCAAGGATATTACGAGGACACGCTCGAAAGTTTCCAATTCCGCCCTTGAAATAGCAAGGAAGGCCGGTTGGGATGACGGAGTGGCAGATATGGAAACGCGTGTCAGGACGGCGATTGCATCTCTCGAACAGGCGGGATACCTGAAGCGCGGGCAGAATATGCCAAGGGTTTTTGCCACCGGAATACTTGCGAAGACGGCGCAGGAGGCTATCGACAAAATCGAAAAATCCGACAGGTTCGACAGTAAGGAAAAGCCACAGGCAATCCGTATCATCAAAAACCTGATTTCCAACCGGAGCATAAAAAAGGCCCAAGGAGAAGAAGCCGAATCCCGGATTGACTACATAAGCGACCACCTCGGAATCACCAAGGAAAACGTAATCCACATCATCAACCTCCTCAGGGAGGAAAAAATCCTTGCGGATTCAAAGGATTTGACAGCGTATATAGGAAAGGATGAGTCGCAGAACAAGGCAAGGAATATTGTCAGGAAATTCAATGAAGTCGAGAAATTCCTTTCCGCACACGTATGCGAGGAAGAGTCGATAATCGATTACAAGGAGCTCAATGAAATCGCTGCATCTGAAGGTTGTGCCGCAGTGGATCTCGAACGGATGAAGATCATACTTAATTTCTGGGCCATCAAGGGCTGGATTAAAAAGAATTCAAGAGACAAGAACCATCTGAATGTCCGTTTTATCGCTCCGAAAGACGGTTTTGCCAGGAAAATAGAGTCACGGCAGAACCTTGCATCGTTCATAGTCGGATACCTTTACGAACATGCGGAAAACCGTCCGCAGGGTTATGTCGAGTTTTCCGTACTCGAACTCAAGAATGCTTATGAAGCTTCGATGTTTTCATCATCCGTATCCGGAAATGACATAGAAGATGCCCTTTTCTATCTTTCAAAAATCGGAGCCGTCAGCATAGAAGGCGGATTCATGGTAATATATAACGCCCTGTCGATTGAAAGGCTTGAAAAGGACAACCATATCCGGTACAAACTTGAGGATTACCAGCGGCTGAACGATTTCTATAAAAACAAGATGCAGCAGATCCATATCGTAGGGGAGTATGCCAGGAAAATGATAGAGGATTACGATGCTGCGCTCCGGTTCGTGGAAGACTATTTCCAGCTCAATTATCCTGTCTTTCTCAACAGGTATTTCAACGGCAGGAAAGAGGAAATATCGATGAACATCACTCCGGCCAAATTTCGCCGTCTGTTCGGGGAATTGTCTCCTGCACAGCTTTCGATCGTCAAGGACAAGGATTCAAAATATATCGTGGCGGCCGCTGGGCCGGGCAGCGGAAAGACGAGGGTTCTCGTACACAAACTCGCATCCTTGCTCCTGATGGAAGATGTCAGACACGAGCAGCTCCTGATGCTGACTTTTTCCCGGGCTGCCGCCACGGAATTCAGGCAGAGATTGCGGGAACTGATAGGCAACGCCGTATCATTCGTTGAGATAAGGACTTTCCATTCGTATTGTTTCGACCTCCTCGGGCAGATAGGAACCCTTGAGAAATCCGAAGGCATAGTGAAGACCGCCATAGATAAGATACTGACAGGAGAAGTCGATGCCAGCAGGATCACCAAGACTGTATTGGTCATAGACGAGGCGCAGGACATGGATGAGGCTGAATTTCTTCTCGTAAAAGTCCTCATGGCGAAAAACGAAGACATGAGGGTGCTCGCAGTCGGGGACGATGACCAGAACATATATGAGTTCCGGGGCTCAAGTTCCGAGTACATGGAGAAAATCCTCAGGATGGAAGGTACCAAAAAGTATGAATTGGTGGAAAACTTCCGGAGCAGGAGCAACCTTGTCGCTTTCGCAAACGGGTTTGCCGAAAGCATTACGCACAGGATAAAGAATTTCCCGATAGTACCGGTGAAAAAAGAGGACGGGGAACTTGAAATGATATCTTATGCCAGCAAGAACCTTATCGAGCCGGTAACTGCTTCTGTCTTAAGCAAAAGTCTTTCCGGAACTACAGCCGTCCTGACACGGACCAACGGGGAGGCCCTGCTGATAGCGGGAATCCTTCAGAGGAAAGGCATACCGGCACAGCTGATCCGTTCCAATACCGATTTCAGACTCACCAAGTTGGCTGAAATCAGATTCTTCAAGGGATGTCTCGATTTTTGGAACAACGAGGCCGTCATACCATGGGAGAAATGGGAAACGGCGAAATCTATGCTGAAGAAAGAATTTTCCCGGAGCAAAATGCTCAGGACATGTATGGACATGTTGGAAGATTTTGAATCCGTATGCCCGGATTCTACAGGAGCACAGGAGGGAAAAATCATTTACAAGACCGATTTCGACATATTCCTGAAAGAATCTTCCCTTGAAGATTTTATCCGTTGCAATACGGATACCGTTACCGTTTCGACGATTCACAAGGTAAAGGGGATGGAATTCGACAATGTCTTCCTGATGCTCGATAATTTCGTTTGCAATGACGATGAGGACCGCAGGCAATTGTACGTGGCCCTTACCAGGGCTAAAAACAATCTTTATATCCACACCAATACCCGTCTTTTCAGCAGGATTGCAGCGCGGAATATGGAGGTGGGAATGGATATGAGGGAGTACGGAAAATCCCCGGAAATGATCATGCAGCTGACATTGAAGGATGTGTGGCTCGATGATTTCCATTGCAGGCAGTATGCGATAGACGGACTTATGAGCGGCGACCGCCTGTATGTTGTCGGGGAAGGTCCCGCCGTCATGCTTGCTGACGAAAAGGGGAGGATTGTCCTTCAGTTTTCCAAGAAATTCAAACAGGAATACGGGAAAGTCCTTGAAGAAGGTTACCGTATGGATTCCGCAGAAGTCAACATGATAGTCTGGTGGAAAAATGAAAACAGGGAGAAGGAAATCAAGGTCCTCCTCCCCACATTGCATTTTTCGTTATTTCAGATACTCCCTGTAGAATGATTCGATCTTGTCGAAAGGAATTACGTCTGTATGGTCGTAGAGATCGGTGTGGACAGCATCGGGAACAATCAGGAGTTCCTTGTTGTCGCCTGTCAGTTTCTTGTAGACATCCTCGCTGAAATATCGTGAGTGGGCCTTTTCCCCATGTACGAGCAGGACTGCGCTGCGTATCTCGTCGGCATACGCAAGGATCGGCATATTGATGAGGGAAAGGACGGCGGTCGTGTTGAACCCTTCGTTGGAGCCGAGCGAACGCGGATGGTAGCCTCGTTTTGTCTTGTAGAAATCCACGTAGTCCTTCAGGAACTGCGGAGCGTCTGCCGGTGCTGTTTCAGGATTGCCGCCGGCATGGGCGTAGGTCCCGTTTCTGTAATCTTCGGTGCGCTGAGCATTGAGCTGCCTTTTCATTTCATAACGGGCATCCGCATTGTCATTGGCATCGAAATAGCCTTTGGCCGATACCCGTGTCATGTCGTACATTGTGACTGCGACGGTTGCTTTGATACGGGTGTCGATGGCCGCAGCGTTGACTGCAAAGCCTCCGAAACCGCAAATCCCGAGGATTCCTATGCGTTCAGGGTCCACATCAGGGCGGTTGGACAGATAATCGACGGCTGCGCAGAAGTCCTCTGTGTTGATGTCAGGTGACGACACGCTGCGAGGCTCTCCGCCGCTTTCACCGGTAAAAGACGGGTCAAAGGCGATGGTAATGAATCCGCGTTCGGCAAGTGTCTGGGCATAAAGACCGGAAACCTGCTCCTTGACTGCTCCGTAAGGACCGCTCATGGCTATTGCCGGCAATTTGCCTTCGGCATTCTTCGGGACATAAAGGTCCGCTGCGAGAGTCACTCCGTAGCGGTTGTGGAAAGTGATCTTGCTGTGATTGACCTTGTCGCTCTGAGGGAAGACCTTGTCCCATTCCTGAGCCAGATTCAGTTTTTCTTCCATAAATTTATCAGTTTGATTGTCTTGCGACTGGCAGCATCCTGCAATGAATGCGGATGCCAGCAGCGCCGTAAATACTTTGTTTAATGTTTTCATAATAAACGGAATTACAACGCTGCAAAATTACTATCATGTCACGGACAATTGCGTACCCTGACAATGGGAAAAAATACCTTCTTTACGGATTGCCGTAATTATTTTATGAATTTTCCGGTAACGCTTTCAGGACAGGCCTTTATCTGCTCAGGCGTTCCCGTCGCAACGATGCGGCCTCCGTCTGAACCGCCGCCGGGACCCATGTCGATGATATGGTCGGCATTGCGGATTACGTCCAAATCATGTTCTATGACAATCACGGTTGCCCCGTGGTCTACAAGCCGTTGGAAGACAAGCAGGAGCGTCTTCACGTCTGCAGGATGCAGCCCTATGGTTGGCTCGTCGAAAACGAAGACCGAACTTTCCTGCCCTTTGCCCATCTCGCTCGCAAGTTTCAGCCGCTGTGCCTCTCCTCCCGAAAGCCCCGGAGTCTCTTCTCCCAAGGTCAGGTAACCGAGCCCGAGTTCCTGAAGCACCTGCAACCTCTGGCGCACCGTTTTCAGGTCGTTGCAAGCTGCCAAAGCATCGTTTATATCCATATCCATCAACTCCGGAAGCGAATGGAATTCGCCTGCGGCATTTTCCCTGCGGAACAGGCTTGCAGTCCTGGAATATCTCGAACCGCGGCAGTCAGGACAAGGAATGTTCACGTCCGGAAGGAACTGGACGTCAAGACTTATCACTCCCGTGCCGTCGCAGGTAGGGCAGCGCAGCCTTCCTGTATTGTATGAGAAGTCACCGTCCCGGTATCCGGCTTTCTTCGCCGAGTCGAGTTTCGCATATACTTTTCTCAGTTCATCATGGACATTCGCATAGGTGGCGACTGTGGAACGGACGTTTATCCCGATAGGTGAGGCATCTATCAGTTTGACCTGTCTGATGCCGTCCGCTTCTATGTTTTTCACGTGAGCCGGCAACTTACCTCCCGATACCGGAGCCTGAAGGGCAGGAATGAGGCTTTCCAATACCAATGTGGTTTTGCCCGACCCTGATACGCCAGTTACTACCGTCAGCCGGCCCTTCGGTATGTCGACCTCCAACGGTTTTACAGTATGGACAGGACCTGTGGAAAGGTGTATCCTGCCTTTCGCAAACATCTTTCCTTCCTCCGCACGTTCACGTACCATGATTTCCGCTTTTCCGGAAAGATAAGGTCCGATTTTCGATGCAGGATTGTTCCCGATTTCCTCAATCGTACCTTCGGCAATGACCGAGCCTCCTTTGGAACCTGCTTCCGGCCCCATTTCTATCAGATGCCCCGCTTCGGACAAAATCTGCGTGTCATGGTCTACAAGGACTACGGTATTTCCGTCTGCCATAAGGTCTTTCATCACTCCCGCCAGACCGACGATATTTGCCGGGTGGAGACCGATGGACGGCTCGTCCAAAACGTACAGTACGCCGGTGGTCCTGTTCCTGACGGCACGTGCAAGCTGCATCCGCTGGCGTTCACCCGTGGAAAGGGTGGAGGCGGCACGGTCCAGACTCAGGTAGCCGATACCGAGGTCCAAAAGCCTCCGGGAAGTATCGAGAAAGGCTTCGCAGATATTTTCCGCCATCGCTCTCATTTCTTCAGGCAGTGAGCCCGGTATCCCTTTGACCCAGTCCACCGCTTCGGACAATGTCATTCTGCAGGCTTCGTCCAATGATATTCCCCGCACTAACGGCGCCCTTGCGGCATTCGAAAGCCGGCTGCCTCCGCAGTCCGGACATATTTCAGTCTTCAGGAATTTTTCCACACGCTTCATCCCTTTTTCGTCCTTGACTTTGGCAAGGGCGTTTTCCACCGTATAGACTGCATTGTAGTATGTGAAGTCCAATTCTCCGGCCTGGTTGGTATTCTTGGATTTGTAGAAAATATGCTTTTTCTCGGCCGGACCGTGGAATACGATGTCACGTTCCCTGTCTGTCAACCTGTTGAACGGTATGTCGGTACGGACTCCCATTGCCCGGCAGACATCCGTCATCAGCGACCACATCAGGGTGTTCCACGGTGCGACAGCCCCTTCGTCGATGCTCAGGCTTTCGTCGGGGACGAGGGTGGATTCGTCCACGGTCCTCACGGTGCCTGTACCGTCGCATTTGTTGCATGCTCCCTGGCTGTTGAAAGACAGTTCCTCCGCCGAAGGTGCATAAAAACGGGACCCGCATTCAGGACAGACAAGTTCCTGGCCGGCCGCCACAAGCAATGTCGGCTGCAGGTAATGTCCGTTCGGACATCTGTGGCTTGCGAGACGTGAATAAATGAGCCTCAAACTGTTGAGCAGTTCCGTACCTGTGCCGAAAGTGCTGCGGATTCCCGGAATCCCCGGTCTTTGGTGCATGGCAAGGGCGGCCGGAACATAAAGCACCTCGTCCACGTCGGCCCTTGCAGCCTGCGTCATCCTCCTGCGGGTATATGTGGAAAGCGATTCCAAATACCGCCTCGAACCTTCTGCGTAAAGGACTCCGAGGGCGAGTGAGGATTTCCCGGACCCGGACACTCCTGCGATGCCGGTTATTTTGTCCAATGGGATTTCCACGTCTATGTTTTTCAGATTGTGCACTCTTGCACCGTGTACTATTATGCTGTCAGGTTTTCCCATGTCGAATTTCATATTGTCCATTATGCTTGTCGAATCTGCAAAATTACTAATTTTGCGATGACATGAAACTGTGGGACGGTCATATAATGGAAAAAGGGGAGCGGATAGCAGTTGTCGGGCCGAACGGGTCCGGCAAGAGCCGTCTTGTAGACAGCATTCTCGGCAACGGCAATATCCGTTGCATTGCTTTCAGGGACGCTTTCAGCCTGACCGGGGCGGATTATTACCACCAGCAGCGGTGGAATTCCATGGATGCGGAAGATTCGCCGACCGTAATGGAACTCCTTTACAGGAATCATCCTGCGGAGGTTGTCCGCGACCATGTCGGGGAACTTTTCTCTGCCTTGGGAATCGCTTCATTGTCGGAAAAGAGGACAGTCATGCTTTCGAGCGGCGAATTGCGTAAATTGCAGATAGCATCCGCCCTTCTTGCACGGCCCGAAGTCCTTGTCATCGACAATCCGTACGCAGGCCTTGACACAGGGGCGAGGGACGTCATGAATTCCTTGCTTGAGAAGGTGGCGGCGAAAGGGGAGACCGGTATCATTCTCATTTTGAGCCGGGAATCGGACATTCCTCCTTTTATCACGTCTGTCGTCCGTATGGGAACGGTACGACGGGCAGGTTTGGATGACAAATCCCGCAATGCGATTCTTTCGCTTCCCGAGGCTTCCGGAGATTATCATGCTGAGGTCGTGGCAGAACTCCGCAATGTGAGCATTTCCTACGGCGGAAGGAAGATTCTCGACGGCGTGGACTGGAAAATCCGCAACGGTGAAAAATGGGCGTTGTGCGGCAGGAACGGAAGCGGGAAAAGCACGTTGCTGAGCCTTATCTGTGCAGACAACCCTCAGGCGTATGCCTGCGACATCACCCTCTTCGACAGGAAACGCGGGAGCGGGGAGAGTATCTGGGACATAAAAAAGCATATCGGATATGTGAGTCCGGAGATGTATCGGGCATACCTGCAGCATGCCCCCGCCGGGGAAATCGTTGCGAGCGGATTTACGGACATTGTCGGCATCTGCAGGAAACCGGACCCGGAACAGTTGTCGTCGGCCCGGTTCTGGATGAATATTTTCGGCATAGGCGACCTTGAAGACAGGTATTTCACCGAATTGTCAAGCGGGGAGCAGCATTTGTGCCTGCTTGCAAGGGCTTTTGTTAAGGATCCGGAATTTCTCATACTTGACGAGCCGTTGCATTGCCTCGATGACGGGAATTCCACATTGGCCAAGGATGTCATTTCGACTTTCTGCCGGAGAAAGAACAAGACCCTTGTCATGGTCTCGCATTACACCGAAAACTTCCCTGACATCATCGACAGGAAATTCGAATTGCCGTAAAAGAGCCGCCGTGGCCACGACCTCGTCGCTACAAAATCGCATTTGTCATTCCGAGCGGAGGTCCGAAGGACCGGAGTCGAGGAATCTGCCTCTGTCAGCAGACCTCTCGGCTGCCGCCCAAGGCCGGCAGGATTTTATAAACCGTTTTATCGGAAAAATTACCAATATTACCGATAATGTTTGGAGTTCCGCACCATTTTATATCTTTGCAACGCAAAACCGGGACACCCGGCGACAGAAACCGACAAAAAACGATCACAATGCAACTGATTAAAGATAAGGAATTCGGCGGCGAACGCCCGCTTTTCGCATCACATGACCTGCACTTGGACCATGTCACGATACGTGCAGGCGAATCCGCCATCAAGGAGTGCAGCAACATCGTGGCCACAGATTGCCTATTCGAAGGAAACTACCCTTTCTGGCATGTACACGGATTCACCATAAGGAACTGCCATTTCGCAGTCGGAGGCCGCTCTGCCCTGTGGTATTCCGACCACCTGAAAATGACGGACACGATCATCGACGCCCCGAAAATGTTCCGTGAGATGGATCATATCGACATCGAAAACGTCAGGATGAACGATGCCGACGAAGTATTCTGGCGCTGCAACCATATCCGCATCAGGAATCTCGAACTGCACGACGGCACCTATCCGTTCATGTTCAGCACGGACATCCATGTGGACGGACTGAAAAGCGACAGCAAATACGTTTTCCAGTATGTGAAGAACGCCGAAATCCACAACGCGGAAATCACCACCAAAGACGCATTCTGGGAAGTGGAGAATGTCACCATATACGATTCAAGACTCGACGGCGAGTACCTCGGCTGGCACTCCCGCAACCTGCGCCTTGTAAATTGCCATATTTCAGGCGAACAGCCGCTGTGCTACGCCCATGACCTCGTGTTGGAGAACTGCACCTTCGACGCCTCGTGCGACAGGGCGTTCGAGTATTCGACATTGAATGCCGACATCCGCGGAGCGATAACCAATATCAAGAACCCGGCATCAGGAAGAATCATAGCCGACTCCATAGGTTCAGTCACATTGGACGAAAACATAAAGGCTCCTGCAGACTGCGTCATTGAGACGAGGGAGCGGACGTCCGGTACTTGTGAGGCGTAAGGCCGGTGTGGGCCTTGAAGAACTGCACGAAGGCTGACGGATTCGGGAAAACCATCTCTTCCGAAATTTCGGCGACCGTCATGTCAGTGGTCTTGAGCAACACTTTCGTTTCGGCGATGACGGCTTCGTTTATCCACTCGGTGACGGAACGCCCTGTTATTTTCTTGATGGCGGTTGAGAGATATTTCGGGGTTCTGTGCAGTTTGTACGCATAAAATCCCACTTTTCTTTCCTTTTTGTACCATTGCGCAAGGAGAAGGAAGAAATCATCTGAAAGCTTTTCCTGCTTCATGCCCGACACCGTTCGCCTGCCTGCGCTTTTCTTGTATTCATCGTATATTTCCAGCAGAAGCACGTAGAACAGCGACTTGCATATTTCCCTGCGGAAATCGTTGCCGCTGCAGGCATATTCGGTCTCGAGCAGGGCATAAATCCCCGAAAGCCGCTCCATCATGCCGTCCGTCACCTTAACGACAGGGGATTGCCGGGCAATGTTCAGAATATCGGTATCCAACGGGGTAGGGTATTCGAGAATCAGATCAAAGGAGGCTATTACAGACAGCCGCTTCATGTCCGGAGAATTTTTCCGGGTCTCTATCATCTCGTTGGGAGGCAGCAGTATTACGGAAGGTGCCGAGATGTGCAGCACCTTTCCGTTGATTACCGTTTCCGTCTCTCCTTTCAGTTGGAGGCAGATTACTATCCCGTTGAAAATGAACGATGTTTCCGAGTCGAAAAACTCCTGCAGCCTCTTGTCGGAAGATGAAAGGTATATCCCTTCGATTCCTTTGCTGTCAAGCAGCCGGGTCAGAGACTCGACCTTGAGATTATGGATGCTCTCCGGCATTGGTTTACAGCAGGTTCAGAAGATGGCTCCGGGAAAGCATGCAGGCTCCGAGAGCTCCGGCCTTTTTCCCGAGACGGGAGAATTTCACTATCGTATCACGGCTTACTATGTTGAGCGAATGCTTGTTTATCGCACTTTTGATAGGAAGCATGAGATACTCCTCGGCGACCGACAGCCGGCCTCCGATGATGACCAATTCAGGATTGAATATGTTTATGAGCCCGGCGATGGCACGTCCGAGAGTGCTTCCGATATCTTCTATCGATTCAATGGCAAGCACATCCTCTTCCGCAAGGGCATCGAGTATGTCATCCAACGTGATTTCCTCTCCGCTTGCGAATTTGTCCGACAGGACGGAAACCTTGCCTTCCTTCAGCTTTTCAAGGAAAATGCGGTGTACCGCAGAGCCTGAGGCTCCTGTTTCAAGACAGCCGACCTTGCCGCACCGACAGATAATCCCGTTGTCTAAGAGAGGGAAATGCCCGATTTCGCCTGAAAATCCGGATTTGCCGTAGGATAGCTTGCCGTCGAGAATCATTCCCATGCCGAGCCCCCAGCTCAGATTGATGAAAAGGAAATTCTGTTCCTTGTTCGCCCCGCCGCATATGTATTCCCCGTAAGTCATCGCCCTCGAATCGTTTTCCACGAAGACCGGTGTGCCGAGCATTTCCTCGAAAGTCGAGGTCAACGGCTTGTCTTCACCTATAAAGTATGAAAAACTGTACCCTGTCTCGTGGTTGACCCTGCCTGTAAGGTTGATGCCGTAGGCGAGTACCTTGTTTTCATCAATGTCGAAAGTCTTTGCATGCTTTTTCAGAAGTTCGCACAGTTCGGCCATGGACTGCCCGGTACTTTCAAGTTCGAACGGGATATTGTCCACATATTCGAGTATGTTTCCCTTGAAATTGCACGCTGCAATATTTACGTGATGACGCGTCACGTCGGCCCCGATGAAATATCCGGCGCCGGGATTGAGCCCGTAAATGCTCGGGCGTCGTCCTCCCGTCGTGCCTGACTTGCCGAGTTCTTCAAGGAATCCCTCGTCTATGAGGTCTGTCACCATTTTGGTGACCGTAGGAATGCTGATACCTGTCTCCTTGCTCATTTCGGCAATGCTGAAATCGCCGTCATTGATGCAAAGACGCATTATCTGCTGCTTGATGGCACCGCTTTTTCCGGTGTTCCCGTTTAAAAATGAATTTCTCATCTGATTGCGAATGGCTTGAACCGCAAAGATAATGAAAAATTATTTTAATTTACGTCCTGATTTCCAGTATTCCTCGATTTCCTCAAGGGTCTTGCCGGTGGTTTCCGGTACGGCCTTCCACATGATGAGGATGTACGGCACGCACATGGCGGCGAAAAGGAAGAATGTCCCGGCAGGCGTGAGATTTTCCAAAAGCCACGGAGTGAGCTGTCCGATCAGGTAAGTGCCCACCCATAGAGCGAATCCGGCAATCGACATGGCAAGTCCCCTGACACTGTTCGGATACATCTCCGAAAGCAGCACGAAGACCACTGCGCTTATGGAGATTGCACAGCAGAATACATAGAACAGGAAGAATGCCAGCATGAAACCGTTGCCGAGACCGAGAGTTTCGCCGAATGCGAAATAGACTCCGATCATGAGGAGGGAGACAATCATCCCGGACACTCCCCAGTAAACGAGTTGCTTGCGCCCGACCTTGTCGATTATCAGCAATGCAATGACGGTAGTCACCATGTTCACGATTCCCACGAGAACCTGGGAGAACAATGCATCTCCTCCGGCGATGCCGGCCTTGCCGAAAATTTCAGGACCGTAATATAGAACGGCGTTCACTCCCATGAACTGACCGAGTATGGCAATGGCGGAGCCTATGATGACCGCTTTCAGTATACCGGGAGAAAGCAGAGCCTTCCATTCCGACTTCGTTTCATTGGAAATCGAAGACCGTGTAAGTTCGTACTCCCTTTTCATGTCATCCTCTGCAAGGTAGATGCGGCTGAGCACTTTTGTGGCCCTGTCGGCTTTCCCCTTGGTTATCAGCCATCTCGGACTTTCCGGTATGAAAAAGATGATGGCGAGGAAGAGGAATGCAGGCACTGCACCCGAACCGAGCATGCCCCTCCAGTATTCATCCACAAGGACATTGTTCATGAAACCGGAAGAGAACCTTGTCGATTCCGCTATGTCGAGGATGGCATAGTTGACTAAATACGCCACGAGGAAGCCGACGGTTACGGCAAGCTGGTACAGCGATACGAGGGTTCCCCGTTTTTCGGCCGTGGAGACTTCGGAAATGTAGATAGGGGATACTATTGAGACGATTCCTACACCCAGACCTCCTATGATTCTGAAGGTTACCAAGTGAATGAAGTCAGAGGCGGCGGCGCAGCCTACGGCGCAGACGCAGAAGAGCACTGCGGCTATGAGCATCGTCTTTTTCCTTCCGACGTTGTCGCTGAGCACACCGGCGAAGCAGGCTCCTGCAATTGAGCCGATGAGGGCGCATCCCACGTACCATCCCTGCTGCATGGTATCAAGTGCGAACTGCTGTGTTACTATACCTATGGTGCCGGAAATCACGGCAGTATCATATCCGAACAGGATTCCTCCGATGGCGGCCACCACCGACAGGAACATTATATATCCAGTATTTACCGTTTTTTTCATTTATTGTGATTTTAATTGACAGGAAGCAATTTCAGTTGACATGAATCAGATATTGAAATATTCCCTGTATCTGTCATACAGGTGTCCGGCCTGAAGATAGGCCGACTGCGGACTCATGAAATGCGAGAACTCGAAGGTGATGGCCTTGTCGTATCCGCATCTTGCGGCAGCCTCCAATTTCATCCTCAGCTTGTCGAACTTGATAGGCAGGAACTTGATAGGCATGTCGCGGTCGAATGTCTCGGCATTCGTCCAGCATTGCATCCCGTATTTGTCGGCGAGCTTCTTGTTAACCGTGAAGAAGGCATCCAATTCGTCGTAATCGATATGTCCGTCCTGGAACGCACAGGCATCCACCACATCATGGATTCCGTCGAATATCTCGTTCCATTCCCTCTCGTGCTCCGCTACGGAAACAGCCTGGTCGTTGGTCAGCTTGTTCGTCCCCATGATGGCCTTCTTGCCGTCTATCCACGGAGATATGAACGTCGGCAGCCCTCCGGAAACATCCTTGCACTGTTTTCCCATGGCGTGGAATGCGTCAATGGCGCCTTTGGTCTTGCGGCTGATCTCCCCGCTGATGTACCACCCTCCGAAACTGTCGTATTTCTCTCCGTACATTTTCCAGACTTCGTCGATGACATATTTGTTATCCTCGATTTCATGCGAGAGGTCGCCGGTATCCCAGTACTTTCCGGAATCGTAAAGACCGAACCAGAATTTCATCCCGTATTTCTGTGCGAGCCTCAGGAACATGTCGATGAGATCCACCGACGGCATGTAGCATCCCTTTTTGAGAAGATAAGGAGACGGATAGGTTATGAATTTGCGGTAGCCGGAACGTATGACTATGACAGTGTCTATGCCGATGGCCTTCATGTGCCTGAAGTCGGCGTCCCATTCTTTTTCTCCCCAGTTCTGGTGCGGAATGTCATGTGATATTTCATCGAGGAACGTCCCCGTGATTTTCAGTCCCTGAGCCTTCGGAACAATCAGTCCGCCTGTGCCGTTGGAAACAATCGGACTCCCGGCCGGAACGGCTCTCATGGCGTTTTCCCCTGCTTTCAGCAGTTCCGGAGCGGCTACCGCAGATGCTGCGGCAAGCGCTGCCTTTTTCAGAAATGATCGTCTGTCTGTCATGTCTATATATGGCTATTTATATTGTATGCGGCATTTTACATCATTGCAAATATAAAAATATTTTTATTCATAAAAGGTAATTTATTAAAAATTTTTATTAATATTGCGGTATTGAATCAAAATATTTGAATATCATGCCTATCGTTAAAAGAGCAATCTTGTTCGGAATGCTGTTGTCGCTTTCCGTGTCATTCTTCTCCTGCAATGACGGCAGGACTATAGATGAAGCCAATTCCAATTTCATGTGGTTCGACTGCGAGGCCAACTATGAAAGGCTCTCCACGCCGGATTCCATTATGTACTATCTGCAGAAATGCAAGGATGCAGGATTCGACAATGTGGTCGTGGATGTAAAGTCCATCATGGGCGAAGTCCTGTACGACAGCGACATAGCCCCGTATATGGGCGAGTGGGAAGGCTGGTACCGCAATCAGGACTACGACATGCTTTCGTATTTCATCGATTACGGAAAGGAAGTGGGAGTCAAGGTCTATGCCTCGTTGAACATATTTGCCGGAGGGCACAACTGGTATGACCGCGGCATCATTTACAGACAGCATCCCGAATGGCAGTCGATAGTGTACGACAAGGGAAAACTGATCCCGATATCCGAAATCAAGTCAAATTACAACGGCATGCTGAATCCTGCCAATCCGGAAGTGCAGGAATACCAGTTGTCGATATTGGAAGAGTTCGCCCGCAAATACATGGATTTGGACGGAATCATTTTCGACAGGGTGCGTTATGACGGCATCACTTCCGATTTCAGCGGATTGTCCAAGGAACTCTTCGAGGAATATTCCGGAATCGAAGTGGAAAACTTCCCTGACGACATCATCAGCTGGGAGAAAAACGCCAGGACCGGAGAATATGCCATGAAGGAAGGGCCGCATTTCAAGAAATGGGTGGAATGGCGTGCTTCCGTCATCAGGAATTTCATAGAAAAGGCCCATGTATTATTAAAAGGTATAAACCCGGATCTGGAAATAGGCGATTATACGGGAGCGTGGTATCCTACATACTACCAGCTCGGCGTCAACTGGGCAAGCAGCTCCTACGACCCTTCCGCCGATTACGGTTGGGCCACGCCGGAATACAAGAATACCGGCTATGCCGAACTTCTCGACATTTACATGACGGGACTTTACTATACATTGGTTACCAAGGATGAAGTGGATGCGGCCAACGGAGTGGTAGGCCCGCGCACCGAAGCCGGCATGGACAACAGCCTTACCTACTGCTACAGCGTCGAGGGAGGAGCCGAACTTGTCAGGAGTCTTACCTGCGGGGCCGCCCCTGTCATAGGTTCCCTCTATGTGGAGCAGTACAAGGAAGACTGGACCGGATTTTCAAGGGCAATAAGACAGGTGCTTGAAGATACCGACGGCCTTATGATTTTCGATATAGTACACATCATAAACCACGGCCTGTGGGATGAACTCACCGAGGCCGTGAACGGAAACAGGGAGTGACGGATATGAAGACAGGACTTGTATTGGCTGCAGCCTTGCTTGTGTCTGCGCAAGCTGCCTGGGCGCAACCTTCATGCTATGAAGTGATTCCGTTGCCGCAGAAAATAACCCTGACGGTCCAGGCCGCCCCTTTTGAACTTTCACCGGACACGAAGATCCTCTATACGGCGGATTCTGAGGGAAATATGGAAAGGAATGCGGGATTCCTTGCGGAACATATCCTGAAATACACAGGCATGTCGCTCGGGACAGAACCCTTTGCAGGCGCTTCCGGCTCGGGGAACATCCTGCTCGTATGCGACGGATCTTCGAAAATACCTGCAGAAGGATATGAAGCCGTGATAAATTCAGAAGGAATCACCGTTTCAGCCTCGGCTCCTGCCGGAATATTCTACGGAATCCAGATGTTGAGGAAAGCCCTTCCGTCCGCCGCTGCCGGCGACGGGAAATATCTTTTTCCCGTAGCGGAAATCTCGGACAGCCCGCATTTCGGCTATCGCGGGGCGCATTTCGACGTATGCCGCCATTTCTTCACGGTAGACGAAGTGAAGACATACATAGACATGATGGCTCTGCACAACATGAACATGCTCCACTGGCACATTACGGACGACCAGGGATGGAGGGTGGAAATCAAACGCTATCCGGAACTCATAGAAAAAGGTTCGATGAGGGACGAGACCCTTGTCGGACATCTGAATGACCGCCCCGAGAAGTATGACGGCAAGCCTTACGGCGGCTATTATACTCAGGAGCAGATCAGGGAAATCGTAAAATATGCGGCGGACAGATACATCACCGTCGTTCCGGAGGTCGACCTTCCGGGTCACATGCAGGCTGCACTTGCGGCTTATCCTGAATTAGGATGCACCGGCGGTCCCTACAAGGTCTGGCCGAAATGGGGAATTTCCGATGACGTGCTGTGTGCCGGCAATGATGCTGTTCTCGATTTCCTCGACGGGGTGTTCACCGAAATCATGGAACTCTTCCCGTCGCCGTACGTACATATCGGAGGCGACGAATGTCCGAAAGTCAGATGGGAGAATTGCCCGAAATGCCAGGCAAAGGCCGATGAATTAGGACTGAAAGACGACGCATCCTCCACCAAGGAGCAGAAACTGCAGGGGCATGTCATGAAACACGTGGCCGAATTCCTGCAGTCCCACGGCAAGAAGGTCATCGGCTGGGATGAAATCCTTGAAGGAGAAGCCGCTGACGGCGTCATCATCATGTCGTGGAGGGGAGAGAAAGGCGGAATCGAGGCCGCACGCCTCGGTCACGATGTCATCATGACTCCGAACACATATCTGTATTTCGACTATTATCAGGGCAAGGACACTTCGAAAGAACCGCTTTCCATCGGAGGATACATTCCGGTAGAATCTGTGTACGATTACGACCCGGTGCCGAAATCCCTGACTAAGAAGGAAAAACGCCATATCCTCGGACTCCAGGCCAATCTGTGGACGGAATACATCGAATCGTTCCCTCACGTACAGTACATGGTGCTTCCAAGATGGGCGGCGCTTGCCGAAAACCAGTGGAACTATCCGGCAGAAAAGAATTACAAGGAATTTCTTGACAGGCTCGAAAACCTGATACGCATCTATGACTCGGAAGGTTACAGATACGCAAAGCACGTGTTTGACGTATCGTCGTCCGTCAGTCCGGACTTTGAAAACGGGGCGCTTTCGGTGACATACGAAACCATGGGCAATGCTCCGATACATTATACACTCGACGGTTCCGTGCCGACGGAAGACTCTCCTCTTTATGAAGGAAGCCTGAAAATCCGTGAAAACGCAGTGCTGTCCGCAGCGGCTTTCCGCAACGGGGAATCCTCTCCCGTGACCGTAGACGAGGTGTTTTTCAACAAGGCTACGGCCAAACCCGTAAGACTTCTGACTGCTCCGAGCGGCAAATATTCGTTCGACGGGGCACGGATGCTTGTGGACGGGCTCAAGGGTGACATCGTATTCGGCAGCGGACGCTGGTTGGGCTTCGAGACCGAGGATATGGAAGCGGTCATCGACCTCGGAAGCAGGACTTCTTTTGCATCCGTGGCCCTCGGCGTATGCGTCAACACTGCCGATGGAGTATTCGATGCGAGGAAAATATCCGTGTCCGTATCTGACGACGGGAGGAAATTCCGCACCGTAGCGGAAAGGGAATATCCGCAGATTGCTCAGGAAACCAAAGAAGTACGCAGGCACTTCATTTCCTTTCCGGAAACGGCGGCGCGATATGTGAAAGTGAAGGCCGAGGCGGAGACCGTGGTACCTGAATGGAGCTGGCTTGCCGGCATCAGGGCCTTCCTGTTCTGCGACGAGATAGAAATAGGCGACAGGACGGAAGCATCTGCGCCGGAGATAAGATATGTCGGAAGGACTGTCGCTGACGGAGACGGCAATGTCTCCTATGACTGGGTCGGGACGTATTTTACCACTGTAATCGACGGAAACAGGCTTGACGCCGAGATTTCCGTGAAAGGCGAAGCCTGGTTCAATGTCTTCATCGACGGCGAATTGTCCCGGAAGTTCGGAATCAACGCCGGGTCGGTCAATGCAGTAGCCGATACGGTCGTGACTCTTTTCGACGGCGCCTGCCATGGCGGTGCTTGTCTGGAAGATGCCTGCCAGGAAGATGCTTGTCTGAAAACCGGACTTCATGAAATAAGGCTCCAGAAATGCACCGAGGGCGAATACGGCAGGGCGGAAATCAGAGGATTCATGATGCCGTCGGGCTGCAGGCTCATAGCGCCTTCGGATGTGCCCGGACGCCACATAGAGTTCATAGGCAATTCCCTGACCTGCGGTTTCGGAACCGAGGGAAAGGACAGGAACGAGCCGTTCAAGGTCTCCACGGAGAACTGCAATCTGACGTATGCTGCTGCCATTGCACGTTATTTCGGTACGGACTACACCATGGTGGCCCATTCCGGACAGGGCGCGGTCCGCAATTACGGCGACAGCCTTACGGTTTCCGCCGTATGCATGCAGGAAAGGATGCTGAGGACTTTCGACATGGACACTACGGCATGGAAAGGCGGCTATCAGCCTGATTTAGTCGTTATAAACTTGGGTACCAACGATTTCGCCGTACCTCCGGTGCCGTCTGAAGAAGAATTCGTGGACGGATACTGCAACCTCCTTTCGCAGATCAGGAGCCAGCACGGAAACATACCTGTCATCTGCGTATGTCCGCCTACGACCGGCGAGCCGTTGCCGTCCTATCTGAAAAAGGCGGCCGAAAGGATGTCGGATCCGGATATCCATGTCATCATATTGAAAAAAGGACTGTACAACGATACCACCGACCTCGGTTCGGCATGGCATCCGAATTACAAGGGCCAGATGAAAATGGCCATGAGTCTCATACCTTATATATCTACCGTAACCGGCTGGGACATGGATCCCGCAAAACCTGTATTCTGATATGAACGCAAGAATTTTTCAGACATTGTCAATGACGGCATTGTGCATGACAATGGCTTCGGCCGCCGCAGATGCTGAAGTATTGTTGAAAGGAAAAGTGGAAGCCGAAGGCAGGGGACTTCCGGGAGTGGTCGTTTCCGACGGCCGTAACTGTGCTGTGACCGATGCGAAGGGCCGTTATGAACTGGCCGCCATGGACGACAGCCGGTTCGTATTCGTATCGACTCCGTCAGGCTACCTTCCTCAGGTGGAAAAAGGGACGGTGCCCGTGTTCTACAAGGAAATAAAAGGGGAGGGGACATACGATTTCACCCTTGGCAAGAACCCGGTCGATGACAGGAAACACGTTTGTCTCGTGCAGTCTGACGTCCAGCTGATTTCCGAGGAGAACCTCGAAGTCTATGACGTATTGCTTGACGACATGATGGCCTACAGGGAGAATTTCAAAGGTATGGATGTTTTCGGTCTGGACTGCGGAGACATAGTGGGTGACACCCCGTCGCTGTTCGCTCCTTATACCAAGACAGCCTCGCAGCTTGATATGCCGGTGTACCGGGCCATAGGAAATCACGACATGGATTATTACGGAAGGACTTTCGAGACTTCGTACAGGACTTTCGAGGACAATTTCGGTCCCGCATGCTATTCCTTCAACCGCGGGGAAGTACACTACGTAGTCATCAACAACAATTTCTATATCGGACGGGATTACTTTTACATAGGATATGTCGACGAGAAGACATTCCGCTGGCTCGAACAGGACCTGTCATACGTGCCTGAAGGCTCGACGCTCATAGTAGCCATGCATATGCCGTCGCGGCTGACTCCCGACCGCAAACCGTTCTCATACGACTACGGGAATCTCGCGGACCAGACCGTCAACGCTTCCGCCCTGCACGCATTGCTCGCCCCGTATGTTACGCACATCATTTCGGGTCACATGCACTACAATCTGAACATCTGTTTCTCTGACAATCTCATGGAACACAATACGGCTGCGGTCTGCGGCACATGGTGGTGTACCGACGTCTGCTTAGACGGGACGCCTGCCGGCTACGGTGTCTATGAAATCGACGGAAGCGACGTGAAGTGGATATACAAGAGCTCCGGCTATCCTTCGGACTATCAGGCCCGGGTCTATCTGCCGGGAGCTTCTGACGAATATCCTGACTGTGTGATAGCCAATGTCTGGAACTATGACGACAAGTGGACCGTGGAGTGGCTTGAAAACGGGAAGGTTATGGGTGAAATGGAAAAATTCACCGGTTTCGACCCGTATTCGAAGCTGATGTGCCAGGACAAGGAGAAAATCAAATACGAGTGGATAGGCCCGACGAGGACGGAACATCTCTTCAAGGCTGTCCCGTCTGACCCGTCGGCAAAAATCGAAGTCCGCATCACCGACCGCTTCGGAAACGTCTATACCGCCCCCGCAACAGCCCTGAGCTATCCGTAGGAAGTTCAGAGCTATTCATAATGTAATTAAAATTATTCAAAAACATTATTGAATTTATTAAAAAATTAATATATTTGTGAGGATTAAAGGTAAAATTTCATGAAAATTACTCGGCAATTTCTATCCCTTTTTGTAATTGCGGTGCTTTTATCCTCGTGTACAGGCACCGGGGGGGGTGAAAATTATGATTTTCCAGAAGGCGAAGAGCCCGAAGAGGGCCCGGTGACCCTTGAGGATGAGGATATTCTGCAGGAAGGGTATCCGTCATCCGTTTCTCTCTATTCTTTTACGGATTATTTCGATGACGGCGGCAAATGTGTCGGCTGGTATGCAGTCGTGGACACTGAAGGCGACGCTGTCGTCAACGCCATGCACTTCTCTCCGGCCAAGACTCCGGAAGGCATCCACGCAGAACTTTCTACGCAGGGCATGGAACCCCTTGTCGTGACCAACGGCGGATATTTTTACAACGGCGAGTCTCTCAGCCTCTGCATCCACGAAGGCGAGCTGCTTTCTCCGGCTACCCAGTATGCCTATCCTGACGGCAAGACTGTCTATCCTGTAAGGGCGGCTTTCGGCATCCATGATGACGGAGAGTTCGAGGCGACGTGGGTATATTGCCCGTCGTCCACCAAGGCGTATTCTTACCCGTCACCGCTCGACAACGACGAATCCGCCGGAATCTACATGAAGGACATGCCGACGGCAACTACTGAAGGCGCTGTCCTCTGGACTCCTGCAGAAGCCATCGGAGGAGGGCCTATGTTAGTACAGAACGCACAGAATGTAGCCGACAGGTATTACTGGCGTGAAGTTCTTGATGCCGGAGGTACGGCCGGCATGTCCCGTCAGCCTCGTACGGCAGTGGCCGGTACGTCCGACGGTAAAGTGATAATCCTCGTCTGCGACGGGCGCGGTATGAACGAAAGCCTCGGCTATACCCTTTCCGAACTCGCGGACAAACTCATTTCCCTTGGAGCAATGATAGCCGTAAATCTCGACGGAGGCGGTTCGTCCGCCATTGTCGGCAAGGACGGCAAGGTGCTCAACAGACCGTCCGACAGCGGAGACGGCGCTTCCATCGTAATGCGTCAGGTGCCTACCGCACTTGTCGTGACTGCGAAACAGTAACAAGACAATCAATAACAATAGTATCACTAACCCAAATTCTAATGAAAGCATTTTTCAAGGATTTAATTATGTCAGCCAGATTTCTGGCTGCCGTATGCGCATTTATGGTGCCGGGACTCGGCAGCATGATGGCGCAGACGACATTGACCGGAAAAGTGACAGACGACAACGGCAGTCCGCTGCCCGGTGTCACCATTATGGTCGTGGGCACTACTCAGGGTGCTTTGACAGACAACGAGGGTGAATATTCCATCGCCGTGGAAAACGGAGATGAATTGGAATTCTCTTGTCTCGGTATGGCTACTGTCCGCAAAGTCTATGAAGGACAGGAGACTATCGATGTGACTATGTCGGAAGACAATCTTTATCTTACTGAGACAGTGGTGATCGGTTACGGCGCCATGCGCAGGGAAAGCCTTACGGGCTCGGTCAGCCAGGTTCAGGGCGACGAGATCCTCAAAGGCCCGGCCACCAATGTGACGAGTGTCCTCGCAGGTAAGATGACCGGTATTTCATCCGTACAGGAGAGCGGTCAGCCGGGTGCAGACCAGGCTGCGCTCAGAATCCGCGGTTCCCAGTATAACGTGAAATACATCGTGGACGGTATCCCTCGTGACATAGATGACATCGACCCTAATGAAATCGAGAGCATCTCCATCCTGAAAGACGCGGCTGCTGCTGCTGTCTACGGACTCGGAGGAGCCGGCGGTGTCATCATCGTGACCACCAAGAGCGGTAACGTCGGAGACACCCGTATCAGCTATACCGGGTCGGGCGGTGTGTCCATGAATGCGAACTATCCTGAATTCCTCGACGGTCCGGGATATGCCTACTATTACAACCGCGCCCTCGAACTCGACGGACTTTCTCCTCGTTTCTCACAGGAGGATGTCCAGTCCATGATCGACGGGACAAACGGATTCGGCAATACGAACTGGATAGATGCCACCTTCGGGACAGGTATCAACACCCAGCACAATGTCTCCGTATCCGGCGGTACGGAGAAAATCCGTTACTTCGCATCACTCGGCTACCTGCATCAGAAAGGTAACGTGGACAACTTCAACTATACGAGGTACAATGCCCGTATCAACCTCGATGCCAATATCGCCAAGAACCTCGTGTTCAAATTCGGTATTGCAGGACAGGTAGGCGACCAGCGTACCCCGGGCCTGCAGGCAGGAGGCTCGTGGAATGCCGAGACGTCAGAGTCGGCCCTTCAATATTACAGTATTGCGGAGCAGGCTATCTATGCGCATCCTTACCTTCCTATGTATTACGAAGGCGACTATGTAGGTTCTTATGAAGGTCACGGCCGCTATTACAATCCTATAGCCGCCATGAACGAGTCGGGGAAATACAAGAGCGTGACGACAAGCTTGCAGACGACCGCCACCCTTCAGTGGAACCTTCCATGGGTGAAAGGTCTCAATGTCAAGTTCACCGGCTCTTATGACAAGACATTCGAAGTTGCCAAGAACCTGAGTACTCCTTATTACATGAGGGCGGAAAACTTCTCGACTGCTCTCGGAAACGGTACCCAGACTTACAGCAGCGGATTAGTGACAGACCCGCGCGGAAACAACGAAGCCAAATTGGTGGAAGGTCTTGCACAGACCCAGCAGATGGTAGGCCAGGCAAGTATCAACTTCGACCGTACTTTCGGCAAGCATGACGTGAAGGCCCTCGCCCTGATGGAATTCACGGACTGGAAATACAACAATTTCGGAGCGAAAGGAAAGGGACTCGATTTCGTGGAACTTCCAGAACTCGGTCAGGTCGGTGAAGCCGACGGGGACAGCGGACTTCCTGTCTACGGGTCCAGCTCGCAGAGCCGTTCCGTAGGTTTCGTTGCCCGTCTCAACTATGCTTACGACTCCCGCTATCTCATCGAACTCTCCGGACGTTATGACGGAAGTTACAAATTCGCCGGCAACGTCAAGGGCAAACGCTGGGGATTCTTCCCGTCGGCTTCCGTGGCATGGCGTATTTCGAACGAACCGTTCTTCGAGCCGGCTAAAATGGTTCTTAACGATTTGAAAATCAGGGCGTCATTCGGTGAAGTAGGTTCGGACAACATCAATCCGTTCAACTTCCTCAGCCGTCTCGGCAACAACGGATACAGCGCCATTTTCGGCGGTACTCCGGTTTACGGATGGACCACTTCATCGGTAGCCAACCCGCTTCTGACATGGGAGCGCCAGCGTTCGGTGAATGCCGGTTTCGACGCATCCTTCTGGCAGCGCAAGCTCGGTATCGAATTCGATGCCTTCTATACATACACTTACGACATCCTTGCCGGCACTACCGGTTATCCTGCTTCGATGGGCGGTTACTATCCGACTTACTCGAACAACAACGCCATCGACAACAGGGGCGTCGAAATCACCCTTTCGCATGACAACCGTGTCGGTGACTTCGAATACGGTGCAAGGCTTACTATCAGCTGGGCAAGGGCCAAGTACGTAAAATATGCGGATTCTTACGGTACGCCGTCTTATCAGCAGGTGACAGGTTCCCTTGTCAATTCGGACCTTATCCTTATCGCTGACGGACTTTTCCAGACAGAGGAGGAAATCGACGCTTCTCCGTGGTATGACGGCAAACGTCCTCAGCTCGGAGACATCAAGTACAGGGACATAGACGGTGACGGCGTCATCGACGCATGGAAGGACCGTACATACAGCGGTAGGAGCAACCGTCCTGAGCTTACGGGAGGTCTCAACCTCTACGCTGCATGGAAAGGCATAGACGTCTCCCTCATGTTCACCGGAGGCGCCCTGTTCGATGTGGCATTGACAGGTATCTATTACAACGGTGCCATGGACAGTACACCTTTCACGAAGATATTCAAATCGGAAGCCAATGCTCCTGTATTTCTCGCAGAAGGCTCATGGACTCCGGAAAACCCGAATGCGGAATATCCTCGTCTTTCTGTCAACCGTTCGACCGGAGGAGACAACACACTTGCTTCTACATTCTGGTACAGGGACGGCAAATATATCCGTCTCAAGACTGCACAGATCGGCTATACTTTCCCTCAGAAATGGATGAAGGCCATCGGAGTGCAGCAGCTCAGAGTCTTCGTGGAGGGTGGAAACCTCTTCACTTTGTCGGGACTTCCTGAGGGCATCGACCCTGAGTCCCCTGGAGTCAACCTTGGTTACTATCCTCAGCAGAGGACGGTAATGGGCGGTCTTAGTATCACATTCTAACATCTATGGCAATGAAAATATTTTCCAAATTCTTATTGATTACCGGAATTGCCGCAGCCTCCGTCAGTTGCAACGACTTTTTGGACCTTCAGCCGACTGACGCAGTGACTGACAGGATGATGTGGTCGAAACCGGAATATGCGGAACTGTATGTGAACAGTTTCTATGATTACATAAACAACTACAGCCAGTATTGGACCGATGCGTCTCAGGCCATGCAGTGTTCTTATGGACTCACCGAGGCTTTGACGGACATGATGAAATATTCCCCGGCAGCGAGCAACAACACCGGTGCACACTATGGCTTCATGAGTCAGTTCGTGTACGGCCTGGCCGGGACGACGGCTTCTTCATGTGCTTTCTATCTTTCGAACTGGTCGGCAGCATACGAACAGATAAGAAGAATCAACGAATTCCTTTATTCGATGCAGCAGTATGCCACTTTCGAACCGGAGGAAATCACCCGTTTCGAAGCAGAAGCCAGATTCTTCAGGGGAATGGTGTATTTCGAGCTTGTAAAACGCTATCATCAGGTGATTGTCTACAGGGAAAACATGCTTGACTATGCCAAGGACACCCCTCTCAATACCGAGGAGGAAAGCTGGAACATTGTAGAGGAAGACCTTACTTTCTCTGCACAGAACCTCCCTCCTAAGTGGGACGGTGCAGATCAGGGCAGGGTTACGAGCTACGCTGCATGGGCCTTGCTTTCCCGTGCCATGCTTTATGCAGAGCGTTGGGACGTAGCCAAGGCTGCGGCTGATGAAGTGGAAAAAGGCGGATTCAAACTGATGGATGGCTCTACGTCCGAAGAATATGCCAAATGCTTCTCCACTACCGCCATGCAGGGCAATACGGAATCCATCCTCGACTATACATACCAGCACGGTATCCTCGACCATAACTTCGACTATTATTTTTCACCGGGAGGCGACAGCGAGGAAAGCAATGCCAACGGTCTTGGCAATCCTACTCAGGAACTTGTCGAAGAGTATGAATATGCAGGAGGCGGCGAAGTGGACTGGAGCGCATGGCATGTGTCCGGCGGTACGACGGACGAACCTCCGTACGATCAGCTCGAACCTCGTTTCGGCGCTACCATCCTCTATAACGGCGCTCCATGGAAAGGCCGCACCATCGAGGCTTTCGAGGGCGGAAAGGACGGCTGGACAGCACCTGGTACGGTGAATCCGTCGGGAAAGACCACGACCGGTTATTATCTCCGCAAACTCGTGGATGAAACACATGTGGACCTTACATCTGTACGTTCACAGCAGCCTTGGGTCATGATAAGGTATGCCGAAGTCCTTCTGAACAAGGCCGAAGCAGCCTATCGTCTTGACGATCCGAATACTGCCAATGAATGTCTGCGTCAGATACGCTCCCGTGTGGACCTTCCTTACAGCACCCTTTCGGGCGAAGACCTCTGGAATGCAATCAGAAAGGAACGTAAACTCGAACTTGCATTCGAAGGACACTATTTCTGGGATCTTTGCAGATGGGAAGTCCTCGTGGACGAACTCAACGGTACGACTGTGCATGGTTTCAAGGTAACGAGTGAAGGAGCCAACTCGAGGTATGAATATATCGACTGCGACGAGCAGACAAGGATATATACTGACAAAATCTATCAGATACCGTTGCCTGAGGGCGAATTGAGCAATAACAAGGCCTTGCAGCAATTTCCTGAATGGCTTTAACCGATAAGAACTAAGTTTTATGGACAGAAAATTCAATATATTGATTTTATCGATTGCAGTGATGGCGATGTTCGCCTCCTGCAAGGAGGTCGATCCGCTTGCCGGGATGGAGCTCGGTGAAATGGGAATCCAGAGCGTGACGGCGGCCTTTACGGGAGAGGTATATGAAAATGACGTCAATGCGAAGTTTTCAGCCCTTCCGGATGCCGACGGCAATATTGTCGTGGAAGTGCCTTATTATTATCCGGAGGAGTCGGATTACGAAGTGCCGGAGGCTCTCCTTACCAATATGAGGGTGTCCGCATCTCTTGCGAACGGCTCATATATAGAGCCGAGCCTTGGAGTCATGGACATGACACAGACTTATCATATCACGGCATACGATGCAGCTGACAGGACGAAAGAATACACTCTTACAGCTAAGATCACGAAGCTGAAAGGCTGTGAAATAACTTCGTTCAATGTGACTTCCGGAGGTGCCCTCTACCAGGGAATTATCAACCCGGGACAGAAGACCATTTCTCTGATGTGTCCTTTGGATGAACTTACAGGTTGTACAGTGGATTACGTATCAAGCCCTCATTCTACCGTATCGGGCAACTTGGAGACTATCAGGCCTGGTGACAAAATCACCGTAACCGCTCATAATGAAGTCGACAAGAACGAATATACCATAGCGTTCGCAGTTCCTGAAAAGATCGGCTACGGCGCAAGGGTGGGCAGTGCAAAGAACGTGTGGACCAAGTATTTCGCAAATCTCGGCGTAACGCTTTCATCTGCTGATGCTCCTATGAGGCTTGCTGCGAACGGCGACGTGCTTTATGTCCTCGCCGGAGGCACGAATATCTACTCTTTGAACAGGAAGACCGGCGAATATCTCGGTACTCTTGCCATCCCTGACGGCTATACCGCCCATTATATTGTAAGCGACGAGGCAGGAAACATCCTCTTCGCTGCCAATTCGACAAGCGGTACGGACTTCAAGGTTTACGCAATGGAATCCATCGATGCCACTCCTGTAGAACTGATTTCATACAGCAATGCTTCGTATGCAAATCTTGGAAATATCCGTGTGACAGGAAATATAGATGAGAAAGCAGTAGTGGTTGCGAACACCGATGGCACAGTTTCAGGTCTTGCATGGCAGATCAATTCCGGAGTGGCTGATTCGCCTAAGATTCTGAATACGGGCTGGACACTTTCCAACATCGCCAATGGCTGTATGGTGGCAGCGACTTCCGATATTGCAACAGGAGTCTTCGCATTCGGATACTGGGGTGTATATGACCTCTATTATTCAAGGGATATGTCGTCGACAACAGTCGCAGTTGCAGCACCGGCATCTTCGAACGAGAACAACAACTGTCTTGCTACCGTGACGTTCAACGGTGCCAATTACCTTGCTGCCGGTATCGGAGCACACTTCAGTTGGGGATACGTACCTCAGCTCCTTGTCTATGATATCACGAACCCTAATCAGGTGACATCGTTCCATGCCGTTCCTTATTCGGAACTCAATGTAGGCGGCTTCAAGGGTGTTACAGGTGCCACTTCCGATGTGCTCATCGTGGTATCCGAGGACGGTTATTACATGGACGTTTATTTCGTGGATGCGAATTACGACCTCATCACCTGCTACGAATTCGATTGTATCCAACAGTAGGATTTAGATATGAACAGAGTATTGAGTATTGTAGTGTTTTTGTTTGTGTCGGCGCTCTCGGTCCTGTCCTGCAGGACCGACGGGCCGTCCGGCATGGACAATTTCCCTTCGAACAAGCCGGAAGAGGTGAATCCCGGCACTGACCCGGATCAGGACGGAGGCAAGCCATGCTTTATATGGATAGATGCTGCTGCCAATTTCCCTGATTTTGCAAACAGCCGTGCTGCCATCGTCCGTGACCTGACCAAGGCTGCCGATGCCGGATTTACCGACATCGTGGTGGATGTGAGACCTACTACCGGAGATGTCCTTTTTCAGACGGACAATTGCCAGCAGGTCGAATGGCTTTCCTATTGGGGTACATCCGGACAGGCGCAGTTCCACAGGACTGCGACATGGGACTACCTTCAGGCATTCATCGACGAGGGTCACAAGCTCGGACTGAGGGTCTATGCCTCTATCAACACTTTTGTCGGCGGTAATGCCACGGCAGTCGGAAACGCAGGAGCCGTATTCCGCGACCCGGCCATGGCCGAGCTTACCACTGTGGTGAATACGGCAGACGGCTTTAAGAGCATCATGGATTTGGGAGACGAGAACGGTGACGGTGTGAATGAATATTCCGCCAAGTTCTTCAACCCGGTGCATCCTGACGTGCAGGCCTATCTGTTCTCCCTTTTGGAAGACCTTGCAGCCTATAAGGATTTGGACGGTATCATCCTCGACAGGGGACGTTTCGACAGCATCCGCAGCGATTTTTCCGACTATACGCGGGAACAGTTCGAGTCATATATCGGTACCACGCTTGCAAACTGGCCGGAAGACGTGATGCCTGTGAATTGGGCCTACGCCGATGTGCCTTCTCCTGAACCTCAGTATTTCAGGAAATGGTTAGAGTTCCGTGCCAAGGTCATCCATGACTTCATGGAAGAGGCCCGCAACCGTGTCAAGGCCGTGAATCCCGATGTGGATTTCGGAGTGTATGTCGGAGGCTGGTACAGCACCTATTTCGCAGAAGGTGTGAACTGGGCTTCACCATCCTACAATACAGGCCTCTACCATAGCTGGTGGGCTACCGACGAGTACCGCAACTTCGGTTATGCGGACCACATGGACGTGATGCTCATAGGCGCCTATGCCGCTCCGAACAAGGTTACAGGCACTACCGAATGGACTATGGAAGGATTCTGCATGCTCGCCAAGCAGAAGACTGCCGGCGGACCACGTATCTGTGCCGGAGGCCCTGACGTGGGCAACTGGGACAGTGACAACGAGTTTTCGCAGGAGTTGGAAAATCAGGCCATCACCCAGTCCGTGACAGCCTGTGCAAATGCTTGCGACGGATATTTCCTTTTCGACATGTGCCATTTGAGGTCGGCTGACCAGTGGTCGTATGTCAAGGCCGGAATCGATGCTCTGAGAGCTTCGGAAGAATAGCTAAAACCAATGAATTTTTAAGACAATGAAAAGAATATTTATATTTTTATCGATGGCGTTGGTGGTTCTTGCTTCCTGCAACAAGAAAGAACTCTTGCCGGTGGCTTACATCAATGTAGCGGAAGGCTCTACCTTTACGCCGGCTGAAGTTTCGGCTGAAGGAGCGGAGGTCGCCATCAACTTCTCTACCAACTATCAGTGGCAGATCAGAGGATATTCCACTCTCGGGTTCTGCTCGATAGACGTGCTCAAGGGTGAAGCCGGCGATGCCGGTATAGTAGTGACCGTGGATCCGAACACTACAGGAGTTGTCCGTTCGGCTGAATTCAACATCCTTGCGGGTGCAGCCGTGCAGACAGTCACCATTACCCAGACGGAGACCAATTCCGTGGCCGTGGATGCGGTGAACTATCCTGTTCCTGCCGGGGGCGGTACAGTGGAAATCGTCGTAAGCCACAATGTGGACTACGTGGTCAACATCCCTTCGGAATACACTTGGATCCGTGAGGTGCCTCAGTCGAAAGTGATGCAGACATCATACGTTACCCTTGAGGTGGATTCCAACCCTGAATGGGTCGAGCGTACGGCCTCAGGCCTTACCATTACCGGTAAGGATGTCTTTGGCAACGACATAGTCAATGAGTTCAATATTGTCCAGCCGGCAGGTGCCATAGAAACCATCTGGAACAAGACATTCTCGGAAGACTGGCCGTCAATTCCTGTTTCTGGGCAGTTCCATGTCGGATACTATGGCGGAGATCTTGTAATGACAAACGGTGACGGTATCCATGCAGTGGATCCGGCTACTGGAGAGTATGTCGGAACGGTGGAAATTCCTGGATTAAGCATTGCCCCTCAGTCTTTCGCAAGTGATGATGCCGGTAATTTGGTGTTCGCAGCAAATGCTGATTGTGTATCTCAGGATTTCACTGTATATGCTTATGACGGTACTGATGTTTCAGAACTTGCCACATACGGCGCCGGTAATCTTTATACCGGAACGCTCGGTAATCTGAGAGTTGTCGGAGACATCAAGTCGAAAGCAGTGGTTACGGCTTTTGCCGCATCTGTCAACTATTGCGTGGCTTGGCAGATTGAAAACGGAGCCGTGACGAAGACTTTGGCAAAACCGACTCCGTACACGAGTGACTGGGGTGTCTCAAGCGTCCTTTACGGTGTAGTTTCTCCGGTATCAGATGATCTTTCGGACGGCCTGTTCTTTGCCGGATACGCCGGAGATCCATATTATCTGTATTATAATCCGGACCCGGACAATGCAACCAAGGAGAATTGGGAAGGAGTATTCCTGACGGATTGCATAGGCAATGAAAACCTGAATAGCATATCTATTGCAGAATACAACGGTGTGCGCTATTGTGCGATCGGACAAAGCGATTTCTTCGGGTATTCCGAACCTAAGGTTTACCTTGTGGATATTACCGATTTGTCCAATGCATCTCTTGCATATACTACATCCGTGACGAGAGGAAGTTCATCGACGGTGGGTGTCAATGACGTGAAGATTGTCGTTGATAACGGTATCATGCGTCTTTATGTGGTAGATGCAGGATACGATGTTGCTGCCTGCGTGGAATTCCCTCATTAGACTTTTGTCCGCGAAATCCGGACATGACTGACATTCGGAGGGATCGGGAATAGAAGATTAATCCCGTTCCCTCCTTTTTATGAGCATTCCGGTATAGGATTATTCTCACACAAAACGAAATAAACATGAAAACCAACAGTATCATAAAATTTTTTGCAGGCTGCATCGTCGTGGCAGCGGCATTCGCTTCATGCGGGACATCGGGAAACCGTTATGATGTGGTAATAGTCGGAGGCGGCACTTCGGGTACGGCAGCGGCAATACAGGCTGCACGCAGCGGGGCGAAGGTCCTTTTGGTCGAAGAACACGAGTGGCTCGGCGGAATGCTGACATCGGCGGGAGTGAGCGCTACTGACGGATGCTATAAATTGAGAGGCGGCATCTGGGCTGAGTTCCGCGACAGCCTTGAGGCCCATTACGGCGGACCGGAGGCCTTGAAGACCGGCTGGGTGAGCAATGTGATGTTCGAGCCATCCGTCGGGGCGAGGATATTCGCCAACATCGCCGCAAGGGAGAAGAACCTGACGGTAAAGCTCAATACTGTGGCGACAGGGTTCGAGCACACAGATGACGGCTGGAAAGTGAGTCTTTCGCAGTCTTCGGATGAAGCCGGCACACCTGCGGTCACTGATGAGGTTTCCGGAAAAATTCTCGTGGACGGTACGGAATTGGGCGATGTGGCCGCTGCGGTCGGGATTCCATACAGCATAGGCATGGAGTCATACCGCCTCACGGGTGAAGATATTGCTCCTGAATTTTCCAATGGCATCATTCAGGACCTTACTTACGTGATGATTCTTCAGGAGTACGACCATCCAGTGCCGATTCCCGAGCCAGACGATTACGACGTGTCGGAGTTTGCCTGCTGCTGCACCAATCCCGTGTGCAAGCACCCGAAGGAGGAATATCGGATGTGGGGGCCTCAGGATATGATTACCTACGGCAAATTGCCGAACGGGAAATATATGATCAACTGGCCTTTGGAAGGTAACGATTTCTATTGCAACGCCATAGAGATGACTCCGGAGCAGCGTGACAGCGCATTCCGTGAAGCCAAGGAGAGAAGCATAAGGTTCCTTTATTTCATGCAGAACGAACTTGGGATGAAGAATCTCGGTATCGCTGAGGAATATCCTACCGCCGACGGGCTTCCTTTCTATCCTTATCACAGGGAATCGAGGAGGATTGACGGTCAGGTCCGGTTCGACCTGAACGATTTGATGGCGCCTTACGACCAGCCGGACAGGCTTTACCGCACGGCGATAGCGGTCGGGGATTATCCGGTGGACCATCACCACACACGGTACAGCGGCTGGGAGAGCCTTCCGAACCTGTATTTCCATCCGGTCCCTTCCTACGGTCTTCCGATAGGGGTGATGATGCCTCGCATGTACGATGACATATTGGTGATAGAGAAATCCATTTCCGTGACCAATATCGTCAATGGCAGCACACGCCTCCAGCCTGTTGTCCTCCAGCTCGGTCAGGCGGCAGGAGTGGTGGCTGCACAGGCAGTCAGGAAGAATTGCGGGGTGTCCGAGATTTCCATAAGGGAGGTGCAGGCCGAACTGCTTGATTGCGGTGCGTATCTGCTCCCGCTTCTCGACGTCGGTGTCGACAGTCCGTATTTCAAGGTCCTGCAGAGGATTGCCCTGACCGGAATCTTGCGCTACGAGGGCAGGACCGAAGGTTGGGAGAACCAGTCGTGGTTCCATATTTCGGAGTCCGTGTCAAAACGTGAACTTTTGGACGGTTTCAAGGATTTTTATGGTGGTCTGAAGCGTGAAGACGGTACGCCGCTCTCTTTCCCGTCGGCTTCGTCTGCCCCGTCGGTTTCTTCTGATGCTTCTGCTTCGTCGGTTTCGTCTGGTCTGTCGGTTTTGCCGGCAGATGGTGACGCTCCGACGGACGTCGCATATTTGGCCGGACTGGTTTCGGCTGTAGATGGCCGTCCGGTGAAGGAAATTCTGCCAGAGGTGATTTCGCTGCTGGCGGATAACCGTGTCTGTGCTTCCGGTGAGTCGCATGTATCCGAAGGCTATGCGGAAGATACGGAATTGTCCAAACTTGAATGCGCTCTCGTCATAGACGCCATGCTCGATCCGTTCGGCAGTTACGACGTTGACCTCCACGGGAGGCTTGATGCTGAACAGGAAAAGCTGATGTGGGTGGATTTGTCCGCCAACTGGGCAAGGTTCAGTTCATTGGATTCCGTGAAATATTATTGCGAGAGGATAGCGAGGGCTGGAATGACGGCTATCGTCCTTGACGTGAAAGGTACGGCGAGCCGTGTACCGTACGACAGTGATTTCACTCCCCGCATGACGGAATGGAAAGGTGTTCCTGCTCCTGATTTCGATTATGTCGGCGAATTCTCCAAGGCGGCCCGTGCCAACGGTCTTGGAATCTATTGTTCCATAAACACTTTTGCCGAAGGGCAGGGCTATTTCAAAAAAGGCCTGATATATGAGAGCCATCCGGAGTGGCAGGCTGTGAATTATGTGCCGGGCGAGGGGCTGAAGAAGCAGATTGACATTGAAAGGAAGGCCAATCTGTTTACGAATCCGGCCCTACCGGAGGTGCGGAAGCACGCCTGCGACATTCTTGCCGAGCTTGTGACGAAGTATGACATCGACGGGGTGGTTCTCGACAGGGCGAGGTATGACAATATCCAGTCTGATTTTTCGGATTATTCCCGGGAACTCTTCGAAAAATATATCGGGAAGAAACTTGACAGGTATCCTGAAGATATTTACGAATGGGTGAAGAATCCTGAGTCCGGAAAGTATGAGATAAAGAGGGGAGAGTATTTCAAACAGTGGTTGGAATGGAGGGCTTCCGTGATTTGCTCTTTCTTTGAGGAGGCCCGTGCGGCAGTCAAGGCTGCAGACCCGGATGCCGCTTTCGGAGCTTACACGGGTGCCTGGTATCCGTCCTATTATGAAGTCGGTGTGAACTGGGCAAGCAAGGATTATGATCCTTCGGAGGATTTCGACTGGGCTACGGAGAATTACAAGAATTACGGATATGCAGAGCTTTTGGACCTTTACACCAACGGCAATTATTATCCTCTCGTGACGCTTGAGGAGTTCCGTAAGGGCAACGGTACCTATAAAAACGAAACCGACAGCGGTCTGAGTTCAGGGGAACATCTCTGTGTGGAAGGAGCGTGTCTGTATTCGAGGATGCTTCTCGGTCCTGACAATCCGTTCCTCGGCGGCATGTATGTCGAGGATTACAGGAACAATCCGGAGCAGTTCATGAAGGCCGTGCGGATGAATCTTGACAAGTCTGACGGGCTGATGGTCTTCGACCTCGTACACATCATCAACTTCGGTTGGTGGCAGTATCTCGAAACCGCCGTCCGACAATAATCCTCTGTCTTCCTGAGCGGGAATTGCGATGTCATTCCGGACGGGAATTGCGATGTCATTCCGAGCGGAGGTCCGGAGGACCGGAGTCGAGGAATCTGCCTACAGATCCTCGACTTCCTTTTGCGACAGGCCTGATACATCCATTATGTCGGCAATGGCATAACCTTTCGCTTTCATCGACTTTGCGACAGCGGAGATACCTTTAGCCTCACCTTCGGCAATACCCTCGGCCCGTCCTTTAGCCTCGCCGGCTGCCAGTCCCCGGGCTTCACCTTCGGCGATGCCCTCGGCAAAACCGGAGGCATGCCCTTCCTCCCGTGCAAAGTCAATGCAGTTCCTGTAGTCGTTTTCAGTCATCATATTGTCTCTGTATAATACCTGTTCCTCATGTGGCATTGCCGCAATCTGCGCCGCCTCGAACAACTTCCT
>CALURT010000026.1 GCA_944323245.1 uncultured Bacteroidales bacterium
ATCTGTACTTCAAGGAAAACGACTCAAAAATCAGGGAAAAATAGAGTCAATCACCAACCATTTTGTGCATCATTACCGAATTGATTGGCGGTGCAGGAGTAGGATTAAAAATTTGAGAGGGTGGCCCGTCACGGGCTGCCCTCTCACCTAATGATGTAACTACACTGAAAAAGTTAATAATAAAATGTCAATACAAAAATACGCAAATCTGACGAGAAAAAGTGTCAAAAAAGAAAAACTTTCACCCTTTCACAATCATTTCACAGGCGGCGCAGTCGAATTCGAGAGGAAATGTCCTGCCGTTGTTGACAAGCCGCAGCCCGCCCCGATAACTGCCGGCCGGCCCGGAAGAAGATTGCACAGGACAAAGTCCGAGCTGATATTTTATGCAGTATTTCGTCCGCATGAGTTCCGCTCCCGGCCGATGGGAAAGTTCGTATGCAGGCTCGATTTCCGAAGCTCCCATCCTTTCATACAGGGCACGGGCGACAGAATTGGACACATTGTCCTTATAGGAAACGTTGCCGTCCACTTCCGGAAGGCTTTCCGGTACTGGAGCAAGGTACAACGGAATACTCCGGCAATCCGTTTCCGAAAGGGCCTCGGCGACAGTCCGCCTTATCGCATTGATGGAAGATGCCGGCAGGAAAGGCAGAGAGTCCCCGACGATTCCCGTTACACTGAATTGGAAAATTCCGGATGATTTGGACAGCTGGGCTGTCATCATTTCTTTCATTCTTGCAGCATTGGCTGCTTCGTCTCCCGAAAAGTCAAATGTCCGGCTCACTTTTCTGCCGTCTTCGGAAACGGCCGTCACGGACAACCTGAATCCGTCACCCGTCTTTTCCGATACAATGCCAATGTCGGCCCGCAGGAGTCTTGAAATCCTGGCATTGGCGACGCTTTTTTCGAAAGCCACATCGATGTTTCTGAAAATCCGCACACCGTTCCGCAATTCGTCAATCCGTTTGCATTTGACAGACATTCCGTTACATACGTCAGCCCTGAACCCCCATATCGCCCCGCTCCCGTCGATGAAGCAAAGCCCGTCTCCGTTGTTCAGGACAAGGCCCTTGAAGGCAGGCCTGATATTGAAGGAATCCTTTTTCGGACTGACATTTTCGACGGTCCCTATTTCCTCGCCCATCGATTTGGCCGCATCAGGACAGGCCCAGAGCCCGCGTTTCCCGTCTATGAACACTGATGTGTAGCCTCTGTTGAATGTCTTGTCCGAACGGGATGCAAAACCGCCGGAAACTTTTCCGAAAGACGCCCTGCGGAATTCATCGGGCCGCCGGGCCACTATTTCATCCAAGGCCAATGAATAGTCCCGGACGATATTTTTCACATACGAGATGTTTTTCAGCCGCCCTTCAATTTTGAAGGAAGTTATCCCGCTGTCCGCCAACGCTTCGAGGCGGTGTTTGAGATTCAGGTCTTTCAGAGACAGGATCGATTTGTCCGACAGGATTTTCCTTCCCGAGTCATCCAATACGTCGTAACGTGAACGGCAGGCCTGAATGCAGGCCCCTCGGTTCGCACTCCGCCCTGAAATCATTTCCGACATGTAGCATTGTCCGCTGTAGCATACGCAAAGGGCCCCGTGTACGAAAAATTCCAGTTCGCAGTCCACGGCTTCGCGGATGGCCCGAATCTGCTCCATGGACAATTCCCGTTCGAGGACCAACCTTGAAAACCCGAGTTTTTCCAAAAAAACGGCCTTTTGCGGCGTCCGGATGGCACATTGCGTCGATGCGTGGAGCGGAATCCGCCTGCGTCGGGAGGGCGCAGGCAGCGCAGCTGCCCGGCAGTCACCTGCCAAGGCCGACAGGCCTTGCGCCCTCCCGGCATGCATTCTCCGGGCCACATCCGTCAGTGCAAGGTCCTGTATGATGACGGCATCCGCCCCGGCTTCTGTCACGGCATCGATCATCCCGTATGCGGCGGATAGTTCGTCGTTATAGAGAATGGTATTGATTGTCACGAAAATACGTGCGCCGAACCGGTGTGCGTAGGAGCACAGGGAGGCAATGTCCTGGATTTCGTTCCCGGCATCCTTTCTTGCACCGAATGCAGGTCCGGCAATATACACGGCATCGGCACCGCAGTCTATGGCTGCAATGCCGATGTCGATGTTCCGTGCAGGAGCAAGAAGCTCCAAAGGCCTTGTCAGTTGCACTTGAGGGCAGTTATCTGCTGTTTTGCAGTCTCTCCGTATTTGGCATTGCCGGTAAGTTTCTGATAGTAACCGCAAGCCTTGGCGTTGTCGCCGCTCTGCTGTGCGAGGACTGCAATCGTGTAATACATGTCATCCACGTCCCTTGCATTCGGAGCAAGAAGAGTGTATTGCTCCAAATATGCAATGGCGTCGGTGTTTTTCTGCAACTGTGCCGATGCAGTGCCTGCGATTTTCATTGAAGTGGCATTCTGCATGTATTCGTTGGCTGCAAGGGCATAGGCCACGGCGTCTTCATATTTCTTTGCTTTCAGGCTTGCTGCAGCCAATTTCAGATACATGTTGGAAAGCTGTTTTACGGCGTTGCTCTGCTGGCCGTGACGGATTGCTGCGTTATAGGCGGCTTCTGCACCGGCGATGTCACCTGCGGAAGCAAGGGCCATTCCGAGTCTGAGGCTTGCCATACCGTTTGTCGTATCGGCATCAACGGCTTTCTGATAGCTTCCTGCCGCTCCGGCGAAGTCCTTCACTTTCAGCAGATCATTACCCTGCTGCATGTACACCTGAGGAATCAGTTCGGAAGCGCTTGCAGCCACGTCAGGATTGCTGTATTCTTCGGCTTTTGCCACGGTCGCAGCAAACTGCTCTATGGCTTTCGCATAGTCTTTGGCCTGAATGTAATCCTTGCCGATTTCCAACATTACCTGAGGGATATAGCTTTTGCAGTTGGCTACAAGCTCGGCACCTTCTTCACCGCATGCTTCCCCCATTTCCAATGCCTGCTGGAAGTATCCGAGAGCACTCTGGTAGTCTCCCATACTTACCGCACCGGCGGCGCTGTTGTAGGTTTCGGTAGCAGTAGCCATATCCTGTGCCGATACGATGCCGGCAGAGAGGATGAATGATAAAGCGATAAAAATGATTTTTTTCATACCTATGTGTTTAATTAAAATTAGTCGGATAATAACGGACTTCGAAAACGTATCCCCACAAAATTAGGAAAAAATATCTTAATTTTGCGTTTTCACGGATATTTATTGAGAAAAATTGGCATGAACGGCGTATTGAAAGTAAAAATCATCCTGATTTCCTGTCTTTTCTGTGCGGCTTCAGCTCAGGCGGCGACCGCTTACAGGACGCTTGAGACAGACCCTTCCGTCAGCCTCGGCACATTGCCGAACGGGATGTCGTATTATATCGTGACGAATCCCTCCGTCAAGGGAGTCGCCGACATAGCGGTTGTGCAGAAGACCGGGACAGGCACGGTCGGAGAGGAGGCGAAGACATTCGCACGCGAGTGTCTGGATTCCCTTCCGCTGTTCAGAAACCGCAAACCCGTGGAATTCCTTGTTTCCAACGGCGTCAGGCAGACACGGGACGGATACGTGAAAGTGACGGAAGATGCTACGGTCTTCCGCTTCAGAGGCTTTCATCTTACTGGAGCTCAGGAGGCGACGGATTCCGTCCTTCTGTTGGCGTTGGATATTGCTGACGAGGGCATAAGGAAGTATCAGGCGGAATACGCTCCTGAAAATCAGGCGATAGTAATATCAGGAGATGTAGATGCCCCGGCCCTGCTCACGAAGTTGCGTCTTCTGTCCATGCTGATACCTGCAGAGAAAACGGAAAAGGATACGCTTCATACGGAATCGGCACAGGAGGATACGGCATTCATCGGGACGGAAGATCTGCCACACGGATTGTCATCGGTAAAAGTGTCGTTCAAAGCAGGAAAACTGCCGGAGCAATACAGGAATACGGTTCTGCCTCTGATGTCCAAGCATCTATGGTCCCTGACGACCAAGGTAATCAGGGCCAGGCTCGAAAAGGAAATGTACTGTGCCCGCATACCTGTCGGGAAAATAGCTTTTTCTTCCCGGGGAGACGGCAGATATTCCGGCAAGGACGAATATTTCATAAACGTGACAGTCGCTTCTGCCGATACTGCAGGTACGAGACAGGTCCTGACAGCCGTCCTGAATGACCTTGCGGACGGAGGCATGTCGGAAGAGGAATTCAAGTCGGCCCAAAGGAAGACGGTCATCGACATGGAGAGATTGGAGCAGGCGGTGTACCTTTCCAATGAAATCATGGTGAACAAATGCATCTCGTCATTCTTATACGGTACGGCGATAGTATCATCGAAGACCGAAGCGGACTATCTGTTTTCGGCGGAAGTCCCGGATTCGGTCTGGACAAACATTCTGAACGATTTCATGAAAGGCCTCATTGAAAATATAGATGACAGGGAAACAATATATGCATTGCAGGGCAAACCTTACACGGCAGATGCCAACGATACCGTACTTTTCCCTGTCCCCGTGCAGCAGGTCAAGATAGCCAAGTCCCGCAACAGCAGGTTTTCGGACGGCCCGGTATGGCAGTTTTCCAACGGAATGACTGTCATCTATAAAAAACTTCCCACAGACGGGGACATGTATTACTCGTTCGTGATCCGCGGCGGGTACAGCGAAGTGGACAGCCTCAGGAACGGGGAAGGGGCATTTTATTCCGACATGTTCTTTTCCGGGAAATTCTGCGGGGTGGACGGAAGAAGCTATCGTGCGCTTCTTGCCGACAAGGGCATATCGATGAAGGCCACGGTAGGACTTACCGACATGAAATTGGAGGGGCGTGTGAGGGACGGCAATCTCGAACTTTTCCTCAAGGCCCTGCTTGCTGCAGCCAACGGATATGAAGCGGGGACAGAGACTGGGAAGTATCAGATTGACTGTGAACGCCTGAAACTTTTAGAGAGGCGCGGTACATACGATTGCCGCATGGCTTCTGTCGACAGTATCATGTGTTCGGGATACAATTATTCTCCCATCAGGAATTTCTTCGGACTGTACGGTGATCTGGCTGAACGTTCGGCTGAATTTTTCTCGTCACAGTTCGCTGCCGCCAACGACGGTGCCCTGATATTGGTCGGCGACATGGAAGAATACAAACTCAGGAAAATCCTTTGCCGCTATCTCGGAGGATTCAGGACAGAGAGTTACCCCGTAATATGTCCTGCCATCAGATACCAGCCGGTATCGGGGTGGTCTACCCATACTTCGGAAGGAAGCGCAACTACGGTGGACATGGTGTCGTCGACAAGGCTGCCGCTTACCGGGAAGAATTACATGTCGGCCAAAATAGCTTCATACTTCGTTTACGACGCCCTTGCCGGCGCCCTTTCCGATTACGGACTGTATTATTATGTCAGGACATCTTTTTCGTATGCCCCTCAGGAAAGGTTCAACCTCACCGTTTCCGTGGAAAAAGCCGATGAGAACGGCCTGCCGGCCACATTGAAGCAAAGCACCTTCCTGCAGTCCCTGTATGCAGTCCGTTCTTCGGTATCAGGATTTGCCGAAAGGGAAATATCCGAAGAAATGCTCGAAACATACAAAAACCGGCTGCGGGCGGAATACGAATCGCAGTCAGGTTCTCCGGAATACTGGATTTCAGTGATTTCCAAAAGGATATCCCATAGCAAGACTTTCGACAGGTTTTACGGGGATGCCATAGATGCAGTGACTGTCGAATCGGTCAGGGCCGTCCTTTCCGCCTTGGATGAAGGCGCCCGAGTGGAATACATAGTACGTAAACAATGAAATATCCTGCAATCATACAGATTGACGACTGTCTCATATCGTCGGAAATATTTACCGGTTTTTTTGCCTGCGATTATGAAAAATGCAGGGGATGCTGCTGTGTGATAGGTGACAGCGGCGCTCCGTTGGAGGATTGCGAGGTCGCGGCCATTGAAAGGAATTATGCGGTTTTTTCGCCCCTGATGTCTGAAAAAGGACGGAAAACCGTTTCTGAAACCGGTTATTCGGTGGTTGACGCCGACGGTGATCTGGTGACTCCTCTCGTTCCGGGATCGGAAGAATGCGTCTATACCCATTTCGACGAAAACGGGAACTGTTTCTGCTCAATCGAGAAAAAATGGTGCGAAGGCGCAGGGGATTTCTGCAAGCCCATATCCTGCAGGCTTTATCCTATACGCGTCTCAGAGTTGAGGGGAGGCCTCAGGGCACTCAACCTTCACAGATGGGAAATCTGCAAGGATGCTTTCATCAAGGGTAAAAAGGAAAATATCAGGGTCTATCAATTTCTTAAAGACCCGATAATACACTATTTCGGGGAGGAATTCTACGAAGAGATGCTTGCTGCCGCCGCAATGTTCGACGGGACGGAACAAGACTGACCCCGGAAAGGCCGGTCTCAGTCTTTGGCAGGATGCGTAAGTCTGTATTCGATGCGGGACGATACCATGGCAACGACCTGTCTCAGGCCTTCGACTTCCACATAGCCGTCACCGAAATCGACGGTAATCCTGTCTTCGAATCTCAAGACAAGGCGTCCGCCGAATCCTTTCCTCCTGAATGTCATTGTATTGTCTGCCTCGGATTCCTTGACATACGCATATTCGCCGATTGCCGTAGCGACTACACGGCGGCTGTCCTTTACCGCCTTGTCCACGTCAATCCGCTTTTTCATATAGCCGAATTTGGGATAAATTGCGGAAATCGCCGCAAGGAATAGCGCAATGTACAGCAGGGAAAGGTAGCCGTCCTTGAAAAGCGACGGAATGTCGGTGGCCTGAACGATGTTGAACAGGCGCAAAAGCACGATTACGATTACGAATATCAATGCCGTATAGACGAATTGCTTGACCGCTCTGATGAAATATCTCATGTTGTATCTTGTTTTTATCGGGCCAAATATACGCAGAAGCCGAGAGCAGAGCAAATAAATTTGCTATGCCGAGGCGATACAGTATAAATGGGCGCAGCCCAAACATTTGCAATTGCACTGATTTTAGCGCGGTTTTGTGTAAAAAGTGCACTGTTTTATGCGCTATAATGGAAAAATCGGGGCATAAAGAAGGCCGTCAGGCCAAATTACGAAAATTTTGCTAAATTTGTTTCCGTTATGAAAATCATAGGTATTGTCACCGGACTCTTTATCGTTTCGGCGTCCCTCGGCGCTCAGACTCCGGTGTATCTTGATGAAACGAAACCGATTGAAGACCGGGTGGAAGACGCACTCGGCAGAATGACCCTTGAAGAAAAGATTGCCATGATCCATGCGCAGTCGAAATTCAGCTCCCCGGGAGTACAAAGGCTCGGGATACCGGAGATATGGACGACGGACGGACCGCACGGTATCAGGGCGGAAGTCCGCTGGGACGAATGGGTGCAGGCGGGATGGACCAATGATTCCTGCGTTGCATTTCCTGCCCTGACCTGTCTTGCCGCCACATGGAACGAGGAAATGGCTGCGCTTTATGGCAAAAGCATCGGCGAGGAAGCCCGTTACAGGGAAAAGGACGTGCTTCTCGGCCCCGGAGTCAACATTTACCGAACACCGCTCAACGGACGCAATTTCGAATACATGGGCGAAGACCCTTATCTTGCGGGGACAATGGTAGTTCCGTATGTCAGGGGAGTCCAGTCGAACGGAGTGGCCGCCTGTGTTAAACATTATGCGTTGAACAATCATGAAGTCAACAGGCATAATACCAACGTAATCGTGGACGACCGCACCCTGTATGAAATCTATCTCCCTGCATTTAAGGCGGCTGTGCAGGAAGGAGGGGCATGGGCCATAATGGGCTCATACAACCTTTACAAGGACATGCACTGCTGTCATAACGAATACACCCTTGACAGGATTCTCAAAGGAGAATGGGGCTTTGACGGAGTCGTCATCTCCGACTGGGGCGGCACGCACAATACCGACCAGGCCATTGCCAACGGGCTCGACATGGAGTTCGGGACATGGACCAACGGTCTTCACAACGGCATAACCAATTCCTACGACAGCTATTTCCTTGCCGGACCGTATATAGAAAAGATACGTAAAGGCGAGATCGGGACGGAAGAACTCGACGAGAAGGTCCGCAGGGTCCTGAGACTGGCTTACCGTACAGTCATGGACAGGACAAGGCCTTTGGGAAGCCTCTGCTCGGAAGCCCACTATGCCGCTGCAAGGAAAATTGCGGGAGAAGGCATTGTATTGTTGAAAAATGACGGCGGATTGCTCCCGATGGAAATCCATGACGGCTCGAAGATACTGGTCGTAGGGGAGAACGCCATAAAGATGATGACAGTAGGTGGCGGAAGCTCTTCATTGAAGGTCCAGAGGGAAATCCTTCCGTTGGACGGCATCCGTGAACGCTTCGGCGACAAGGCGGAGATTGTTTACGAAAGAGGTTATGTCGGAGACGTGACGGGAGAGTACAACGGCGTCACTACCGGTCAGGACTTGAGTGAAAGCCGGTCTCCGGAGCAACTGATTGCAGATGCCGTAGAAGCTGCAGCCGACGCCGATTATGTGATATTCGTCGGCGGACTGAACAAGAGTGATCATCAGGACTGCGAGGATGCCGACCGTACAGAGCTCGGACTTCCTTACGGCCAGGATGACGTCATAGAGGCCCTTGCGGCCGTGACAGACCGCCTTGTCGTGGTGAATGTTTCCGGCAATGCAGTGGCAATGCCGTGGATTGACGATGTGCCGGCCGTATTGCAGGCGTGGTATATCGGCTCCGAGGCAGGACATGCCATAGCTGACGTATTGTCCGGAGATGTCAATCCTTCCGGAAAACTTCCGTTTACATTCCCTGAGAGGCTTGAAGACGTCCCTGCCCATATTTTCGGAGACTATACAGGTGTGGCTTCGCGGGATACTGTCGACATAGAGTACAAGGACGGTATTTACGTAGGTTACAGATGGACGGACATGCAGAAGAAGACGAAGCCTCTGTTTGCTTTCGGCCATGGCCTGAGCTATACCGAATTCGAATACGGAAAACCGGTCATCGACAGAAAGGAAATGACTTCGGACGGGACTGTGACCGTCAGTGTCAGGATTGCCAATACGGGCGACCGGGAAGGAAAGGAAACCGTCCAGATGTATGTCGGAGACAGAAAATCGTCTCTTCCTCGTCCTTTGAAAGAACTCAAGGGATTCAGGAAGGTCAGTCTTGCTCCGGGAGAGAGCACTGTCGTGACTTTTACCGTGGATGAAGATGATCTGGCATTTTTCGACCCTGACAGGCATGAATGGGTGGCTGAACCGGGAGTATTCGATGTTTATATTGCTTCCGCATCGGATGACGTCCGGGGCAAGGTGTCGTTCGAACTGAAATGAGACAGTACGGTTTTCTGTATAAATTTATATATTTGCAGAACGTAATATCAATTTTTAAAGATTATGGCAGAGAAAAACACAACGGAAATGGCGGCAAAGAAGATCATGTATGCCATGATTGCTGTAGCCGCAGTGCTTGCAATAGCCCTCGCTTACATCTGGATTCAGAAATCATCCCTTGTCAATGACCTGAATCTCGAGAAGGAAGAGCTTACAGAGCAGATGATTGCCTTACAGAACGACTATGCTGTCCTTTCATCAGATAACGAAACCATCAATGCCCAGCTTGATTCTTCAAGGGAGGAAGTTTCCCAGCTCATAGAGCGCATCAAGAAGACCGAAGCCACGAACAGGGCGATGATCCGTCAGTATGAGAAGGAACTCGGGACGCTCAGAAGCATAATGCGCAACTATATCGTTCAGATAGATTCCCTGAATACGCTCAACACCAAGCTGACGGCAGACGCTGCGGCGGCAAGGCGCGAGGCGGCAGAGACGAGACGCCAGTCCGAGGAGCTCAGCAAGACGGTGGAAAGCCTGTCCGATCAGGTCGCTACCGGCGCAATGCTGAAAGGACGTGCCATCAGGATGGATGCATACAATGCTTCCGGAAAGGTTACGGACCGCAGCAGCAGGGTTGTAAGACTGATGACTACCTTGAGTTTAGTGGAGAACGAGCTTGCTCCGAAAGGTCCGGTCAGAGTCTATATCAGAGTGAAAGGGCCTGACGGCATTCTCCTTACGGGAGATGACCAGAGGACGTTCGATTTCGACGGAGAACCGATGATATGTTCCGCTTCCCGTGAAGTGGACTATCAGGGAAAGGAAGTCGAAATGAGCATTTATCTCAACGGTGTTTCCGAGTATGTGAAAGGAATCTATACCGTCGAGGCATATACCGAAAACAATCTCCTGGGTTCGGCAGAGCTCATGTTGAGGTAGTCCTGCGGGAAAGCGGATGATTTATCTTCACGTTCCCTTTTGCCGGACATTCTGCGTTTACTGCGGGTTCTATTCTGAAATTCCATGTGCAGGGCGGGATGACTACGGGGCTTATGCCAAGGCCGTTTTAAGGGAAATCGGACAAAGGAATCTTTCGGCCGCACGGCTAGGGCCGAAAACATTATACATAGGTGGCGGCACCCCTTCGGTGCTGCCGCTTTCCGTATTGGAGGACATCCTGCATGGATTGGAGACGGCAGGCGTGGACACTGCATTTGATGAGTTTACCGTGGAAGTCAATCCCGATGACGTGGTGCGCAGAGGACGGCCGTATATCGAAGGCCTGCTTGCTCTCGGCGTGAACAGAATAAGCATGGGAATACAGTCTTTTGACGACGGGATTCTGAAGTGGATGAACAGAAGGCATGATGCCGCCGCGGCCGTCAGGGCATATTCCCTTCTGAGGGAAGCAGGAGTGCGCAACATCTGCGTGGATTTGATATTCGGCATATCGCATCTTTCTGACGGGACATGGCGGCGGACCATCGGGCGGACATTGTCCCTCCCGGGAGGCAGGCCGGAGCACATATCGGCATATCAGCTGTCGGTCGAGGAGGGGAGTGCATTGATGAAGATGGTGGAGGCGGGAAGGTATTCCGAGGCTGCCGAAGATTCTTGTGCAAGGCAGTATGACATGCTCTGTTCCATTCTGAGGTCGGAAGGCTATGAGCATTATGAAATATCGAATTTCGCACTCCCGGGCAGGCGGGCCGTCCATAACAGCGCATACTGGAGCGGAGCTTCCTATATAGGCCTGGGCCCCGCTGCACATTCATACGATGCAGGTTCGAAAGTCAGAAGCTGGAATCCGGAGTCGCTTGAAGAATACACCGGTACGGAAGATTTCCTGCAGTCGGCAGGGAAAGAACGGCTTACGGGCGGGCAGGTGCTTATGGAGAAAATCATGCTGTCGCTCAGGACATCCGACGGCATTTTGTGCAGCGACTTGGAAGAGGCTGTCGGTCCTGATACGGTGGATGAAATGACCGCAAACGGGAACCTGCAGCGGCAAGGCTCCCGTCTCAGAATCCCCGAAGACAGGTTTTTCGTCTCCGACTCGATCATTTCTGATGTGGTCAGGAACCTTAAATAACTATTTCCATTATAATCAGTTCCCGGATAAGATACACGCAGATGGCGAGCAGGGACATTATCCAGAGAATGAAGATAATCAGGCCTATTTTGCATTTTTCGAGCCTGATACCGAAGGTAAGACAGGTCCCGTTGTACAACGCCCATATCGAGAACAACGCTATGGAACACAGCGACATGATCTTCCATGTATGGCTGTCCAAATGTGCGATGAAAGTCGAATAGAAAAGCCCGCCGTCAAACCGTAGCATCACCGGCTCCCATACATCCGCCAATGACAGTCCTATCAGTCCTCCCGTTCCGGCCACGAACAGGGCAATCCCGACGATTATTTCCACTGTCCGTTTGAAATAATGCGACGCAGGGGCCTGTGGAACTTCCTTGGCGACCATATCGACCTTGCTGCCGGCCTTTTTCATGAATTCATCCAATTTGATGGGCCTTTTCTTCAGCCTGCACTTGTCCTCTACCGTTTTGGCCGGCGGTATGATGATCCATGCGGCGACATACACGGTAATCAGAACCCCTAAGGCAGGAGAGGATGCCAAAGTCATCAGGGCGCCGACGAGAATGACAGCAAGGCGGACAAGGGAGATTTCAATATTGAAATACGCTGCAATTCCGCTGCACACCCCGCCGATGAACCTGTGTTCAAGGTCTCTGAACAGGCGTTTCTCCTCCTTGTCCTCACGGGTCTCTTCCCTGACTTCCTCCTGCCCTTCATCGGGAACATCCGGATAGCCGATGATATTTTCGACAGCCTTGACCGCCGACAGGTTTATCACGGCCGACTTTCCGTATTTTTCTATGAAAAGCTCAGCAATACGTTCTTCGATGTCTTCGCAGATTTCATCCGCGTTTTCCTTGCAGTGCGAGCGGACTTCATCGAGATATTTTTCGAGTCTTTCGAGAGCATCCTTCTCTATTGCGAACGGGTATCCTCCCAAACTGATGTTTTCGGTAAGTTTCATAATTTTTCGGTTCTGATGCTTTCTATTGATTGTACGAGCTTGCTCCATGCGGCGTCCAATTCCCTGAGCTGCGCCCGGCCTTTTTCCGTAATCATATAGTATTTTCTCGGAGGCCCCTGAGTGGATTCCTGCCACCTGTAGTTCAGCAACCCCATGTTTTTCAGCCTTATAAGCAAGGGATAAAGGGTCCCCTCGACGACGATTATGTCCACATCCTTCAGTTTCCGGATTATGGTCGAGGCATATTCATCGTCCCTGTCGAGAATCAGCAGAATGCTGTATTCCAAGACTCCTCTCCGCATCTGAGTCCTGCTGTTTTCAATGAATCCTGAATCTTCCATACTGTCCGCTATATTGAATTATGAAATCTGTTCATGTTTTCCGCCGTCGGAGACATTCCGTACATGGCGCATTTCTCTGCAGGAGTCTTAGCCAAAGGCAGGACAATCCAGAATGCAAGATAAATCCAGAACCCGGCGGACCCTAAAAACAGGGCAATCAGAAACAGAATCCGTACAATGGAAGTGTCGATATTGAAAAATACCGCAAGCCCGGAGCAGACACCGCCGAAAATCCTGTCGTCGGGGTTCCGGAACAGCTTTTTCTGAGGAGCGGATACCGTCTGGCCGGTCCAGCCGCTGCCATGGGATTCGCTCCAGCCGAAAGAAGGCTCGCTTCCGTCAGGCATCCCGAGCTGCATGACGATTTTCCTCACGATTTTTATGTCTACGACCTCTCTCCCGAAAAGTTCTTCCTTAAAGAGGTCGCCGATTCGCATTTCCAATTCTTCCATTATTTCGTCTGCCTGCGCAGCCGGAGCTTTCAATGCAATCCTGAATTTGTCCAAATAATTCTTCAAGGCGTCGTAAGCGTCTTCGTCGAAGATGAAATTCCTGCCGCCTACGGCTGCCGTAATTGTTTTTTTCATAAAATAATACTACTTTGTACCGGCAAATATATATAAATTTTGAATACCTTGTATCGCAAGGTACTGAAAATTTTATGAAAACATACCGGAAATATTGTAAAAATAAGTAAACTTGTACCCGTAAAGCAATATCCGATATGAACATACACAGTCACAGAACAGGACGGTTGCGGGAAACGATGTCAGCGAGAGGATGGGATGCGGTCATCGTATCGTCATCAGACCCGCACAACAGTGAATATCCGGCCCCGAGGTGGAAAACCATCGAATGGCTGTCGGGATTTACCGGCGAAGCGGCCGACCTTGTCATTACTGCGGATGAGGCCGGACTCTGGGCCGATTCGAGGTATTTCATTCAGGCCGCAGCCGAGCTTGAGGGAAGCGGCATCACACTTTTCAGAAAAGGATTGCCGGGTGTGCCGCCGTATCAGGAATGGCTTGCAGGCAAGGCCGCAACAGTGGCGTTCGACGGGCTGTGCTTTACTGAATCGCAGACAGAAGACCTTCATGAAGCATTTTCCAAGGTAGGAAAGCAGGTGGAAATGGTTTCCGTCCCTGATTTGGCCGGGGACATTTGGGACGGCAGGCCTCCGATACCGGTAACTCCTGTCATCACCCTTTCCGAAGAGAATGTGGGGGAAAGCAGATACTCCAAGCTGACTGACCTGAGAAAATACATGCTGATGCAGGAATGCGACGCTGTTTTCCTGTCCGCTCTCGATGATATCGCATGGCTTCTGAATATAAGAGGAAGCGACATAGAATACAATCCGTATGTCATATCTTACCTTTTAGTGACACAGTCGGAAGCGGTATGGTTCGTGAAAAAGGACAGTCCGGCGGATTACGAGGATACGAAAGACAGTTACAGGGAGCTTGAAATGGACGGAGTGACAATAGCGTCTTATGACGGGGCGGGCGATTATATTTCAGCCCTTTCCTCGGATGACGGGGACTTTTCCGTCCTTGTGGACCAGGACGATCTCAATCATGAGATGTTTTCGATGCTGGGACGGATTCTCGGTCCGGAAAACGTGAAAACCGGACATCTCCCTGTAAAGCTCAGGAAAGCGATAAAGAATCGCGTTGAAATAGAGTGGATGCGTACGGCTTTTATGGAAGACGGCGTGGCCATGGAGAATTTCCTGTACTGGCTTGAAAAGACCGTTGGGGCAGGAATCCATATTACGGAATGGGATGCTTCACAGAAACTCACTTCGTTCAGGGCGGCCATTCCGGGGTATAGGGGAAACAGTTTCGCCAACATTTCGGCGGGCGGGGCGAATGCGGCCCTGCCGCATTATTCCGTTCCGGAATCCGGCTCCGCAGGAGTCGGCCCCGCCCGCCTCTACCTTGTGGACTCGGGCGGCCAGTACATTTTCGGCACCACCGACATCACGAGGACAGTCCCGTTGGGAGAATGCACCTACCTTGAAAAGGAGGACTATACATTGGTCCTGAAAGGGATGATAGACCTTTCAATGGCCGTATTCCCGAGAGGAACGGCCGGATGCCATCTCGACGTCCTCGCCCGTAACGCCCTCTGGAGCAGGAGAAGGAATTTCGGACATGGGACAGGTCACGGAATAGGATTCTACCTTGGAGTCCACGAAGGCCCGCAGAGCATCCGGCAGAATTTCAATCCACAGCCGCTGCTGCCCGGAATGATAACCTCCAATGAACCGGGCATATACAGGGAAAACATGCACGGCATACGCCATGAAAACGTATTGCTGTGCGTGGAGGATACGTCCAACGGATTCGGGGACTGGCTTGCTTTCGAAACCCTTACGGTATGTCATATAGACACATCCGCCGTCATTCCTGATTTGATGACGGCGGATGAGATAACGTGGTTGAACGATTACAACCGGTCGGTATTCGAAAGACTTTCAGGAAGGCTTTTTCCTGAGGTTTCTGATTGGCTGAGGGTCAAGACGCAGCCGATACCTGTGCGTCATTGATTCGGTGAATCGGCTTCCCCGAGACTTTTCCTGATGTCCTCGTCGCTGAGGGTGAAATCCGTGATGTTTCCGGCCAAATACTGGTCGTATGCCGACATGTCCACGAGTCCGTGTCCCGAAAGGTTGAACAGGATGGTCTTGCTTTCCCCTGATTCCTTGCATTTGAGGGCTTCACGGATGGTGGCGGCGATGGCATGGCAGGATTCAGGTGCCGGAATGATGCCTTCGGCCTTTGCAAAAAGACAACCTGCCCCGAACGATTCGGTCTGAGGAATGTCCACGCCTTCCATATAGCCGTCCTTGAGAAGCTGGGAGACGATGACTCCCGCACCGTGGTATCTGAGACCGCCGGCATGGATGTTGGCCGGAGCGAACTTGTGTCCCAAGGTGAACATCGGAAGAAGCGGCGTATATCCCGATTCGTCCCCGAAATCATATTCGAACTTGCCGCGGGTCAGTTTCGGACAGGACGCAGGCTCGGCAGCGATGAACTTGGTCTTTTTCCCTTCAAGGATGTTGTGTCTCATGAACGGGAAGCTGATACCGCCGAAGTTGGAGCCTCCGCCGAAGCAGGCGATGACGATGTCAGGGTATTCTTCCGCCATTTCCATCTGCTTTTCAGCCTCAAGGCCGATGACGGTCTGATGCAGGGACACGTGGCTCATTACGGACCCGAGCGTGTATTTGCATCCCGGGGTCATCCTTGCTAATTCCACGGCTTCCGAAATGGCCGTTCCCAACGAACCCTGATAGTTCGGGTTGACGGTCAGGATATCCTTTCCCGCACGGGTTGACATTGACGGCGACGGAGTGACCTGCGCCCCGAAAACCTGCATCATGCTCCTTCTGTACGGTTTCTGTTCATAACTGATTTTCACCTGATATACTGCGGCTTCAAGACCGAAGAGACTTGCTGCGTATGACAGAGCCGTTCCCCATTGGCCTGCACCGGTTTCCGTAGTGACGTTCGTGACTCCTTCCATTTTGCAGTAGTAGGCCTGGGCAAGGGCGGAATTGAGCTTGTGCGAACCCACCGGACTGACGCTTTCGTTCTTGAAATAAATATGCGCAGGAGTATCCAGTGCCTTTTCAAGTCCGGTAGCCCGCACGAGAGGGGTCGACCTGTAATAGGTGTACATTTCCCTTACTTTCTCAGGAATCTCGATCCATCGGTCTGTCTGATTCAGTTCCTGATGACAAAGTTCCTTTGCGAAAATCGGGTAAAGGTCTTCCGCTTTCATCGGCTGTTTCGTGACCGGATTGAGCAGAGGCATGGGCTTGTGGATCATGTCCGCCTGAATGTTGTACCATTGCTTCGGCAGATCTGCCTCACTGAGAAAATAACGCTTCTGTTTCATGATTTGATGATATTAATAAGGGTTGTTTGATATAATTGTCTGTGGTTCTGTTTTCAAAGGGGATAAAATAAAAGCCGGTCGATTGTCTTTCGGCCGGCTTCTGAATTTCTGTCTTTCGCTTTTATGCTCCGATTTTCAGGGCTTCCATGTAGGAATTGATAGCTACTGTCGTGAATCCCAAGAAAATAAGTGTCGCAAAGATGTAAGCGAGGACTTTAAGCCTGCCGATCCAGATCTTGTTGTTCCAACCGATGGTCTGGAATGCGCTCCAGAATCCATGAGTCAGGTGGAACCACAACGCCCCGAACCAGACTACATAGATAGCTACCTGCCACCAAGTGCCGAAAGTCGTCGTAAGAAGGTCGTATGGATTGTCGGCTTCTTTGCCCATCCATTCCTGAAGCTGCATGTCGGCCCAGAAGTGGGTAAGGTGGAAAACAAGAAGTCCGAGCACGATGATACCGAGGGCAAGCATGTTCTTGGATGCCCATGAATCGGTCTTGGCGTTACTCGATACCTTGTAACGGAAATAACCTCCGCGGGAGCAGAGATTGCTTATCGTAAGTATGCAGGCATACATTATATGAATGATGAATCCAAGAGCAAGGATAGGGACCATTACAGTAATGATAGGGAGGGACATGAAGTCGCAACCCATCTGGAATAGTCCGTCCGGTGCTCCGAAATCATTGGTAATTGAGTCGATTACAGAGAAAAAGTTGATAGTGAGGTGAAGCAGGAGGAAAAGAATGAGAAACAGCCCGCTTATGCTCATTATAAGTTTCTTACCGATGGAAGATTTGAAAATGTTTGCCATATCGTCGTTCTAAAATTAAATCATTCTTGTCAACGGGTATGCAAATATATATTCTTTCTTGCAAGTTTCATAATAAATCGATATTTTTGTTTGTACAAATTTTTCGGGTGCATACCATATTTTATTATGTATAAAAGAGTTTTATTGAAGTTGAGCGGGGAAAGCCTCGGCGGTCCGGCCGGCAGGGGCATAGACGAGAATTGTCTTGCCGCATACGCCGGGGAGATTGCGTCAGCCGTGCGCAAGGGGCTTCAGGTAGGAATAGTGATCGGCGGCGGCAATATTTTCCGCGGACTTTCGGGTGTAGGCAAGGGTTTCGACCGTGTCAACGGCGACAAGATGGGTATGCTTGCCACTGTCATCAATTCTCTCGGCCTGTCCATGGCCATAAGGTCGGCGGGAGTCGAAGCCGAAGTGTTTACGGCCACTCCGATGATGCCGGTAGCAAGATATTATATGAGAGATGACGCTGTAGCCTTCATGGAAAAAGGAGGGGTTGCCCTCATAGCAGGAGGTACCGGAAATCCTTTCTTCACCACTGATTCAGGTGCAGCCCTCCGTGCTTTGGAAATCGGTGCGGATGCCCTGTTGAAAGGGACACGTGTCGATGGAGTCTATACTGCCGATCCGGAAAAGGACCCGACGGCAGTGAAATACGACGAACTTACATTCGACAAGGCTCTTGAAGACCATCTGAAAGTGATGGACCAGACAGCCTTCGCCCTTTGCAGGGAAGGGAACATGCCTATCATCGTGTTCGATATGAACGCCAAAGGCAATCTTTCGAAACTCATAGACGGAGAGAAAGTGGGTACCCTTGTCCACGTATGACGCAGGGTGCCGTCCACAAACCGATAACAACAAAAACACTTGCGATATGATAGACAAAGCAAACGAAATCCTTTCGGGGACCAAAACCAAGATGAACGACGCAGTGAAGTTCCTTGAAGAAGATGTGAAAACTTATCGTGCCGGCAAGGCAAATCCACTTATTTTCAATAATGTCACTGTAGATTATTACGGCTCGGAGACACCTGTTCCGCAGGTAGCTTCCATTACAACCCCGGACGCCAAGACAATTGTCATCCAGCCGTGGGAGAAAAAGATGATACCTGTCATCGAAAAAGCCATAATGGATGCCAATATCGGGCTTACGCCTCAGAACAACGGAGAGACCATCAGGTGTTCCGTGCCGCCGTTGACGGAGGAGAGGCGCAAGGAACTTATCAAAAAGGTAAGGACAGCCGGAGAAAACGGCAAGATCGTGATCCGTAACGCCCGCAGGGATGCCATCGACCTTTTGAAAAAGGCTCAGAAAGACGGACTTCCTGAGGATATGGAAAAGGACTTCGAGCAGAAGATCCAGAAGGAAACCGATGCGGCCATCAAGAAAATCGACGAGATTGTTTCCGCCAAGGAAAAGGAAATTCTTACCGTCTGATTGTTGTGTATTGAAAAATTTTGTATATTTGTTCCCGTTATGACGAACAACGATTTCCGATTTAGCTTTTTCTTTTATTACTATTCTCAGAAAAGGGTATAGTCCGGAGGTCGTGCGCAAAACAAAAAATTTTTTCATAAGGTTATTAAAATGTGAGCTGTCCGGACGTGAGTCCGGACAGCTTTTTTACGTGGTACTAAGTTTACGGGAATTAAGTTTATTGGAAGTAATTTTATGGGAAATAAAAAAGTTGCAATACAGGGATTCAGCGGCTGTTTCCACGAACAGGCGGCGAGAATGTTTTACGGAGAAAGGGAGGGAGTATGTCCGGAAATAGTCGAATGCGCCACATTCGACGGATTGTACTCTTCAATGAATGCGGGGCAGGCGGATGCAGCCATCATGGCGATAGAGAACACCGTGTCCGGGGGACTTTTGCCGAATTTCGAACTGCTCAGGAAGTACGACGTCAAGATCAAGGGAGAGGTTTTTCTCCGCATCAGGCAGAATCTGATGGCTCTTCCCGGCCAGACCATTGAAGATATAAGGGAGGTCAGGACGCACTACATGGCCATCAACCAGACGAGGGCCTTCTTTTCGGAATATCCTCATATAAGGTTGGTGGAATCGGAAGATACGGCCAAGAGCGCAGCCGACATAGCAAGGGAAGGACTCCGGGGAATAGGAGCCGTGGCCTCGGAACTTGCTGCGGAACTGTACGGATTGGAGATTCTGAAACCGGGGATTGAAACCTATAAGCAGAATTTCACGAGATTCCTGATTCTCGACGATTCGCTGCAGGTGCCCGAACAGGAAATCGACAAGGTGTCGATGTGCTTCACGCTGCCGCACAAGTCCGGTTCATTGGCTCAGGTCCTTACGATACTCTCCTTTTATGATATGAATCTCACAAGGATACAGTCCCTGCCCATCCCGGGAAGAGAGTGGCAGTATTTTTTCTATGTGGATATAAAATTCGACAGCTATGAAAGATACAGACAGGCTTTGACCGCCGTCCGCCCGCTCATGGAAGACCTGAACATTCTCGGAGAATACAGGGCGGCTATATAAAAGGTATCATAAAATTAATAAAATCATGATAATACAACCGGCACAAAGGACCTCTACGGTCAAGGAATACTATTTTTCAAGGAAATTGAAGGAAATCGACAGGATGAATGCCGAAAGGCCTGAGCCTGTCATCAATCTCGGTATCGGAGCACCGGACGGAATGCCTCCGGCAGCGGCAATAGACGCCCTTGTGGAAAGCGCCGTACAGAAAGGGAATCACGCATATCAGAGTTATGTCGGCATCCCGCAGCTGCGCAAGGCTTTTGCGGACTGGTATTCCCGTTATTACGGCGTCACACTCGACCCGGCGTGCGAGATTCAGCCGTTGGTCGGCTCGAAAGAGGGGATTCTTCTTGTTTCATTGGCATTTTTGGACAAGGGCGACAAGGTCCTTGTCCCCGACCCGGGTTATCCGACCTATTCGTCGGCTTCCAGACTTGCGGAAGCGGAAATTATCCCGTATGACCTGAGGGAAGAGGACGGCTGGCAGCCTGATTTTGAAAAACTCGAACGCATGAACCTTGACGGAGTGAAAATCATGTGGACGAATTACCCGAACATGCCTACCGGAGCGGCCGCTTCTATGGCCCTTTATGAAAAACTTGTTGATTTCGGACGGCGTCACGGCATTCTTGTATGCAATGACAATCCGTACAGTTTCATCCTGAATGACAATCCTCTGTCCATCCTTGCCGTGCCGGGAGCCAAGGAATGCTGTCTCGAACTGAATTCGCTGAGCAAGGCGCACAACATGTCCGGATGGAGGATAGGCATGGTGGCTGCCGACAGGGAAATCATTTCGGAAATCCTAAAGGTCAAGAGCCAGATGGATTCGGGAATGTTCAAGCCTTTGCAGCTTGCGGCTGTGGCTGCCCTGTCCATGGGACCGGAATGGTTCACGGAACTGAATGCGGAATACAGGAAGCGCAGGGTCCTTGCCGGGGAGATTTTCGACATCATTGGAGCGGATTATGACAGCAACAGTTCCGGTATGTTCCTGTGGGGCAGAATCCGTGAGGACAATCCGCTGCTCGGAGGGACTTCCGACGGGGAGAAATCCTTCGGGGAAACGGTGTCTGACAGGATTTTACATGATGCCGGAGTATTCATCACCCCGGGATTCATATTCGGCCGTAACGGCCGGAACCATATAAGGATTTCGCTTTGTGCAGATTGTGGTACGTTGAGGAAATCTGCTGAAAAAATCAGAAAAATATTGAAATGAAGGTAGGAATAATAGGTCTCGGCCTCATCGGAGGCTCGATGGCGATAGATTTGAGAAGAAAAGGCTTCGCATCCCGGATTCTCGGTGTGGAATCCGACCCTGTCAATGCAGCGGCGGCGGAGAAGATAGGTCTTGCGGACAAGGTCGTGGATTTCGGAGAATGTGTCCGTGAAAGCGACATCGTAATCCTTGCTGTACCGGTCGGGGCGGCTGTGAAACTGCTGCCCGAGGTCCTCGATATATTCGGAGAGGATGCTTCCTCCGGTGCGGAATCTTCCGACGGGGACGGGAAATGCAGGAAAACTGTCATAGACGTGTGCTCTGTCAAGGAACAGCTTATCAGGACAGTGCATTATCATCCGATGAGAAGCCGCTACGTATCCACGCATCCGATGGCAGGTACCGAATATTCGGGCCCGTGGGCAGCCATGCCAGGCCTTTTCGACGGACGGGCCTGTATCTTCTGTAACGTGGAGGAGTCCGACCCTGCGGCTGTCAGGAAAGTGGAGAAAATGTATGACGTCCTGAACATGAGGCCGATTTACATGAACGCCTCCAATCATGACGTACACACAGCGTATGTTTCACATATTTCGCATATTACATCGTTTGCCCTTGCATTGACGGTCCTCGACAAGGAGAAAAACGAAAAGCACATCTTCGACCTTGCGTCGGGCGGGTTTTCGTCCACCGTGCGGCTTGCCAAGAGCAACGCCGACATGTGGGTGCCGATTTTTACCCAGAACAGGGACAATCTCCTGCAGGTCATGGATACCTATATCGAGAAAATGATGGCTTTCCGCAGGGCGATAGAGGATTTCGACGAAAAAGGCGTCAGAACCCTTATAGAAGACGCAAACAGAATCAAGAGAATAATCAGATAAAACGGACTTTTTATGGAAAGAAGACTTGACATCGTTCCGCTTTCGGAGTGGAGCATATTCGGAAAGGAAAGGCCCATCATAATGGCCGGGCCGTGCAGCGCCGAATCCGAAATTCAGATAATGGAGACGGCCCGAGGTCTCAAATCATTGGGAATAAACGTATTCAGGGCAGGTATATGGAAGCCCCGCACCCATCCGAACACATTCGAGGGGGTAGGAGCGAAAGGCTTGAAATGGATGCAGCGGGTCAAGAATGAACTCGGAATGAAAATCTGCACCGAAGTTGCCGGAGAGAAGCATATTTTCGACTGCCTCAAATTCGGCGTGGACATGATTTGGATAGGGGCAAGGACCACCGCCAATCCGTTTTTGGTGCAGGAAATTGCTGATGCTCTGAAGGATACCGACATACCTGTCCTCGTAAAGAATCCGGTCAATCCCGACATAGACCTGTGGATAGGGGCTCTTGAAAGGCTCAATCAGGCCGGAATCAGAAAATTGGGAGTGATTCACAGAGGATTTTCCACATCGGAAAAAATCCTTTACAGAAACAGACCCGAATGGCAGATCGCCATCGAACTGAGAAGCCGTTATCCGGAAATGCCGTTTTTCTGCGACCCGAGCCACATGGGCGGAGCCAAGCAGTATATTCAGGAAATCTCCCAGCGCTCCCTCGACCTCGGACTTGACGGACTGATGATAGAATCGCATTGCGATCCGACCTGCGCACTGAGCGATGCACAGCAGCAGCTTACCCCTCGCGAGCTCGGGGAAATGCTCGGAAAACTTGTTGTCAGGAAACCGGATTCGGACAGCCCTGAGTACAAGGAGAATATCCACCAGCTGAGAGCAAAAATCGACGTGATAGACGAGAGTCTGATGTATCTTCTCGGGTCGAGAATGAATATCAGCCGCCAGATCGGAGAATACAAGAAAAGCAACAATATCGCCATCCTGCAGACGTCACGCTGGGATTCAATCCTCGAAAAGGTGATTGAAAGAGGAAAGGAAATGGGTTTGCCGGAAAAATTCGTCTCTACCGTGTTCAATGCGATTCACGAGGCATCGGTTCAGGTGCAGAATGAGATTCTGGCAGAAGAAGGCCCTTCAGAAGAGACAGGAAAACAGTAGTTTCCTCCTCAGTGAGGAATGAAGCCTTTATAGGGACCCGGAACAGTCTTTTCCTGATTGTTCCGGGTATGTTTTTCATTCCGGCAATCCTCTGGCTGTCCTTCTCCGTGGTCAGGATTATTGCCGTAGGATTGGCGTTGGCAGCCTTTTCTATTGCGGCAATGTCCGATTTGGAAAAATCGTGGTGGTCGCCGAATGCCGTATGGCTTTCGATTCTGTATGTGTTTCTGACATGGCTCTTGAAAGGAGAGTCATTCGCTATTCCCGTGAATGTCACTGCTCTTTTTGCATACAGATAGTGTGAATCTCCCTCGGGGAACACCGCTTCCGGAGAGCAGTAGCCTATTGTCGTGAAAAGGACGGTCTGCCGTTTTCCCTTTCTGTTCGTCCCTTGTTTTGTCGAATCGTCGAAGTCCGTGATGTCCAAATGTTTGTACCACATTCTCCGCTCTATTTCATCCAAAGATGGCGGACATTTGCTTACGATGATGACATCGGCCGCCAAAGCCCTTTCTTTCAGGTCTCTCAGACGTCCGATCGGGAGCAGGGAATCCTTGTTGACCGGTCTGTTGCAGTCTATCAGCAGAATCGAAAGTGACGGTTTCAATGCCCTGTGCTGGAATGCGTCGTCAAGGATTATGGCGTCGGCTGCAGGAAATTCCGGATAAAGGCATTTCCTGCCTTTTTTGGAAGCTGCGAGTTTTTCCGGGTGGCACAGGAAATCGCATCCTGCCACTCTGTCCGAGCATACAGCCACGGTAATGTCGGGGAATTTGTTCTTTATCTGCAGAGGTTCGTCCCCAGAAAGCGCCACGTCCGTTCCGCAGACCACCTGCTGGAATCCTTTGCTTTTCCGTCTGTATCCCCTTGACAGTACCGCGGTTTTAAGCCCTGCAAGCTCGTTGTCTTCGTTCATCAGCCTCAGTACCATCTCGGTATGGGGAGTCTTGCCCGTGCCTCCGACGGTAATGTTTCCGATGCAGACGGTCGGCACTTCGGCCGCTGTGGATTTGCGCAGACCGCTGTCGTAGAGGAAATGCCTGAATTTCAGGGCAAGGTAATATGGTGCGAGTAAAAAACAGTCCAGCATGGTTTTCGTTATTAATATCCCCACCGCTCGAGGATGTAGTCGAGCGTCGAATAAAGTTCCTCCGGGTCCGTAAGGGTGACGAGTTTCATCCTCGTGTCCTTGAAATCCGGAAGACACTTGAAATAGCATGAAAGGTGGCGACGCATTTCGAATATTCCCCGCCGCTCTCCCTTGACTTCAATCGATTTGGCAAGATGCCTTTTCGCCAAGGCTACACGCTCGGCCACACTCATCGGCGGCAGAAGTTCTCCCGTGTCTAAATAGTGTCTGATTTCCCTGAAAATCCAAGGATGGCCGTATGTGGCCCGGCCTATCATGATGCCGTCCACTCCGTACCTGTCGAATGCCTCACGCGCCTTTTCGGGCGAGTCGATATCCCCGTTCCCTATAATGGGAATGTGCATCCTCGGGTTTTCCTTGACTTTCCCTATGAGGGTCCAGTCCGCATCTCCCTTGTACATCTGGCACCGTGTCCTTCCATGGATTGTGAGGGCCTTGATGCCGGCGTCCTGCAGCCTTTCGGCCAATTCCACTATTATTTTCGAGTCTTCATCCCAGCCAAGACGGGTCTTGACGGTGACTGGGAGCTTGACGGCATCCACTACCATACGGGTGATTTCCACCATCTTGTCCGGCTCCCTCATCATCCCCGAACCTGCGCCTCTGCGGGCGATTTTGTTTACGGGACAGCCGAAATTGATGTCCACAAGGTCTGCTCCGTGCCCTCCCACGAGTTCCGCAGCTTTTTCCGCCATGCGGGCCGCATCGACCATCGCCTCCGGGATATTCCCGTAAATCTGTATGCCTATCGGCGCTTCATCATCGGATGTGGCCAATTTGGCAAGCGATTTCTTGGCGTCGCGTATCAGTCCGTCGGAAGAAATGAATTCTGTGTACATCATGTCCGCCCCGTATTCCTTGCAGACGAAGCGGAAAGACGGGTCGGTGACATCTTCCATCGGCGCAAGAAGCAGAGGTCTGTCCCGCAATTCTATGCTGTCTCCTATCTTCATGAAACCTGACTCTCGGGACAGCTTACAGGTTGAACTCTTTGCGGATGCGTTCCACCTCGTCAAGGAGTTCCCATCCGAAGAACTGCACTACCTCCTCGGTCTTTTTCCCGTTGCGCACGAGGGTGACCACTTCCTGATAAGGCTTTCTGCCCACATGTCCGTATGCGGAAGTCGGCTCGTATATCGGCTTTTTAAGATTGAACCTTTCGATGATTTTTGCCGGTCTCAGATCGAACATCCCGCCTATTCTGGCGGCGATTTCAGCATCCTGAAGCTGTCTGCCGGAAGCGTCCTTGCATGCGGAGCCGTAAGTGTCCACGAATATGCTGACAGGGCGCGCAACGCCGATGGCGTATGATAGCTGCACGAGCATCTCGTGCGCTATCCCGGCGGCGACCATATTCTTGGCAATATGGCGGGCGGCGTATGCCGCCGACCGGTCGACTTTCGACGGGTCTTTCCCGGAGAAAGCGCCGCCGCCGTGTGCGCCCTTGCCGCCGTAAGTATCCACGATGATTTTCCGTCCCGTGAGCCCGGTATCCCCGTGAGGCCCTCCTATGACGAATTTTCCGGTAGGATTCACGTGGAGGATATGGTCCCCTTTGAACAGGGCTGCGGTTTCTGCAGGAAGAGAGGCGACAAGCTCCGGCAGCAGGATTTCCTCTATGTCCTTCCTGATTTTGTCCTGCATGGCCTTGTCCACACGGGCTTGCCCGTACTGATCGCAGGCTTCACGGTAAGTCATGTGGCCGAGTTCTACAGGTACGAATTCATCGTGCTGGGTGGAAATCACTATCGTATGAATCCTTACCGGTTTGTGGTTTTCGTCGTATTCCACTGTAAACTGCGACTTTGAGTCGGGTCTCAGGTACGGCATCCTGCTCGGGTTTTCCCGTCTGATGTCCGCAAGTATCATAAGGGCCTTGTGCGAGAGGGCAAGCGGGAGCGGCATGTATTCCGCCGTATCCCGGCAGGCATAGCCGAACATCATTCCCTGGTCTCCTGCACCCTGCTCCTCGGGATTTTCCGTCACCACACCTCTGTTTATATCGCCGGACTGTTCGTGCAGGGCTGAAATCACGCCGCATGAATTTCCGTCGAACATGTATTCCGCCTTGTTGTATCCTATGCTGTTGATGACTCTGCGGGCAACGCTCTGTATGTCCACGTACGCGGTCTCGGACCGTACTTCACCACCGACCACAACAAGACCTGTGCTGCAGAATGTCTCGCAGGCTACCTTGGCCTCCGGGTCCTGACGCAGGAATTCGTCGAGAATGGCATCCGAAATGCGGTCGGCGACCTTGTCCGGATGCCCCTCGGAAACTGATTCTGATGTAAACAAATAATTCATGACCTATTAAAATTAAAAAATGCTCCGTCAGGAATCGAGGAGCGGGTCACAAAATGAAATGCCGTGGAACGGCAATATGTTTCATTTTAGCATTTTTTTGTGTGGTTGCAAGCAGCCAAATCTCTCCACATTCCTGAAATCGGCGGCAAAGATACACAAAGTTTTTAAATAATTGTGACAAAACCCCGGAAATCGCTGCTGTCACATTGTCTATTTATCAAAATATCATATATTTGCAACTTAAAATTTAAGCAACACTATTATTAATTTACAATGAATCAGTCGATTAAGCTAATCTTAACTACTGTCTTGGGCTTTATGGCGGCATTGTCCGTACATGCCCAGGTGACGACGTCTTCCATCAGCGGAAAGCTCGTCGACAATGAGGGCCCTGTCCAGGGCGCTGTCATCATAGCCGTACACACTCCGTCCGGTTCCCAGTTTACAGCCGTTTCAGACAAGAACGGTATCTATCGTATAAACGGTATCACCCCGGGCGGTCCTTATACTGTCAGAATCGAATGTCTCGGTTACCGTGACATTGAAAATACGGGCATTCAGGCGCCTCTCGGCGAAACCGTCACCGTTGACAATGTACTTGAAGTGGAATCCATCGGCCTCGATGCCGTGGTTTTCGCCGTGGATGCCAATGATTCGGGCATGAACATAGAACGTTCAGGAGCAAGTACTTCCATCAGCCAAAGGCGTATGAGCACGATGCCTACCGTCAGCAGGACGTTTACAGACATCATGAAACTCACCCCGCAGGCTTCAGAGACATCCAACGGCTTCGCAGTCGGCGGAGGCAACTACCGTTCGTCTTTCGCCACTGTCGACGGTGCAGCGTTCAACAACGCCTTCGGTACCGGCAGCTCGATACTTCCTTCGGGCGGCTCTCCGATTTCATTGGACGCCATCGAACAGATGAGCGTAAACATCACTCCTTTTGACGTGCGCCAGGCCGGATTTACAGGTGCTGCCATCAATGCCGTGACCAAGAGAGGAACGAACGAGTGGCATGCTTCGGTGTACAATTACTTCAACAGCGACCAGCTTCAGGGGGACAGATACGGCAAGGGTGATGACGAGAAGATAAACCTGAGCCGTACTTTGAACAATGTCACCGGTGTCACCGTAGGAGGACCTATCGTCAAGGACAGGCTTTTCTTCTTCCTCAACGCCGAATATTCTCCCGAGACCACTCCGGGTATCAACTATGTGGCTACAGGAAGTGATGCCGCCTCCGGCAACGCCGCTCGCCCTACAGTGGACTTCATGAACGGGGTCAAGGATTTCCTCCAAAAGACTTACGGATACGACCCTGGACGTTATCAGAATTATTCCGTGGCTTCGCCAGACTGGAAAATCATGGCCCGTATCGACTGGAATATCAATGACAACCACAAACTTTACGCAAGGTTCTCGCATACGGTCAACGCCGTTTCTTCATCTCCGAGTTCTTCGACGAGCCCTCTTGACCTTGACGAGCTTTACGTATATGGAAGGACCTCGGACAAGGCGATGTATTTCGAAAGTTCGAGATATATCCAGAACCAGAATTTCACGTCTGCAGCCTTGGAATTGAACTCCCGCTTCCTTGACGGGGCCTTGAACAATACCCTCAGGCTTACCTACTCGTTCCAGAACGAGGACAGGGATCATTACGGAGACGTATTCCCGACCGTGGACATCCTCGAACCGATAGATGACACGCAGAATGGCGTTATCACTTCATTCGGTCTCGACCCGTTCACTTACGGCAACCTGAAGCAGGTATCCACCGTAATTGCCACCGATGAAATCAACTACAGCGTCGGTATCAACAACATCATTGCCGGTTTCCAGTTTGAATGGGACGGCGTGAAGAACGGATACATGCAGGGTGGTGCCGGTTATTATACCTATAATTCATGGGATGATTTCGTGAACAACCGTACTCCGGCAGCCTTTGCCATCACTTTCCCGAACAACGACGAATTGGAGCAGGTTTATCCGAGCTTCCAGTACATGCAGGCCTCCCTGTACGCACAGGATGAAATCACTTTCAGTGACAGGTTCAAACTCACGGCCGGCGTAAGGCTCGAACTTCCTGTATATCCTACCGTTCCGAATAATGACAACCTTGAATTCGCCACCCTTGCAAACACTTCCCAGACCATGCAGGGTCTCAGAACGAATGACATGCCGAATGCACGTCTTGCCGTTTCTCCCCGCGTCGGATTCAACTGGGACATCCTCGGGAACAGGAATCTGATTCTCCGCGGAGGCACGGGCGTCTATACCGGACGCATTCCGTTCGTATGGATTGTATCGTCCGTGGGCAACAGCAACACTGTCCAGCTCCAATACATAGACAATAACGGCGGTCCTGCATTCCACAAGGACATCGCAGGTATCGTGAACGAACTCTATGACGGCAAATTCACACGTCAGGAAGGTTTCGCTCCGAGTTCGCCTACCATTATGGACAAGCATCTGAAGATGCCTACCACATGGAAGACCTCGTTGGCTTTGGATGCCAGACTTCCGGGAGGAATCAAGGCTACCCTTGAAGGAGTGTTCAACAAGGACATCTACACTGTAACGGCCAAGAGGCTCGGACAGACGGAAGTTGCAGGAGGCATCCAGCTTCCGGGAGAACCTGAGGCAAGGAAACTCTGGCAGAACGAGAACATCTATTCGGCCACGGCTCCTGACGGCTCAGACCCTATCAATCCTATGTATCTCACCAATACAGACGGCGTGAACGGATATTATGGGTCTTTCACAGCACAGTTGCAGAAAGACTTCAATTTCGGACTCTCGCTTATGGCAGCCTATACCTACAGCAAGTCCATGACCATTTCCGACGGTATCGGCGACCAGGTCACTTCGGCTTACCGCACCATGAATTACTCGAAGAACGGTTCCAACACTCCGGAGCTCGGATATTCTTCATACGTTTCACCTAACAGGTTCATCGCAAGCGTAAGTTACAGGATTCCTCAGGGCAGGAAAGGCGCCACGACCCTCGGCCTCTTCTATGAAGGTTACAACCATTGCTATTTCGCAGGATTGTATTCATACACAAGGCATTCGTATGTGATGAACAACGTGACCAATGACGGAGGCGCCAATATTCCTATCTACATCCCTACGGACGAGCAATTGGCTGAAATGCCTTTCGTCAGCGAAGAAAACAAGGCAGCTTTCGGGGAATTTATCGCCAATGACAAATACCTCAGCCGTCACAGGGGAGAATACTCCAAGAGAGGTGCGGTCGTCGCTCCATGGCAGAGCCGGTTCAGTTTCAAATTCGCCCAGGACATCAATTTCGACGTCTGCGGCAAGACCAACACTTTCCAGATAGGTTTGGATATCTACAATCTCGCCAATCTTCTGAATCCTGACTGGGGACAGACCGACAATCTCAGCAACGACAGGGTGCTTACTTACTATGGCGGTGTCTACGAGTACACTCCTATCGAGACTACCAAGCTCAATACCGTATATTCCACATGGAATATGATGGTTACGCTGAAGTATTTCTTTTAATTGAGAAAAATTTCCTTTTATCAGCGAGGGTGCCCGATAGGATTTCGGGTGCCCTTTTTTATACCACTATCTTTGCAATTCTAAAATTGTATTTTATTTTTGCATAAAAATTGCGACTATGATTCTCCGGACAATCCAACCCAAATTGCGCCAGCTCGCGACAAAGTTTCCGTTTGTCACGATTACCGGACCCCGCCAGTCAGGCAAATCCACATTGGCTGAACTGACATTCCCCGACTATAAGAAAGTTTCCTTGGAAGATTTGGACAACCGTGAATTTGCTTCGGAAGACCCCCGGGGCTTTATTGCCACGTATCCATCGCATACAATTATCGACGAAGTCCAGCGTGTTCCAGCTCTTCTTTCCTATCTTCAGACTCATACGGACCGGGAACGTCAAGTGGGAATGTATATTCTTACCGGTTCGCAGAATATGGAACTCATGAAAGCGGTCGACCAGTCGCTTGCGGGCAGAGCGGCAGTCCTGACCCTATTGCCGTTTTCACATGAAGAACTGCGGGATGGAGGTATTGTACCTCATACTATAGACGAAGAAATATTTTTCGGTTCGTATCCGGCTTTATATGACCGGCATATTTCTCCGGGGGATTATTATCCGAGTTATATAAGGACTTACATAGAACGAGATGTCCGTCAGATGAAAGACATTGGAGACCTTGCAAAATTCCGCAGATTGGTAAGATTATGTGCAGGGCGTATCGGGCAGCTGCTCAACAAAGCGTCTCTTTCCGTAGAATGCGGGGTGTCCGCCCCTACGGTGGACGCGTGGCTTTCAATATTGGAAGAAAGTTACATCATCCATTTCCTCCGTCCGGATTACAACAATTTTTCAAAACGTCTCGTAAAGTCTCCGAAACTCTATTTCCACGACACAGGATTGGCTTGTTCTTTATTGGAAATACGTTCGCCACAGCAGCTCAATACGCATTATCTTCGGGGCGGATTGTTCGAGAATATGGTTGTCAATGAATTGATTAAACGGGATTTCAACAGAGGACAGAGTCCGTCGTTCACATTCTGGCGGGATAGTGCCGGTAATGAGGTGGATCTGTTGCGTGCAGACTCCGGGCAGCAGCACGCGTATGAAATCAAGTCGGGTGCGACTTTTTCAAAGGAATTTTTCAAAGGATTGGATTACTGGAGTCGCCTTTCGTCCGCAGGTCCTGACCGCAAGACTGTCGTGTATGCCGGAGACAACTCCATGACCCTTTCTTCCGGTACCGTCACTGCATGGCGGGACCTTTGATTATGGTCTGAAAATTACCATATACGAGGCACTCGCAGGCTGCGCTCGCCGATTTCATACTAATGTAATGGAATATTTCTTTTAATTGAGAAAAAATTATTTATATTTGTGCCCGACAAGGCGTGAAAACAGATATTTTTTAATACAAAAGGTTATGAAAATTAAAAATTTATTTTTGGGAATCCTTTCTTTCGCCGCACTGGCATTCGTGTCATGCGAGCCGGAAGAAGTACAGCAGGCTTCCATTTCCACGGACAGGAATTCCGTCAGCTTTCTTGCTGATGGCGGCGAAGAGGTCATTCTCGTGACTTCGACCCGTGACTGGACAGCTACGATAGACGGAGCAAATACCGACGGTATCTCCGTATCTCCGACTTCCGGAGCAGCTTCCGAGGCAGCAGTGCCGGTGACTATCAGCGCAGGCGCCAATGAGGGCCAGGCAAGAACAGTGACCATAACGTTCAATGCCGGCCAGGTTTCCACTACAGTGACTGTAAGGCAGGAGGGTATGACGGCTACCGAATATGCCACGCTTGCCGATGTCAGGGCCATGATTTCAGCTACCGACTACAATGCCAAGGAAACTATTACAAGCGGTACGGTTGTCAAGGCTGTCGTCGTTTCCAACAAGGATTTGAACAACCTGACGTCTTTGAAGAATATTTATGTTCAGGACGAAACTGCCGGCATTCAGATAAGACTTACGGCTGACAATGAAGAAGACTTCGCTTTCGGCGACGAAGTGGAGATCGATCTCAGCGGAAACGAACTTTCGTATTATGACGGCTCACTTCAGGTCAACAACCTGCCTAATTCGGCAGTGACAAAGATAGGTACTGCGACTGTAGAGCCTAAGACGGTGAGCATCGAGGACTTCCTTGCATTCAAATATGACGGACAGTACGTGGCTTTGGAAAACGTACAGGTAGCCGCAGCAGACCTTGGCAAGACTTGGGTAGCCGGCGATGCCCATACTTCCATCAATATGGAGACTTCTACCGGAGAAACATTCATCGTATTTTCTTCAAAATTTTCTACGTTCGGCGAGCAGACTGTTCCTGAAGGTTCCGGTACAATTTACGGCGTAGCGATGAAGAACAATGACAACGCTCAGATAGGTTTTGCACAGACTACTGACTGGGCCGGGCTTACAGGCGCACGTTTCGAGGGTGCCGACTATCTGACAGTGACTCCTGCGGAGCAGACAGTAGGAGAAGAGGCCGGCAACTTTGACATCACCGTGAGTGCCAAAGACGCTACCGCATGGACGGCAACAACCGATGCAGACTGGATTACTCTTGGCGCTGAAAGCGGAACAGGTGCAGGTACCGTGAATGTAACCTATACGGCAGGTACAGGCCGTACTGCTACTGTCACTTTCACCGCCGGTGACCTTACGGCAACCTGCAAAGTAACCCAGGGTACTGTCGACCTCGAAGTTCTTACCATTGCCGAGTTCATTGCCAAGCCAAAGGGTGATACGTACTATCAGTTGACGGGTAAGATTATAGAGATCCAAAAGGCTGATTATGGCAATATAGTTATCGAAGATAATACCGGAAGCATTCTTATTTATGGCCTTACCGCGACTAAAGTCGAGAAGAACGACAAGTCTTTTGCATCCTTGGGATTGAATTTGGGAGATGTAGTGACATTGGCTTCGAGAAGGGATGAATATAATGGCGAGCCTCAAGGAGGTGGAAACACGTTCCCGGCTTACTATATCAGCCATGAGAAAGGCGAGTTCGAATATCCGGAACTTACACATCCTTTGACAAGTTCGATTGCATGGACTATCGATAATAAGGGAGACAAATCTTATGAACAGGAAGCTACGATCAATAGCGGTGAAACTGTAAAAGTCCTGAAATTGGGTACGGCTTCTGTTTCCGGTACATCGACTCTTACTATCCCTGCAGGAACCAAGAAGATCGGCTTTTATGCTGTTGCTTGGAGCGGAGAGAAATGTCCCTTGACTTTCAGTGGAACAGGTGTTTCTGCGACTGTTGAACCTGAAGCTGCTTCAGGATTGTCTGGTGGCGAGCAGCCATATAATCTTGTAATATCAGACAGCGATTATTATACAGTTGAGGTCAATGCAGAAGCAGAAATGACGATTACGGTTACTACCGGAGAAGGTGAAGATAATTGTCGTGGTGCTATCTTCGGCTTGAACGCAGTGAACGAATAATCCCGACATAACGCACTGCTTGCAGTGCAGCCAAAAGAGAGTGGCCCAAAAGGGAAATTTCAGCGTTACGCTTGATTCGAAAATCCTCATGTACAGCAGTACACTGCGGTTTTCTCATCTTCGCAAGCCTTGAAATTCCTCCTTTTGGGTCGTTTAGTTTTGCGTTTATAAATCAAAGATTAAATTTGAGAAAGAAGGAGTTGTAGTGAACTAGCTTTGGGTCTAGATTATATCTAAGGGCTGAATCAGACTACAACTCCTGTTTTTCGGAGAATAGCCAGTTAGAATTTTAGGCTTTAAGGCCTGTTAAACGTGTTAGCTTATCTCCAATTTGTTTAATCGTTAAATGCAAAATTATGAATTATTCTCATTTTGTAGGCATTGATGTGTCAAAATTAACATTTGATGCATCAATATTGGACTGTGAAGAGAATGAGTTGGGTCACAGGAAATTCAAGAACAGTTCTTCCGGTATCCAGGAAATGCTATACTGGGCAATGTCATTCCAGGCAGACATCAGCAGCACATTGTTTTGCGCCGAGAACATGGGATGTTATGTACATCAGCTGTCTATGGCCAGTATAGAAAAGAAATTCGAGCTGGCGTTAGCCTGTCCGTTGAGCATAAAGAAGTCTTTGGGGCTTCAAAGAGGGAAAAATGACAGGATAGACGCCAGACGTATAGCAGAGTATGCATACGTCCATCAAAGACAGCTTACAACCTTCAGACTTCCAGACGATGACCTCGTAAAGGTCAGGGATATGTTAAATCTTCGTGGCGTATTTGTAAAATACAAGGTATCGATAACAAAACTCATCGAAACGGCGGAATATCATTATACAAAAGCAGGAGAGAGCCCCTGTCTGTCCAATCTCAAGGCAGAACTGGAAGAAGTGGGGGCAAAAATAAAGAATATTGAAAAGGAAATCTCGGATATTATGTCTGCCAATGTATCAGTTTCCGCCAATTATTCCTTGATTCAGAGTATTGTCGGCATCGGCCAAATAAATGCAGCCACCATAATTGTCATGACCGAAAACTTCACAAAATTTGAAAACCCGAGAAAATTTGCCTGCTATTGTGGTGTCGCACCGTTTGAACATACATCCGGCACATCTATCCGAGGCAAGACGAGAACATCTAAATTGGCCGCAAAGGACTTAAAGGTGCTTCTGACAAGAGCCGCCATAACAGCTATGGTTCACGATCCTCAAATAAAGACTTACTATGCAAGAAAGGTAGCTGAAGGAGAACCACTGTTCAAGCATTGATTCACATTGGTCCAGTTCCTTTGTGAAACGGAAGAGTTCTACAAATATACGCAGAAGCCGAGAGCAATGCAAGAGTCCGAGGAATATGCGGAAGGTCGCAATATGGACGAGGCTTTTGCATTGCCGAGGCGCAACCGTATATGTGGCGATAGCCAAATATAATAGAAATAGTGTCATCCGGGACTTCTCCGGTCAATTTTTCACGGAAAGTATATTCTGCGATGAACCTG
>CALURT010000027.1 GCA_944323245.1 uncultured Bacteroidales bacterium
TGGAATAACCTCTTTCACTTTGAAGGCATCTGTCAATTATTTTTTGCCTTATGGCGTATCCTTTTGTATTCGCCATTTCTACTATTCAAGTTAAAGTCACAAAGCCGATACCTGTAGCTATACCGCAGAACAAATCAGAATAATCAGTCCGATTATTGTAAGGATGCAGAATGTCACAACCCCGACGATGTTGCGTTTTTTTGTGATAACTCTTGATTGTCCATATCAGAAAAAACCATTATACTTGCAAAATTAACAAAAATCGGATATGATTTCAAGAACAGCAACGGAAGCACCGCAGGCCGGCAGGATAGTTTTTTTGGATTATCTGCGTTTTATCGCATGTTTCATGGTGATACTCGTGCATTGCATCGAGCCCTTTTATCTCGGAGGAGAAGGGACGCAGATAAGGAATGCGACGGATGCGGCATGGTCGACCTTCCTCGACTCAGCCTTGAGGGCGGCCGTCCCGCTGTTCATGATGGCTTCGAGCTATCTGCTCCTGCCCTTGAAATATGATTCATGGACATTTTTCAAAAAGAGGTTCACGCGTGTATGTATTCCTCTGATAGTGTGGACATTGCTCTATGCCTTGATTCCATACCCCGGCTCGGCCGAAGGTTTTGACAGGGGAGCTAACCTGCAACGGCTTCTCGTGAATTTCAACCCTCATGCGGGACACCTGTGGTTTCTTTACATGCTTGTGGGCGTGTACCTTATCATGCCGGTGATTTCTCCATGGCTTGAAAAGGAGTCGAAGCGAGGGGAGGAGACATTCCTTGCCATTTGGGGACTGACGACGCTCGTGCCGTTTTTCAGACAGTTGGCGGTTTCCATTACCGGTTCTCCGGAACTGTGGGGCGAAGCATCGTGGAACGAGTACGGGACATTGTATTACATGAGCGGATTCATCGGCTATGTCGTCCTCGGGCATTATATCAAGACCTGGCTCGGTGACCTGTCATGGAAAAAGACTTTGGCAATAGCAATTCCTTCGTGGATTGTAGGTTATGCCGTGACAGCCGGGTGGTTCTGGGCCAAGATGCCGAAAGAGTTTCCGTTGGACGGTCCGATCGACATAGCTGTCTATCTTGAAACAAGCTGGCAGTTCTGTGCATTCGGAGTGGCACTCACCACGTTGGCTTATTTTCTGATTATCAGGAAAATCACTGCGGACGGAGCGTTTTACCGCCGGATCATCCTGCCTGTGTCCAAGGTAAGCTACGGAATATACCTCATGCACATGTTCGTGCTTATATTCTTCAACATGATTGTCTCCGGCTGGGGACTGTCTACTCCGCTGCATATACTCGTGACCGCCTGCCTGACCTTTGTCACCTGCGCCGTGCTTGCCAAAGCCGTTTCCTGTATCCCCGGCAGCAAATATATTCTCGGATAAATTATGAAATTTTCATAATGAGACTTTCATAATTGGATTTTCATAACTATATTTGCGAAAAACCGGTATTTATGAATCCTTTTGTCATTACAGGAAGCGTCCCGGATGAATATTTTTGCGACAGGAGAGATGAGGCGGAAAGAATTATCCGGACCGTAACAAACGGCGACAATCTGTGTCTGATTTCGCCGAGAAGAATGGGAAAGTCCAAACTTGTAGATTTTTGCTATGGAAAACCGCAGTTAAGGAAAAATTACCATACCTTTTATATCGATATTTTACATACCAAAAGTCTTCAGGAGTTTACTTACTGTTTCGGGCGGTCCGTCTTCGACCAATTGGCAACGAAAAGCAGGAAGACGATGACCGCATTACTCGCCTGCCTGAAATCCGTCAATGCCAAGTTCGGATTTGATCCGGTATCGGGATTGCCTGTGTTCAATCTTGAATTAGGCGATATTGTACGGCCGGATTATACTTTATCCGAGATATTCGAATATTTAGAACATGCAGACAAGCCGTGCATCGTGACATTTGATGAATTCCAGCAGATTTCCAAGTATCCTGAGGAAAATATGGAAGCCCTGCTGCGTTCGCATATTCAGAGAACCGGGAATTGCAATTTTATTTTTTCAGGAAGTGAGCGGCATTTGGTCTCCCAGATGTTCCTTGCCTCGGCAAGGCCGTTTTATCATTCCGCCTCAATCATGGAACTTGCACCGATACCTTTGCCGGAATACACGTCATTCGTTATCAACCATTTTGAAAAGGGTGGCAGGATGATTTCGGAAGATGTCATTAAAAAGGTCTATGACCTGTATGACGGGAATACCTATTGTATTCAAAAGACTTTCCATGAGGCGTATGATTCAGTCTCTCCCGGACAGGAGTGTACTCTGTCCGATATTGTCAGCGTGACGGATTCGATATTGGAAGAAAACGGGACAGGTTACCGGTTGATGCTGTCGGAAATTCCTACGAGACAGAAAGAATTGCTGTATGCCGTAGCCTCCGAGGGTGAAGCAAGGCATATAACAGGGGTGAATTTTATAAGAAAATACTCCCTCGCATCTTCGAGTGCCGTACAGACGGCGGCCAATAAATTGAAAAACATGGATTTGCTTACTGTCAGTGACGGGGCATACCATATATCAGATCCAATGTTCAGGACATATCTGAGGAGGCTTGCAAATCCTTCCCTGCGTCTCATTGACTGACAAGGCAGATAAAAATCCGGCAGCAAATATATTCTCGGATAACTTGCAGGTTTGGAAAAATTTTTCTTAAATTTGTAGGCAGACAGAAGAACAATGACATTTTTTGCATCATACAGACATCACCGCCACCATCAGACGACAATCTGACGGCAGGTGTTTCATACTTAAAATTATTAGTATTATTAGGACTTGCCGTAAAACGGCAGGTCTTTTTTTGTTTGGCGGATAATACAAACAGGTATCGATATGTTAAGAATAGCATTGCAGTCCAAGGGACGGCTCAACGAGAAAAGCCTCGCATTGCTTCGGGATGCAGGAATCGCAATCGAAGAAAACAACAGGAGACTGCTGTCGCAGGCTTCCAATTTCCCCGTGGAACTCCTGTATCTCAGGGATGACGACATTCCCCAGACGGTTTCATGCGGGATCGCTGACGTAGGCATAGTCGGCCTCAATGAAGTGATGGAAAGAGGGTTTGATGTGGAAATCCTCCAGCACCTCGGTTTCGGGAAATGCCGCCTGTCATTGGCGATTCCCAAAAATCTCGACTACACAGGTCCGGAATTTTTCAATGGCAGGAAAATAGCGACCTCCTATCCCGGAATCCTGAAAAAATATTTCTTGGAGAAAGGCGTGGACTGCGGGATAAGGGAAATAGCCGGAAGCGTGGAAATCTCCCCGGCAATAGGATTGGCCGACGGGATATTCGATATTGTCAGCAGCGGAGGGACATTGATTCAGAACGGGTTGAAAGAGGTTGAAAAAGTCATGGACTCCGATGCCGTGCTGATAGGGACGCCCGGATTGGATAAGGAAAAGAGGGAAGTGGCGGATATACTCATGTCGAGATTTACGTCCATTCTCAGGAGCAAGGGCAAGAAATACATGCTCGTGAACGTCCCGAACGAAAAAATCGAGGAGGCACTTGCCATCATTCCTTCCATGAAAAGCCCGACACTGCTTCCGCTTGCAGACAAAGGCTGGAGCGCAATACACGCAGTTGTGGATGAATCCGAAGTGTGGGACAAGGCCGACAGGCTCAAGAAAATTGGAGCGGAGGATATCCTTATACTTTCCATGGAAAAACTTATTGTCTGAACGAAAATTGACACGCAGCAAGATGAAAATCTACAAATACCCGGACAGAAAAGACTGGCCTGCAATTGTGGGCCGTCAGACTGCAGGCTCCCCGGACGGCATAAGGGAGACTGTGTCGGCCATTATGGAAGATGTCAGGACCGGAGGAGATTCGAAAGTCCTTGAATATGTGGAAAAATTGGACGGTTATGCTACTGATGCGGCGGGATTGAGGGTTTCCGGCAAGGAAATGGAGGATGCCGATGCATTGGTCAGTCCCGAATTGAAATCGGCAATAGTGACGGCTGCCGACAATATCATTAAATTCCACGCTGCACAATTGCCTCAGGACATCACAATGGAAACCTCTCCGGGAGTGATATGTACCCAGAAGAACGTGCCTTTGGATACGGTCGGACTGTACATTCCCGGCGGTACGGCCCCGCTTTTTTCCACTGTCCTGATGCTCGCCGGACCTGCGAGAATTGCCGGAGTTTCCAAAATTGTAATCTGTACGCCAGCAGGAAAGGACGGTAAAGTGTCTCCTGCCATCCTGTTTGCCGCCAAGGTCTGCGGAGTTGATGAGATTTACAAGGTCGGAGGAGCCGTAGCCGTTGCAGCCATGGCATACGGGACCGAAACCATACCCAAGACGGACAAGATTTTCGGGCCCGGGAACGCATTCGTAATGGAGGCAAAACAACAGATTTCACACGTCTGCGCCATAGACATGCCGGCAGGACCTTCGGAAGTATTGATAATGGCTGACGACAGCGCCCGGGCGGACTTCGTGTCTGCCGATTTCCTTTCCCAGTTGGAGCACGGAAAGGACAGTCAGGCCATTCTGCTGACAACTTCCGAAGCTCTTGCCGCTTCCGTGGCTGAAGAATTGCCGGTACAGGAGGCCCGGTTGTCGAGGAAATCTTTCGTGGACAGGTCAATTTCCAGAAGCGTTATCGTGGTCCTGTCGTCGGAAGATGAAATGGTGGAATTTTCCAATTTCTATGCTCCGGAACATCTTATCATAGCCACGTCGGATTACAGAAAGACAGCCGGAAGGATAAGGAATGCCGGCAGCGTCTTTCTCGGCAACTATTCCACCGAAAGCGCCGGAGACTACGCTTCGGGGACAAACCATACCTTGCCTACAGGCGGCTGGGCGGTATCGTATTCAGGTGTCAACCTGTCTTCCTTCATGAAAAAAATCACCGTTCAGGAAATATCCGAAGACGGACTCCGGAAGCTCGGGCCGGTCATAGAAGCCATGGCAATGGCTGAAGGCCTTGACGCCCATGCAAATGCAGTAAGAATCAGATTGAATGAAAATTATTAACGATAGTTCGATGAATCAACGGGAAAACATGCTCAGCCTGCTTTTAAGGGACAATATCAGGAACATAACGCCGTATTCCACTGCAAGGGATGACTGCAAGGCGAAAATGGATATCTATTTGGATGCCAATGAAAATCCGTATCCTAACGGCGTCAACCGTTATCCGTCGCCGCACCAGCCGAAATTGAAGGAAATGCTGTCGGTCCTGAAGCACGTTCCGGCGGAGAACATTTTCATCGGTAATGGAAGCGACGAGCCGATAGATTTGATATTCAGGCTTTTCTGCCCTCCCGGAGAGAGCAGCATGGTGCAGATTGTCCCGACATACGGCATGTATTCCGTGGCTGCTGCCATAAACGACGTGAGGGTCATAGACGCACCGCTTGACGGGAATTTCGCCCTTGATGCCGCTGCAGTGCTTTCCAAGGTCGAAAAGGACACGAAAGCAATATTCCTATGTTCTCCGAACAACCCTTCGGGCAATCTGTTGGACAGAGGGCAGATTTTACGCATATTGGATAATTTCGACGGTATTGTTGTCGTGGACGAGGCATATATTGATTTCGCCGACGGCGAAAGTTTCATTACGCAACTCGGGAAATATCCGCGGCTTGTCGTGTTACAGACCATGTCGAAAGCGTGGGGAATGGCTGGGTTGAGGATTGGCCTTGCGATAGCCGACAAATTCATCGTGGACGTGATGTCCCGGATAAAATACCCATACAACGTAAGTGTGCTGAATCAGTCGAAGGCGGAGGAACTTTTGTCCGACCCGCTTGCCGCAGCCGACAAGGTTGCTGAAATAAAGTCTGAAAGAAACCGGCTTGCAACGGCATTGTCCGACATGGAGCCTGTCGTCAGGGTGTATCCTTCGGATGCCAATTTCCTGTTGGTCAGATTCAGGGACAAGTCGGAGGTTTTTGCCAGATTGCTTCAGGCGGGGATAATCGTCAGGGACAGGTCTTCGGCTTACGGTTGTGACGGTTGCCTGCGGATAACGGTAGGGACTCCGGAAGAAAACGACAGGGTCATTTCCGTGATTTCAGGGAAACCGGTTGGAAAAGGGCAGATTCCGGCGGACGGGAATCCGGACAAGGAGAAGGACCCGGATGGCGGCGGAAAACCGGACCGCAGGGCTTCCTGTTTCCGGAAAACCGGGGAAACGGCAGTGTCAGTACGGGTTGACCTTGATAATTTCCATAAACCGGTGATAGCTACCGGACTCGGATTTTTCAACCACATGCTGGAGCAGATAGGTTATCATGGAGGTATCGGCCTTGACATAATCTGTTTCGGGGATTTGTCCACGGATGACCATCACAGCGTTGAGGATGTCGCCATTGCCCTCGGGGACTGTCTGAAAGAGGCTCTCGGGGACAAGTCGGGGATAGGCCGTTACGGTTTCTGCCTTCCGATGGATGAAGCGGAGGCGATGGTGCTGTTGGATCTCGGCGGACGGACCGACTTCCTGTGGGACGTGACATTGCATGAACCGAAAGTCGGGGATGTGTCCTCACAGATGTTCAGGCATTTTTTCAAGTCCCTTTCCGAGCATTTGAACTGCAATCTGCATATCAAGGCAACGGGTGAAAACGACCATCATATCGTGGAGGGAATTTTCAAGGCCTTTGCGCGGGCATTGAAATCAGCGGTGAAACAGGAACAGCAGGGTGGTGTTATCCCGAGCAGCAAAGGTTGGTTATAATATGACAGCAATAATAGATTATGATACAGGAAATATCCGGTCTGTGGAGAACGCCCTCAAGAGACTCGGAGCGGAATATGTGCTTTCATCGGACAAAAGTGTCTTGGACTCGTGCGAAAGGCTTATCCTGCCCGGAGTAGGGGAGGCCGCATGGGCGATGTCCAAGCTCAGGGACAGAGGATTGGACGGCTTTGTCCGTTCCTGTACCAAACCTGTTTTCGGGATCTGTCTCGGTATGCAGCTTCTGTGTTCTTGGTCGGAAGAAGGTGATACAGAGTGTCTTGGGATATTCCCGAACAGGGTCAGGAATTTCCGCGGGACTATTCCGGAAGACAGAGGTTTGAAAATCCCGCAGGTCGGATGGAATGACATCCGCTTTTTGGAGCCGGAATTGTTCGCCGGAGTCCCGGAGGGCTCGTACATGTATTTTGTACACTCGTATTTCGCTGAAATCAATGAATATACGGCCTCGGTGACGGAATACGGTATCCCTTTCAGTTCATCGCTCCGCAAAGGGAATTTCATGGGCTGTCAGTTCCATCCGGAAAAAAGCGGGGATGACGGAGAGAAAATTTTGTCGAACTTTTTGAAAATGAAACTATGATAAACATAATACCGGCAATAGATGTCATAGGAGGCAAATGCGTCCGTCTTTCCGAGGGGGATTATGGGCGGTGCAAGGTTTATGACGCCGAACCTTTGGACATGGCCAAGGCCTTCGAAGACTGCGGGACAACCATACTCCATCTTGTGGATTTGGAGGGGGCCAAGGCCGATTTTCCTGTCAATCTTCGAGTTTTGGAAGAAATAGTCTCGCGGACATCCTTGAAAGTGGAATTCGGAGGCGGAGTGAAGTCGGATGAGGCTTTGCATTCCGTATTCGATGCAGGGGCGTTCCGGGTGATAGGCGGGAGCATAGCCTGTTCCATGCCGGAAATGTTTACCTCATGGCTGAAACTGTACGGCGGCAGCAGGGTCGTTCTCGGGGCGGATGTCAGGGACGGCAAGGTGGCTGTCAACGGGTGGTTGGACAAGACGGACATCCTTGTGGAAGACCTGCTGCGGAAATTCCTGCCTGACGGGCTTGAGACCGTGATTGTCACAGACATATCGAAGGACGGTATGCTGGCAGGACCGGCTGTGTCCCTGTATTCGGAACTTATGGCTTCGTTTCCTGACGTGGAAGTGGTTGCAAGCGGGGGCGTCGGTTGCATGGATGATATTCTGGAATTGGAAAAGGCAGGTGTCCGCTCCGTGATAGTCGGCAAGGCCATTTATGAAAACAGGATTACGCTATCTCAATTATCATGCTGACGAAAAGAATAATACCATGTCTCGACATCAAGGACGGGCAGACGGTCAAGGGAATAAATTTCCTTTCATTGAAAGCTGTCGGCGATCCGGTGGAACTTGCGGCTGCATATTCGGCGCAAGGTGCGGATGAACTTGTGTTTTTGGATATAAGTGCCACTCTTGAGGGTCGGAAAGCATTTACGGACTTGGTGGAGCGCATTGCCCTGCGTATCAATATTCCGTTTACGGTGGGCGGAGGAATCTCTACGGCAGATGATGCGGCCGTGCTGTTGAAGGCCGGTGCGGACAAGGTTTCCGTAAACAGCGGGGCAGTGAAGAATCCGGCCCTTATTTCCGAAATGGCTTCCCGTTTCGGCTCCCAATGTGTCGTAGTGGCGATAGATGCAAAGAAAGTCGGACGGGAATGGCGGGTGACTACGCATGGTGGGAGCAGGTTTTCCGACAAGGAACTGTTTTCTTGGGCCAAGCAGGCGGAGCAGTCGGGTGCCGGGGAAATCCTCTTCACATCAATGGACCATGACGGGACGTGTAACGGGTATGCCTGTGAAGAATATCGGCGGCTTTCTTCCATTCTCGGCATTCCGGTGATTGCTTCGGGGGGAGCCGGCAATGCGGAACATATAGCAGAGGTGCTTTCGGACGACGGCGGTTGTGCGGATGCCGCTCTTGCGGCTTCGATTTTCCATTACGGCGAAGTCAGGATTCCTGATTTGAAACGGATGCTCGCAGAGCGCAATATTCCCGTCCGGCCATGAACGCAACCTTATCATCGAACGCATCCTTGTCATCCCGCCTCGCGGTCCTCGCTATGCTGCGGAGGCTTCCGCTTCCCGACAGGCTCTATCCCGTCGGTGTTACAGCAGAGCCACCACAGGCCCGAGGGAATATAAATTTGAAAAATTATAAATAGAGATAAAATGACAAAGACAGATTTCAACATTTCCGACATTGACTTCGGGAAAAGTCCGGACGGATTGGTTCCGGCAATTGTGCAGGATTATGCCACATTGAAAGTTCTTATGCTCGGTTATATGAGCCGTGAGTCATTGGAAAAGACGCTTGAAAGCGGGAAAACCACATTTTTCAGCAGGAGCAGGCAATGCCTGTGGACAAAAGGCGAGACAAGCGGCAACTTCCTGATTGCCAAGGAAATCTACGCTGACTGCGACAACGATACACTGTTGATAAAGGCCGAAGCCCTCGGTCCGGCTTGTCACAACGGTACGACAAGCTGTTTCAAGACCGATGACGACGAAGGTTTCATCAGGGAATTGCAGGAAGTGATACGCAGGCGCAAGACCGAACGTCCCGAAGGGTCATATACGGTGAAACTTTTCGACAAGGGAGTGAACAAAATTGCCCAGAAAGTAGGAGAAGAAGCCGTGGAGACGGTCATCGAGGCTGTGGACGGGAACGATTCCGCCATGATATACGAGGCTTCGGACCTTATCTATCACCTCCTTGTCCTCCTTGTCCACAAGGACCTGTCCATCTCCGACCTCGAAACCGAACTCCGCAAACGGCATAAATAAAAGCAGCCTGGACTCAGTTTTTCTGTCGCATGACGTAGGTCAGTGACAGAATGAAATACCGGCCGTATGTCGGATTCCATGTCTGACGATAATAATTGCTTGTCGTTTGGGTGGAATATACGCTGCCTTTGCTCAGCAAATCCATTGCCGACAGTTTTACATTGAGCCGGTTTTTCAGGAAAGAGCGGCCGACGGAACATTGCAAGGCAGAGATATTCGTATTATTGCCGATGTCCGAAGTATATATGTAGTATGTGCCCGTCATTTCCGCTGAGAGCAATATTTTGAGCGGGAGCACATAGCCTACTTTCACTCTTCCGTTCAAACGCCAGCCTGAAGTGATGTTCTGTCCGAGATTATTGTCCGAATGGAAATAAGACATATCCGGAGTGAGGGTCAGGGAAAATTTCCGGTAGCGGAACATGAAGTTTCCGCTTAGGGAAACATTATAGGTCAGCAACGATTCAAGGTTGTTGCCTACATATTGCGGCATGTTTTCCACATTTGCCGAAGGCGTGATGTTCATGTTCAGACTCATTGCCGATTTCGGCTTCCGGAAAAATGCGCTGTACGGAAATCCGATATTTGCCCGCCATCCGCCAGACGCATTTTCGTACGAATACATCATGCTTCCGGCCTTGACGTCATAGCCTCCGTAAGTGTCCAAATGTGTGTCCGAAGTGAAGTATGTGCTTTTGGATACGATATTGTCAATGTAATAAGTGAAATTCCCGTTATAACCCAATCTCATCCCTGTTTTCCGGTTTTGGAATATGCTTCCTGCGAAATTTGCGGATGCAGCGTAAGTTTGTTTCAAATCAGGATTTCCTGCATTGAGCACCAATGGATTGGAGTCGTTTATCCTGTCCCGGGTCTGTGTGATCGATGGTTGCGAGGAGGTACAGGCGAAATTTATGAAATGTCTGGAGAAATTTATTGCAAGCCGTGGTTCTATGAAATTATATCCTCTGTCGTATGTTACTGCTTCCGGGAAAAATTCGTCATCGAACTGGTCTTGTCTGCCGCCCCTCAATCCCAACTCGAACGAGACTTTCCTAAGGCTCAACTTTGCACCGGCAGTCAGATAATTGGTCATAGTATTCCATTTGTAATCATAGGAGTTTGGGATGTTCACAAGCGGATTCCCGTTTCCGTCAAGTTCTATGAAATCGTATGTCATCTGTCTGCGTCTCGAGTTTTCATAATTGAAATCGTATGAAAAATTTGCGGACAAGGAAAGCCGGTCATTATTCACAAGATAAGTCTGTATTCCTGCATTTGCCTGAACATCAATCCCCTTACCTATGCCGTCGGATTGCAGTTGTCTGCGCAGGAAAGATGATGCCAAGGTGTCCGTGTCCCACGACAGGTTGGAATTGGAAGAAAATCCGACCCTGAGATTTATGTTCGGAATCAGTCTGATGTTGTCATTTTTTGACCAGGATAGGTACATACCGGCGTTGTAATTGTGACCGTCAGTGCCGCTTTGTCCGTATTGCGACCGTACGGTTCCGTCAGATACATTGTTCAAGGTAGACCTTATCCCGGATGACCGGTTGTCAGAAACCGAACCGTTCAGTCCGATGGAAATGTCTTTGATTTTCGTGTTCCGTAATGTCAGCTTTGCCTTTATACCATGCGTGATGCCGGTAGAGGCGTTGGAAAGAGAATCATGATAACTCATTGCCGGGGAACTGTCTGTTTCGAAATATTCCGTAAGGGTTTCCGACAGGCTTCGGGTATAAGTCCGGTGTAATGTGTAGTTTGCAGACAATGAGTTCCCGTATTCCCTGTTTTTCCAGTATTTGTTTATTCCGACATAGGCTGAAATGTTTTCATTATATGACGAGAATGACGGTTCGAACATTTCCGAAAGGATGAATTCGGCTCCGTCTGCTTCTGCCATCGGCTGATTCCTGCTGTTGGCCATATCGACAGCGGCCTTCATTGTAAGCATTTCGGAATAAAAGTCAACTCCGATATAGCCGGCATACCGGCCCTGTATGTCTCCCGTTGCCGATTCTGCTCCGTCAGCGCCTCCTGCTCCGAAGAATACCATTTTCGCAAGCGAGAGTACCGGATCTTTGGTCCTGATGTCTAAGACACGTTCTTTGTCGCTTACTTTCAGTCCTTTGTATCTGTCGGCTTCGGATATTTTGTCATAAACCCTGACTTGCCGGACTTCATCGGCGAGCAAGGTTTTGAAGGCCGTTACCGGATTGTCTCCGAATATCTGCACTCCGTTGACGTAGGTTCTTGCGACACGCTTTCCGTTGACAGCTATGGAATTTTCTTCAATGGAGAAACCCGGCAATTGTTTTATGAGTTCAAGGGCGTTTTCTCCTTCTTGAGTCATTATCGCCGCTGCATTGTAGATAGTCGTATCCTGCAGGATGCGTATCAGCGGTACTTCTGCTGTGACGGTGGCTTCGTCGATTTTTTCTTTTTTCTCTTTCAAGGTGAAATATATGACATTATCCCCCGGGACAATATCGTATATTCCTTCTTCTGATTTATAGCTGAGATGCGAGATTTTCAGATACACTTTTCCGGGGCGGAGTCTCGTAAAGGAGAATTTGTCCTGCCGGCAGATCACGTATGACGTGTCCAATTTTCCGCTTTTCTCCTGTACAAGCATTGCGGTGGCATTCTGGAAATTGTAGTTTATCGGATTTATGCTGCTTTCCTGTTCGGCAGCGATAAATCCGAAAATATTTGCCAAGGAGTCCCGTTTTTCTGCCGCTCCAACCATCCCGCCACACCAAAGGGTCAGGACAAATGCCAAAATCACGAAACTCCACGTCTTGAAATATTTGTTTTGTCCGTTCAAAACCTCTCTCCGAAAATATTGTATTTCAGGACGGGACGGCCGTCGGAGCCGGGATTGAAAAAGATATGGTAGTTGTGGACTTCGTCTCCGTATCCGAATTCGATGCGGTATATTCCGGCTGACGGACTTATGATTTCCGAGCATAATTCTTTTTCGACGGCAGACAACTTCTCCGGACTGAATTTGTGCACCATTTCACCGTACATAAGTTCAGGCCCTGAGTCGTCTCCTGCGTTGAACACCCTGAAAATCGGTGCGGAAAGGTTCGTTTTCACCATTTCATGAAGGTTGCAGTCCGAAGCAATGCCTGCGTATTCGTATGACAGAAGTTCGATTTGAGGATTCATCACCAATCTTTCGTAATTCCGGAAGAGGTTTTTCATGTATTCATCCGCCGTCATGGTTTCTGCGACGGTATCTTCCGGAGCGGTATAGTTGAAAAGGTCGTTTTTCGGAGGCTCCTGCCTGCGTTTTGCGAAGTATTCCTCTTTACCTGTCAGCAGATTTTCAGCCAAATCCATGTTATCGAGAATCTCGGCTTCGAATCTGTCTATGCCGGCATTCTGTTCCTCTGTCTGCTTACTGAAAAATTCATAATATTTCGACGGGACGCCACGTTCTTCGAACGATTCGGCATCGGCATTTAAAACGAAATGGTTCCCGTCAGCTTCCAAACATTCCATATAAATGTCTGTCGCACGGTATTTCATTTCGATTTCTTCGTCGCTCAGGAAATTGTCCGGAGCTTCGAAAATCAGCAGGTCGTCATCTGTCGCACGGTTACCGCATCCAGCTATAACCGTTGCCGCCAATACAAATGATAGGATTCGTTTCATGGTAATCATCGATGATCTTATTTTGTCAAAATCCCCGCCTCGGTCAGTTCCTTTTTCAACTTAATATAATGTTCCAACATCCGTTTCCGTATCTCATCACGGTTTCCGTAGTCGATAATGTCTTCCGCCGGAGAAAGCCCCGAGGGATCAAGGTCTTTATATCTTATTACATACTTGTCTCCTGCGTTGAGGTCGGCGGAATACCAGCTATAGGAAATGTCCGAATTTTCCTTGTCGCATCCGCCGAAAGTCAGCCGCAGTTTACCTTCCTTGTTTGATATGACTATCGTAGAATCGGCTGCGTCTACGGATTTCCCGTCAGGGGTTGTCAGGCAGAGGGCTTTCATATCAGACCCTCCTTTTTCAGCGCTGCTTCCAAAAGTCTGAACTGTTTCAGTTTGTCCGGTACCGGATTATCCGTTTCGACGACTTCAACGCATATTTCATCCCCTTCTGCCAATCCGACATATTTATATCCAATATTCCGGACCTTGGTAACAGCATCCGTCGTTCCGGCATACAGCACTGCATTGCCGTCTCTATCAGAGACGAACATTGTCAGCATTCCTTGTTTTACACTGATTGTCTTGGTTTCGTTCCGGAACTGTATTTTGATGGAAGGCATGGTAATGCAGGCGAATGGTTATCTCTGCATAGTTACGCAAAAATTTCCATTGATGCAAGACGGGACGGATAATTCATGCCTGATTCCGATTGGCTTTTTCATTGTATATTTTGCGGGTATTCTGAATAAATCCGACAGCTCCCTCGGCTATGCTCGGGACGACATCGGGACGGACAATCCTTTCAGTATTTCTATTTCGTTGAGTTCCAAATGTATGGTTGCCTTAACCGGAGCCGCAACGTTGGTGGAAATTTCCCCGTAAAGGAAATAGTGCAACAGTTGTTGCGGTGTTATGTGATGGCGGTCTGCGATGAAGCACACCGCCTCAATTAAATGCGTATCTTTGTATAGGTTTAACAGGGAACAAGATGAGCAAGATACTGAAAATTCGGAATGTCAACGACTACGGCCGCTATCTCGGATGCGCCGACCGGCACCCTTTGGTCTGCGTCATCGACTATGCCGAGGTGTCGCCGGTGCACCACAGTTTGAATGATTATGGTGTGTACGGCATCTTCTTTCACGACGAGGCGGAGATAGACCTTGCATACGGCTGCGGCAAATACGACTACAAGAAGGGGACAGTCATCTGCGTGGCTCCCGGACAGATTGGCGGCAAGGAAGACAACGGCGAGGAAGTGATGCTGACGGGCTGGGCACTGCTTTTCCACCCCGATCTGCTGCACGGTTTCCCGCTCGAAAAGCACATCAAGGAGTATTCCTTCTTCGATTACCGCATCAACGAGGCTCTGCACATGACCGATGAAGAGCACGATATCCTGGCCTCCCTGATGCGCCAGATTCGTGAGGAGTTGCGAAAGAAACCGGACGAGCTTCAGAACGCCATTCTCGTGAGTTACATCGAATTGGCTCTTAACTTCTGCCAAAGGTTCTACAACCGCCAGTTTGTCACCCGAAAGCTTGAGAACTCCGACATCCTTGTCCGCTTCGACCGTCTGCTCCGTGACTATTTCGAGGACAATCTCCAACTGACCCTCGGCCTCCCGTCCGTGCAGTATTGCGCCGACAAGCTGTGCATGTCACCCAACTATTTCGGCGATGTCATCAAAAAGACCACCGGCGACATGGCGAGCAACCATATCCGTCAGTTCGTCATTCAACTTGCCAAAAACGGGTTGGCGTCAGGGGAAACCATCTCCCAAGTGTCAGACCGTCTCGGCTTCGAATATCCCCAGCATTTCAGCCGGATGTTCAAGAAACAGGAAGGCATCACTCCGTCGGAATACTGTAGGAGGAGGCATTTTTGACAAATAATCTTTCCGCATTCTTCCATAGAAACATATCCGCATATCCGGCAATTCCCTCGTCCGAAGCAAGCGTCTGCTTCAGCTTTTGCAGATTGGCTTCCAGCACGGCGTCGGGCTGGTAGAGATAATCCGAACCGTAGAGGATATGGTCGGGCGTGGTGATGGTAAGCAGCGCCCGCAATACCTCAATGGTGGGACTGCCAGCCAAGTCGAAGTAGAGGTGCGAGAGGTTGCCTTCCCAGTCTATCGGCTGCATATAGCCCTGCTTGACCATTGCCGGAAGAATGGATTTCATTCTCGGCAACGCCAACGGCAGGAACGAGCCGCAATGAGGCACGACCACTTTCAGATTCGGATAACGCACCAACACATTCCTTGCAAGCATATTCACCACTGTACGGGTGGTTTCCGCCGGATATTCGTACATCGCCAATGGTGTTGTGGCAATGATTTTCTCCGGATAAGGCGTAGGGCGGTGCGGATGGATGATGATGACGGCATGACGCTCGTTCAGAACCGCCATCAGCGGATCCAATTCTTCGTCGCCCAAGTATTGTCCACGACTGTTGGTCGCCAATTTCACGCCGTCCGCTCCCAAGGTATCAAGCGCATAGATGGCTTCACGAATGGCGGCATTCACATCGGGCAAAGGCAGGGCTGCGCAGAACTTGAACCTGTCCGGATGCCGGCACTGTCCATAAAAGCGACGTGCCGTTCCGCATCCCACGCAGGCAACGGGAAGGTCTCTTCCAATTCCGCCCCGTGCGCTTTCAACATTTCCACATATTCGGGGATGATGATGTGGGTGTGGACATCAACCGTCTGCGCCGACAAGGGCGCGGCGGCCAATGCCATACCCAACAATTCCATATAGGTTTTCTTTTTCATCTGTAACCTCAAATCATCGGCATTTCCCAAGAGCCGCGTGTATCAACTCCCGTTTCTTCCGCCGCTGTCTCCATTTGATTGATTTCCTCTGTGGTAAGGGAAATACGCATTGCTTTCACCGCATCCTGCACTTGTGACACTTTAGTCACACCGATAATCGGAGTCGTGCCTTTGGCGATAGCCCATGCCAATGCCACTTGTGCGGGAGTTACGCTGTATTTCTCGCCGATACAGCGCATGACGGTCACCAACTTCTCTATCTGAGGCAGCATCGGGTTGTAGGTTTCCCCGCGCTGGCTGCCTGCCGGGAGCGGATGCCGAATGTCGTATTTGCCGCTCAACGCTCCCTGTTCCAGTACCATGTATGCCCAAAATTCGATACCATTTTTCTTGCAGTAGTCCAGGATGCCGGCTTTTTCCGACGAGCGGTAAAGCAAACTGTAATGGTTCTGCACAGCGGACACGTGCACGCCTTCCGCCGAGAGAATTTCCTCCGCCCGCCTGATTTGCGCCAAATTGTGGTTGGAAACACCCACACGGCGCACTTTGCCGCTCTTTACCAACGGGATGAGACCGGGCGTCCAGAGTTCCACGTCTGCCGGATTGTGAATCCAGTACATGTCAATGTAGTCCGTGCCGAAACGGGAGAGACTGCTATCGCACATGGCTGTCACGGGGTCTGCAGCCGTCTCATCGGCTATCTGCGGGGTGAACTTCGTAGAGATAAGCATGTCTTTGCGCTTGCATTCTTTGGTAAATGAAGACAGGATGGTTTCCGAATCTCCCATACCGTAGACCACGGCGGAATCCCACAGGTTCAACCCGTTCTTCATGGCTTCGTCAAATACCGGCCGCAGTTCTTCTACGCCTACATGGTTGCCGAACACTTGATCGCCTCCGGCCATTCCTTTGCCCCACGACCATGTTCCCAATGCTATTGATGGTTGCTTTTCCATTTTCTGTTCTTATTTGATTGTTATTATTATTCCATAAAATTATTGAGCTGGTTGGCGGGATTTAGCGGCGTCTGGTCTGTCAGTTCCAATGACTTGACCATGTGCAGCGTCCCCTGCTTGTATTTCCGGAAATGAGCGGAGGCGATGTGTTTGTCGTAAGCCTCCTTGCTCGCGTATGTTTCAAGGATGGTTATCTTGCAGGGATTCTCCTTTTCGGCGACAGCATACATGGTCAGCACTCCCGGTTCGGTACGCAGGGAGATTTCGCCTACCTCCGTTGCATATTTCATATATTCATCAAGGTACTGCGGCCAGACCTCGATTTTCGACAGACGCACGATGCCGTCTGCAGCCATCTTTTCCTTATCGCACATTCCCGGCTTTTGTGACGGATGTGTTTCCTTTTCCGCTCCGCCGCATGATATCAGTCCGAACAGGAGCAGAGCAGTTAATAGATTCCGTGCCATATTGAACTTTTTTATTGATATTCTCGTTGTTATGCCAATTTCACTGAATTTGGTCAACTTATTATTTCCCCATCGTATCCTTCACTCTTGCAAGCAGAGCTGGAATATCCAGATGCTGCGGGCATTTCGCCAGACATTCGCCGCAGGCGACGCACGAGGATGCCGGGTCGCCGCGTTGCACGGGTGACATCGAGACGGTGTAGTCCGCCATTGCCCGCTCCTTGTCACGGTGCATGATGTAGTTGTTGTACACGTAAGCGAAGATGTAGCCGATGGCGACGTTGTGCGGGCAGGGAATGCACTGGTAGCAGCCCGTGCAGTCGATGTGTCCATGAGCATGACGGTACGCGTAGATGGCTGCTCCCAATGCCTCCCGCTCGGATGTGGTGAGCATATTCGGACGGGCTTTGGCAGCGTACTTCAAATTTTCTTCTACGTCTTCCATGCTGCCCATGCCGCTCACTGCCACGCTGACTTCGGGAATGTCCCACAGGTAGTCCAATGCCCATTCGGTGTCGGGCTTGCGGATGCCAGTGGAAGCAAGCGCTTCACGCATCGGCTGCGGCAGGTTGGCGAGGAATCCCGTGCGGACGGGCTTCATCACCGCTAATCCCATGCCGTTGGCGGCAGCATATTTCGGTCCGAGGACGCCCGCTTCGTATTCATAATCCAAGTAATTATGTTGGATAAGGCAGAAGTCCCATGCGGGCGTGTATTCCACCACACGTTTGAACAGTTGCAGACTGTCGTGGAAGGAAAACCCCATGAAGCGTATCTTGCCCTGCGCTTTGAGACGTTCCATCTTTTCGATGAGTTTGTAGGGCAGCACGTAGTCCTTCCATGCGCGGTGCATAATCATGTGGATGTGGTAGAAGTCGATGACATCGGTGTCAATCGTGCGACGCGATTGGTCGAAGAACTTCTCGAAGTCGTCCGCCGACTGCATCTCCCACCACGGCATTTTGGACGTGACATATACCCGGTCGCGCCAGCCTCCGGCAAGGGCTTTGCCTACGGCCTGTTCGCTCTCGCCGCCAAGATAGACACGCCCCGTGTCAATGTAGTTCACGCCGCCTTCGATGGCCCGGCGCACCATCGCCGTGGTCTGGTCGAAGTCCACATGTCCGTGCTTCATCGGCAGCCTCAGCATCCCGAAGCCCAATGCCGACACGTTCACTCCCGTGCGTCCCATCGGGCGGTACTGCATCTGCGGATTGTAATTGAGGATGTCTTTCGACAACAGCTCCTTCGCCGCCTGCCTTTCGGCTTCCTGCGCAATGGCTTTCGGACCGTTCATGGCTCCCACTGCTGCGGTGAGAAGACCGCTTTTGATGAAATCCCTTCTGCTTATTATTTTCGCATTCATATACTTTTTCTTTCATTGCAAAAGTAGCGGTATATGAGGTAAAAGGGCGTAACAATTCCACGGAGGATTGTGACGGTTTTACTGATTATCCGTCACGGCTTCAGGCCATTTCGGCGGTTATGGAGTTGATTATATATCTCTGACCACTTTAGCCGGGACGCCGACTGCAACCGTATTGGCAGGTATATCTCCGGTAACTACCGCTCCGGCACCTATCACGGAATTGTCCCCGATGGTCACGCCCTGCAGGATGGTTGCATTGGAACCCACCCACACGTTCTTTCCCAAAACTATAGGTGCGGCATAGGTCATCTTGCGTTTCTCCGGCTCAAGAAAATGATTGAGCGTGGCAAAAACCACATTATGTCCTATCTGACATCCATCTCCGATGCGCACGCCGCCATGGTCCTGGAAATGGCAGCAGGCGTTGATGAATACACCTTCGCCCACTTCAATATTCTTTCCGAAGTCGGTATAAAACGGAGGGAAAACACGAAATGTGGAAGGTACTGTCTTTCCGAACAGTTCGGAAAGTATGTCCCGTACTTCTTCCGGAGTATGATAGGCGGAGTTCAGCCGGAAAGTGATTTTCCGTGCTTCCCCGCCCATTCTGTCCATGAACTGATGTATCTTTTCCGTGTCAAGCGGCTTGCCTGTCTTCACGAAATCCTTGAATTCTTCGATTGTCATGATTATTCTCCCAACCGGTTGTATTCTTCGTCAGTTACAGGTTCCAACCATTCATTGGACGTGTTTTCTCCCGGAATTTCAAAGGCGAGATGTGCGAACCAGCTGTCCGCCGCCGCTCCGTGCCAGTGCTTCACATTTGCCGGAATATGGATGACATCTCCCGGAAGCATCTGTACGGCAGGTTTGCCTTCTTCCTGATACCAGCCCTTGCCGGCCACGCAGACAAGCATCTGCCCGCCGCCTTTCGTGGCGTGGTGGATGTGCCAGTTGTTGCGGCATCCCGGCTCGAAAGTCACATTGTTGAAAGGTATCTGCTCCCTGGATATCGGAGCGAGATAGCTGTTGCCTATGAAATATTTGGCGTAGGCGGTGTTCGGTTCGCCGATAGGGAATATCATTTCCTGCTGGAAACGTTCCTTCTCGGTAGCCGCATCGTCTTCCGCCCAAACTTCCTTTGCTACGCGGAACCCGGCCCATGCGTTTGGCCATCCGGCGTAGAAAGCGGCTTGTGTCAGCAATGCCGCTATTTCCTTGCGGGTGATGCCATGCTTCTTGCCCATTTCAAGGTGCGAGCGGAAAGATGAATCAATCAGCCCTTTGCCGAGAAGGATGGAGATAGTCACCATGCTGTGGTCGTGGAGCGAAAGCGTGGAATCGTTCCATACTGCTTCTCCGAAAAGAACATCATCGTTAAGCTCCGCAAACTTCGGAGCGAATTCGCCGAGGACATTGCGCCCGGCGGTCTGGGTAATCTTTTCCTGTGCCATAATTCCTTGAATGTTAACCATTGTTGCCACTAATAATAAAAACAGAATCTTTTTCATGTGTCGAATATATTATAATCAGTTATTCCTGTTATTTTAGTTCATAATACAAAAATACAATGGATAAAGACAAAGCTGGATAGACAGATTCCATGTGTTTGTACCAATTTTACTGAAATTCCGGAACAGCCATATTACCAAAAAGATACCGGCCTCGCGATTCACATCGCAAGGCCGGCGCAATTCTAACCTAAAACTTAACCTATGAAAAAACTATTCGCTTGTTTCTACTTGCAATTCCTGTGCCAAAGTCTGAATTTTGTCCACAAGAATGGGAATTTCTCTGATATTTTTTGCTCCTGACACCCTTTTTGACTCCGGAAGGTCCATCATCTCATGAATCCATGTCACTTCATGTGGCAGATGTATGGCAAAACCGCCGATGTTTATGACAGGCACGATATCGGATTTGACAGAGTTCCCCACCATCAAAATCCGTTCCGGAGCGATATCCAACTTGGCTGCCATTGCAAGATAATCCGCCTCGCTTTTGCTTTCCATTATTTCGATATGATGGAAATACTTCTGAAGTCCCGACTGACGGTATTTGTTCATCTGCTCCATAAGATCCCCTTTCGTGGCAATGGCAAGCCGGTATCTGCCCGATGCCGACAGGGTTTCAAGAGTCTCGGTCACTCCGTCTATAAGACGGAATTCGTGGTAGGCGAGTTCCCGTATTATCCTGTTTATTCCGTGATAAAGTTCCGCTCCGAACTCCTTTCCGCAGATTTCGGCGGCGGCATCAGCCATGCCGATGAGATAGGTCTTGGACCCGTATCCGAAAATCGGGATGTTTTCTTCCTGCTTTTCCGCAAGTATCCTTCCGATTTCATCAGCAGGCGCAAAAGAGGAAAGGAGGCCGATGAATTTGCGTTCGGCCTCCCTGAAATATCTCTCGTTTTCCCACAGAGTATCGTCTGCGTCGAAAAAAATGTAACGGAATCCGTTACTCTGCTGACGTGCCATCCTCCGGAAGTACGCGTTTTATGGTGATGATGCGGATGTCCTCCACCGGTCTGTCCCTTCTGTCCGTTTCTACGGAAGCTATCGAATCCACTACGTCGAGTCCGTCAATCGTCTCTCCGAATACGGTATAGGAGCCGTCCAATCCGGCGCAGCTTTCTGCATCCTGCACTATATAGAACTGTGATCCGGACGATTCCTTTTTCGGATTTGCCGCATCTCCTCTACGGGCAGCGGCAAGGGCGCCCTTTTTATGCGTAAGCGACGGGACAAATTCTGCAGGAATCGTATATTCAGGTCCTCCGGTACCGTACATGGCAGCCATTGACGGGTCTTTGGTCAGCGGATCTCCGGTCTGGATCATGAATCCGTCGATTACCCTATGGAAAAGTACTCCGTCGTAATAGTTTTCCGATACCAATTTTATGAAATTGTCCCTGTGTTTCGGAGTTTCATTGTAAAGCGCCACACGGATTGTTCCCAAATCTGTGACGATGTCGAAAACAGGCCTCTCGGCCGAACTTTTTGTGTCCGATGTCATGTCTCCCTTTTTATTGCCGGCGTCATCCCTGCTCAGCGAAGACGAGCAGGAAGCCGCAAAAGTCACGGCGGTTAAAAACAATAAAGTATTGAAAATTATCTTCTTCATATCCGTTGCATTTGTCTTGTGAGACTATAAGATGCAAAACGGGTTGAAAAAGTTGCTTGCCCCGAAATTCAAAAATAAAACTTCGGCAGCCGCCAAAAATAATTAATTTTGCAGATTATGGCAAATCCTTTACGACAATTGGCTGGCGAGACCGCCATTTACGGACTGAGCACAATACTTGCCCGTATCATCAATTTCCTGTTTGTCCCGTTCTATACGAGGATGCTTTCTACGGCAAGTTATGGCGTGGTGACCGAATTCATGTCCTATATCGCTGTGCTTCAGGTCGTGCTGGTACTCGGCCTCGAGACGGGATGCTTCAGGTTTGCCAACAAGGACGGAGTGAGCCCGAACAAGGTCTATTCCGATGCTTTGGGAATGGTTACGGCCGTGAGTCTTGTATTCCTTCTTCTGACAGTGGTTTTTTCGGACGGAATCGCATCCGCTCTCGGCTATGCAGGTTATGAAAACTGCATAATTTATGTCGGCGGTATCCTCGCTTCCGATACGGTTACGGCCATATTGTTCGCAAGACTCAGGCAGGAGCACAAAGCGTTGAAGTTTGCTGTGCTGAAGACGGTGAAGATCCTTACGGAAACTGCATCGAACCTTGTCCTGTTCTTCTGGTTTCCTGCGTATTGCGTCCGGAAGGCGGTTGAGGCCGGTGTCAGCATTTCGGCTTTGGGACCGGACACGGTTCCGATGCTGAATTTCGTGTCGGCGACCCCGGATTTCAGCTATGTGATTTTCGCCATTCTCATAAGCTGTATCGTCTGCTTCCTGCTTTTCCTGCCGGATCTGCTGAAGTTCAGGTTCGAATTTGACCGGAAACTGATGAAACAGATGCTGGTTTATTCCCTGCCGTTGATGGTTGCGGCCCTTCCGGGGATAGTCAACGATTTTCTCGACAAGTTCCTTTTCAGGTTTTTCGACACCGGAGTCGAGTCGTGGCGGTCGAGCATGGGCGTATTCCAGGCGGCAAGCAAATTGGCTGTCATAATGTCACTTTTCATTCAGATGTTCCGTTTCGCCGCTGAGCCGTTCTTTTTTCAAAGAGAGAAGGAAAAGGATTCCAAGGAGCTGTATGCCAAGGTGATGGAATATTTCACGGCTTTCTGCGGCCTGATTTTCCTCGGGGTTATATTGTATATTGACGTGATTTCCCTGATTCTCGGGCGTGATTTCAGGGCCGGAATAGACATAGTGCCGCTGATGCTTCTGTCCTATATGCTTCTCGGCATGCAGTTCAACGTCTCCATGTGGTACAAACTTTCCGGAAAGACTGGCATGGCTGTCTATATCACTCTCGCCGGACTTGTAGTGACAGCCGTTGTCAACATCGTTTTCATGCCGGAATATTCATATCATGCAGCTGCATGGAGTCATTTCGCAAGCTATGTCGTGATGTTCGTCATCAATGTCGCTCTCGGCAACAGGTATTATCCGATACCTTACAAATGGGGCAGAATCATAACGGTTTTCGTGGCGATGTTCGCAGTTTACGGTCTTTCAATGCTTTCCGGTTCCCTCTTTTTCAGGGGAGTCTCGTTCGAATCGTCCGTTCCGATGATGATGCTTAAATTGGCGGTAAATACGGTGCTGATACTCGCTTATGCCGGATTCGTGTATGTCGTTCTATGGCGGAAAAAGACCGTTCCGGGAAGAGCCCGATAATTTCAGCTGAACAAGATAAGTACAAACTGGACCAAAATCACCCTGACAAACATTGACAAAGGATAGACCGTGGCGTATGCTACCGACGGGGTGTCTTCGTCGACCGTGGTATTGGCATAGTTCAACGCCATGGGATTCGCCATGCTTCCGCACAGCATTCCGACGTTCTCCGCATATCTTGTCTTGAAGAATTTACCGGCAATGAAGCCGACAATCAAGACCGGAACCAACGTCAGTGCCAAGCCGATGCCGACCCACACCAACCCTTCGGTGCAGAATACGGTTTCGAAAAAATGCTCGCCTGCGTCCAGACCCAATCCTGCGAGATAAATCACGATGCCGATTTGTCTGAGCATGAGATTGGCGCTTTGCGTGGTATAGGTGGTGATATGGAATCTCGGACCGAAGGCTCCCATGAGGATACCTATTATAATAGGGCCTCCTGCGATTCCGAGTTTTATCGGCATACTCATTCCCGGAATCTGCAACGGGATGCTTCCGAGGATTACGCCCAAGGCCAGACCGGTGAAAATGGCAATGAGATTCGGTTCGTTGAGGCGTTTTTCCTCATTTCCGAGAATCTTGACGACATTGTCCACCGAGGCTGTTTCCCCGACGACCGTAAGCGTGTCCCCGAGCTGGAGGCGCAGCTGCGGTGAAGCAAGCAGGTCTATTCCGGCACGGTTGATTCTCGTGATGTTTATTCCGTAAAGGTTGCGGAGTCTGAGCGAGCCGAGCTTTACGCCGTTGAGTTCAGGTTTGGTGATGAGAATCCGCCTTGAAATGAGATTCCTGTCAATGGCGTTCCAGTCAATGTCAGCCTTGTTCCAGTCAGTGAGCGCCCTTTTTCCGAACAATGTTTCTATGGCTTCCACATCGTCCTGAGCTGAAATTACCAGCAGACGTTCGCCTTTTTCGATAATGGTGTCGGATGTCGGGATTATGACTCTGCCGTTTTTCCAGACTCGTGATATTACGAACTGTTTGCCTGCGGCATGTCTTATTTCCTGTATGCTTTTGCCGAATACTGCAGGGTTGTCCACACGGTATTCCGCGAGGTATGTTTTTATAGGTTCGGATATTTTCCTGTTCCTTTTGCCTCCGAAAGCGGATTTGAGGATTATAATTGCAGCTATCATTCCCACTACGCCGAGCGGATATGTGACAGCGCAGGCGAGGGCCATCCTTGTGGCTTCTTCCGCACTTCCGTCAGCTGCCGAATGCAGTACGGCCTGCTGGGCGGCGCCGAGCATCGGAGTATTCGTGACGGCCCCTGAAAAGAGACCCATCATTTCCGACAACGGAATATCGGTGATAAAGTGAAGGCCGATGGCCATGATGAATCCGGCAAGAACCAATGCAAGGGCAATGCTGTTCAGCTTGATCCCGCCTTTCTTGAAAGATGAGAAGAATCCGGGGCCGACCTGCAGTCCGAGCGTATAGACGAAGAGTATCAGTCCGGCATTCTGTGCGAATGCAATCATTTCCCTGTCGACATGAATTCCCAGATGCCCGGCCAGAATCCCTGCAAAGAATACAAAAGTGATTCCGAGGGAAATGCCTGCGATTTTTATCTTGCCCAAGGCAAGGCCGGTGGCGCAGATTACTGACAATACGATAACGGTCTGTATTGCAGACGGTTGCAGAAACGTTTCTTGAATCCAGTCCATGTCAATAAAGAATTAGTCCGAGAACGCCTCCTCCTATGATGGTATATATCGGATTTACCTTCCATACCCAGGATATGAGAAACGCCGCTCCGAACAGAATCCAGCTTTTCCAGTCCGGAAAATTTTCAGGCGTGACGAGCAATATTGCAGCGGCTCCGATCAATCCGACTACCGCCGGTTTGACTCCTGTCATGACTCCTTCGAATATCGTATTCTTTTTCAGTTTGCTGTACATCCTGCACATCCCGAGCACAATCAGGAATGACGGCAGGACAACGGCAACGCTTGCCGTAAACGACCCGAGAATGCAGAGAAAATACGGTGCTCCGCTCTGTTCGAGAACCGTGTAGCCGATATATGTGGCGCTGTTGATTCCTATCGGGCCCGGGGTCATCTGCGATATTGCCACGATGTCCGTGAAAGTATTCGCATCCACCCATTGGTGTACAGTCACTACCTGCGTCTGGATCAGCGACAGCATGGCATAGCCGCCCCCGATGGTGAAAAGGCCGATGATGAAGAATGTCAGGAAAAGTTCGGCGAATATCATTTCAGTCCCTCCCGGTGTCTGTAATCCCGATATTTCGCTACGGCGAAGGATATGACGAGTATTACTATTATAATATATATAGGTGAGACCTTGAGGAATCCGACGAGTACGAGCACTATGGCTGCGGTCAGATAGGACCATACGTTTTTCATGCTCTTTTTCGCCATCTGAAGCATCGGTACAGCAATCAAGGCAACTACGACAGGTCTTATTCCCATGAAAATCCGGTTGACGACAGGGTTGTCCTGATAGCCGGTGAAAAGCATTGCTATGAGCAGGATTATGAGGAATGACGGCATGACGCTTCCGACGGTGGCGATGATGCTCCCCTTGGTCCCTCTCAATTTGTATCCTGCAAATATGGAAATGTTGACGGCAAGCAGTCCGGGAGCTATCTGCGCCAATGCTATGATGTCCGGAAAATCATCTTCCGACAGCCAGCCTCTTTTCACTATTTCGTTTTGGATGAGTGGAATCATGGCCATTCCTCCACCGAGAGTGAATGCCCCGATTTTAGCGAAAACAAGGAATATTTGCCAGTAAGAGGCCATACAGCGCTTATCTTTTCATAAACAGCGGCAAAAGTATGAAAAAATATTGAAAAAATGTCGCAAAAAATTTGGAGGGAAGAAAAAAGTCCGTATCTTTGCAGCCCATTTGAGAAACAATGGACAAGTTTTTTGAATTGTTTTGGATTAGGTCAAGGAAGTCAAGGACAGAGTTCCGGAGTTACCTTGCGGTAATGAGGAAGCGAGGTCCGCAGACTGACGCAGAGATAATCTGAGATGGTTTAGGATAGTTTTTTGAATTGTTTTGGATTAGGTCAAGGAAGCCAAGGGCGGAGTTCCGGAGTTACCTTGCGGTAATGAGGAAGCGAGGTCCGCAGACTGACGCAGAGATAATCCAAAAGAAACAAAAAAAGAGTTCTTTGATTATATTGAAAGACTAAGTACAAGCAAGTACCAATAAAAGAGCGTTAATTCTTTTTGAGAATTTTATAGAGTCAATGGATTAAGCTGAGAGAACTAAGTATTATACAAAGAAGAGTTTGATCCTGGCTCAGGATGAACGCTAGCGGCAGGCTTAACACATGCAA
>CALURT010000028.1 GCA_944323245.1 uncultured Bacteroidales bacterium
TACTCGGCCGGAGAATCGAACTCCGATTGCAAGATTGAGAATCTTGAGTACTAACCGTTATACGAGCCGAGCGTTTATTTTGGGACTGCAAATATAGACTTATTTTTTCAAGTTCCAAAATTATTTGACGTGACAGCAGCGAATTTTTGCGCTTATTTCAGGAAAACGAAAAAGACTGCGAGGATAAGGCAGAAGAATGCTGCAAAATGATTCCACTGCAGTCCCTGGTTCTTGAAAAGGAGCGTGACAATCACCGTGAAGACTGTAAGCGAAATGACTTCCTGAATGACTTTCAGCTGCATCAGATTGAAGGGACCGCCGTTGTCCGTAAACCCGATTCTGTTTGCCGGGACCTGTGCGCAGTATTCGAAAAAGGCGACGCCCCATGAAAAGAGTATCACCAGAAAGAGCGGCCATCCTGATGAAATCTTCATTTCCTGCAATTTAAGATGTCCGTACCATGCGAATGTCATGAAAATATTGGATGTTACCAACAACAGTATAGTCCACAGCGCTTTCATAATTCCAAGTTCCAAACTTTGAAAATGTCCATAAATTTTATAAATTTGCAAAGATATGACGAATACTTTAATTAACATATAATTTATGACACTTATTAAATCCATTTCCGGAATCCGCGGCACGATAGGCGGCGCTCCGGGAGATGCATTGACACCTATTGACATCGTGAAGTTTACATACGCCTACTGCGTCAAACTCAGGGAACGCCGCCCGAAACCAGCCGGTGAAAGATACCGTGTAGTTGTCGGCAAGGACGCCCGTATTTCGGGAGAAATGGTCGAGCAGCTCGTGTGCGGCTCGCTGATAGCCTGCGGCGTGGACGTCATCAAGGCGGGATTCGCATCCACTCCGACTACCGAAATGGCCGTAATTTTCGAAAAGGCAGACGGCGGTATCATCCTTACGGCTTCGCACAATCCGAAACAGTGGAACGCCCTCAAGCTTCTCAATGAAAAGGGAGAGTTCCTGAATGCAGCCGAGGGCGCAGCCATACTCGAATGCGCCGAGAAGGAGGATTTCGACTTCGCCGACGTGGATTCCCTTGGTACAATCGTCGAAAAGGATTTCACCGACAAGCATATCGACGCCGTCCTCGCATTGGAAGCGGTGGATGTGGAAGCCGTCAAAAATGCACATTTCAAGGTAGTTTTGGATGCAGTGAATTCCGTAGGAGGCATCATCATGCCGAAACTCTTCGAAAGACTCGGTGTCGAGTGCGTGAAACTGAACTGCGAACCTACGGGCCGTTTCGCCCATAACCCTGAGCCGCTTCCTGCAAACCTCGTGGACCTTTGCAGGACAGTCGTCAGCGAAAAGGCGGATCTCGGAGTGTCCGTAGACCCGGATGTGGACAGATTGGCGCTGATCTGTGAAAACGGAGAGCCTTTCGGAGAAGAATATACACTTGTAAGCGTTGCCGATTACCTTCTGTCAAGGGAAAAAGGCAAGGGAACGAAATTGGCCACTTCTTCGAACCTGTCTTCGTCAAGGGCGTTGCGGGATGTCACGGAAAGCTATGGCGGACAATACTATGCAGCTGCAGTCGGTGAGGTTAACGTGACGACCAAAATGCACGAAGTCGGCGCACTGATCGGCGGGGAAGGCAACGGAGGCGTCATCTATCCTGCCCTTCATTCCGGCCGTGACGCTATCGTAGGCGCAGCCCTCTTCCTTACAAACCTTGCATACAAGAAGATGAAGGTATCGGAGCTGCAGAAGACCTATCCGCAGTACTATATTACCAAAAACCGTATTGAACTGTCAGACAAGTCGTTGATAGACAAAATAATGTCAGAGATGAAGAAAATCTATGCCTCTGAGGACATCAACGACATCGACGGTGTCAAGATTTCCTTCGAATCGAGGAAGGAATGGGTTCATTTGAGGAAGTCCAATACGGAACCTATCATCAGGATATATGCGGAGTCGGCTACCAAGGAATCGGCTGAGAAACTTGCAGACGAAATCAAGTCCATCGCCGACAAAATCATAGCCGGCTGACATGTTTTCGTTCAGGACGACTCCAATCGAAGAACAGCTTGACAAGGCTCTCTTGGAGGGCCTTGTCGGTTGTTTCTGTACACAGAACAGCTGGGATACCGACAGAAAACGGTACATTTATGACATATTCAGGGAGAGGGGCAATCTGAAATCCGTCTTCATGCCTTCCGATACCGAACTGAGCCCGCAGACGAACCATATAGAATTTTCTCCGGAGGAACTGAAGGACCTGCAGGCAGTCGTGGTCGAAATACAGGATGTAGGCTCGCGTTATTTCAATTATACCAAGGACGTATTCCGCCTGATGGAGGTGTTGTCGTCCTTTGAGAATCCGCCGTCACTGTACATCGTCGACCATATCAATCCGGCCGGACGGGTCGTGGAAGGGACGATGCCTTCTTCAGAGGTCGAGCGCTATGTGCCGAAAGTCGCCCACAGACACGGACTTACTCTTGGAGAGGCGGCCAATCTGTATCTGAATGAACTCGGGGCCAGATTCCCGTTGCATGTCATTTCCGCTTTCGCTACGGTTTCGAACAAGCAGCTGATGCCGTGGACCATTGCGCCGGCTTCCGATATTCCTGGCCTTTTCACCTGCGAAATGTATAGCGGCGGCGGATTGTGGAACTGTACTAACATCACGCCCGGCATAGGGACGGCCAGGCCTTACGAGTATATCGGAGCGCCTTTCGTGAAGATTGTCCCGGTGAGCGGACTGCCGGTGCCGGAAGGAGTGCAGATGAGGCCGTGTTCGTTTACTCCGGCCTGCGGCCCGTATGAAGGACGCAGATGTTACGGTTACCAGATAATCTTGGAACCGGGTGCGGAATATCATTCTCTGATGCACACATTGCAGCTGATGCGGTATTTCAGGGATTCGTGTCCGGAGTTCGGAACGGACGACGCCTTCCGGCTGAAATTGTCGGATGACACGCTTCTTTCATATATAAACGGAGAAATATCGTGGAACGAAGCAAGGGAACATATCAAGGTCGAGGAGCAGAAATGGATAAGAAAGGCGAAAAAATACATCCTGTACGATGATGCTCCGTACAGAATCAAATAAAAGATTTTGAAATCAGGAATAAAAATCCTATCTTTGCAGCCACTTTTTAGCAACCAATTAAATTCAAGAAGAAATGAAAAAAGGAATTCATCCCGAAAACTACCGTCTTGTAGCTTTCAAGGATATGTCTAACGATGTGGTGTTCATCACCCGTTCCTGCGCCAACACCAAGGAGACCATCGAAATCGAAGGTGTCGAGTATCCTGTAGTAAAACTTGAAATTTCAGATACTTCGCATCCGTTCTATACGGGTAAGATGAAACTCGTGGATACAGCCGGACGTGTAGACAAGTTCTACCAGAGATACAAGAAGAAATAATCTTCGTTACAGGACAGAAAAAGAGAGCAACCGGAACCAAGTTGCTCTCTTTTTTTATTCCCGTTTGTCGGATGATAAGATTCAATTCTGTTTAGCGGACTTTTTATGGCCGATTACGATTTTGCTGACCCTGTCAGGATGTCTGACGGCTTTTACGGCAGACTTTTGCGCAGCCTCACGATAACTCTCGTCCATTCCTTCAGGAGCATATTCATTGTCCGACACTCCGCCGAACAGCTTTTCGTACCATGTACAGGCCGCAGTGTACCTTCCCCATAGCAGGTTCAGATGATAACCGTCCCTGCACATGTCATCCCCTATGAATGAGGTCCTTGCATTTTGGATTGCAGTCCCGCAAGGTATTGTCGTTTTTATGCCGGCAAGGGCAGCGGCTTTCTCGTTCGCATCCACGATCGCCGAGTACATTTTCATCTGGTCGCAGTCATAATTCCTGAATCCGCCATGATCTGAGTCTTCGGAATATGCCCAAGTCTGGTGGAGTATGATTTCGGTGTCGGACGGCACCCTGTCCCTGACATACTCGAGCAGTTCCGGCAACCACTTTTCGTATGTTTCGTATTGACCGGAATACGGACTGGCCTGCTGCACGCTGACATAATCCCATTGTTCATCGCCAATGATCTCCGAAAGTGTAGCTTGTCCCTTTACGGTTTTCGTCCCTTTTTCAATTTTTCTGTATGAATAGGCAGCCTTGTCGGAACGGGAATTGAGTACATGCTTTTCGATGGAGCAACCGCCGATGTAGGCATTCCCGATAATCAGCGGTATCCCGTCCTCTTCTGCGAGTTCGTACAGATTCTGCTCCACGGCATCCTGCGAAAAACTGTTTCCTATGGCGAGAATACGGACAGTGTCGGACGGAGTTTTCGCAAACATCTGCCCGAAAATGGAAATAAAGCTCCAGAGAATAAGTAAAACCTTGATTTTCATATCTGTAAAAATATATCAACTTCGCCAGAAAATCTTTTTACGGGTAAAGAATACTGTTGCCGCCATCATGATGCCCGTGATGAAAAATCCTCTGAACAGTCCCATGGCAGGGGAGCCGAAAGCCCATGAGTCTATGAGCCCGAGCAGCCCGACAGCGGACAATACCGGAACCGTAAGGAAATTCGTGACCGTATATGCAATCATCGGATTCTGCCCGCACTCGGAAAAGATACGCGCCTTCATTCCGAATCGTTTTTCGGCGAAAACAAGGAATCCTGTAGTGACGGCCGCCATTCCTGCTGTCGTAAACAGATATGAAAGGTTGCAATGGTCTTTGGTGATGCCGCCGTCTATCGGATCGAAAACTATTCCCGTCAGTATCAGAAGATAACCGATGACGGTTATGTCCGACCAGAGGGCCTTTCTTCCGTAGGTCAGGGCGATGAAGGCTATTCCGGAGACAAGAGTCACGGCCAGATCAAGAGTGACATGCCTCGTGAAAAGCCCCCACAACTGGAAGATGACGGTAAACATGGCAAGTACGGCAATCCATGTATCGCCTTTCCGGCGTTTTTCCGTGTCAAACCTGTCTTTTCTCTTCAATATCATGTCTCCGATGGCGGAGCCGGCAATCACTATCATGAGATATTGCATGAATTCCCAGCTGAAAATCCATCCGAAACCGGAAGCGGCGACGTCCGGCATGAATCCGAATACATCCGGCCAATATGAGGAGATTGCTTTGATGATGCCTATTACAACAAATATTACCCAGCGCAAAGTTAGTGATTTTTTGGTCAGAATCCATACCAGTCCTCCGAACACCGCCATGTATGCCAATATCATTATTATTATGTCGCTGTAGTTTTTCGATACCGGGACCTTGAGCACATACTGCATTACGAATGCGAGGCCGGCGAGAATCACGATTCCCGAGGCGTTGGCTATGTTATTGGACCTTTCTTTCCTGAATCTGAATCTTGTCAGAGCCATGAACAGTCCTCCCCACGTGAGAAGCAGGAACAGATGGACGAAATACGGATTGCATTCCGAGCCCCTTGCACGATATCCGTTGCCGAGAATGATTGCAAAGCAGGCCAATACGGCCCATCTTTTGACGAGACCGAGGATTGTTTTCCACATGGGCTGCCCCGAAGCGACTCTTTTGCTGAGGGCGAATGGAAAGGCCGCTCCCATGGAAAACAGGAAAAACGGAAATACGAGGTCCACCCATGTGATGCCTGGGACATCCGGTCTGAAAACATAGTCCGGAGGCGGGACCTGTGCGTGGAACATCCATGCAGGAAGGTCAGACTCCCAACCGATATTGGCACAAAGTATCATCCCGAAAATGGCAATTCCCCTTAAAATGTCGATTGCTGCGATTCTTTCTCCCTGCGGCTGCAGGATTTCATTTCTGACAGTGTTCATTATGTGTTGTGTTATTGCTGTGCGACAAAATTAAATATTTTATTTAATAATCACGAGATTTATAATTAAAAAAATTGGAAATATTCTTCGGTATTTTATAAAAATATTATATATTTGCAAGGACGGTAATTAGAATATTAATTATCCTACCATTAACAGACAAAGATATGACAACGGAACAAAGGACTTTCTTATCCTCGTGTGCAGAACAGTACAATACTGATCTGAAAGGAAACATCCTTCCTTTTTGGATGAAATTCGGATATGACAGGCAGCATGGCGGCGTTTATACATGTGTCGACCGTGACGGTACGCTGATGGACACCACGAAATCAGTATGGTTTCAGGGGCGTTTCGGATATATAATGGCGAAGGCGGCACAACTTCCGGATGCCGATCCGGAGTGGATTGAAGCCTCCCGCAGCGCCATAGACTTCATTGAAAAATATTGTATCGACACTGACGGGCACATGTTTTTCACTGTCACGGAAGACGGAAAGCCGGTGCAGAAGCGCAGGTACGTCTTTTCGGAATGCTTTGCAGCAATGGCGATGGCCGGGTATGCCGCAGCCACAGGCAACGGAGAATATGCGGACAAGGCGGTCAGGATGTTCAAGAATATCCTGAGAATGCTTTCGACACCGGGATTCCTTCCTCCTAAGACCTATATTCCGGGAAGGGGACATTCCATAACCATGATGCTCATCAATGTAGCCAGGATAGTTTCCGGCGTATCCTCGGATCCTGTCCTGAAGGAACGCACCGACCAGTCCATCATGGAGCTCTCGGAATATTTCATGCATCCGGAATTCAAGACCATTTTGGAATCCGTAGGTCCGGAAGGGGAGTTCATCGATACATGCGCCGGAAGGACGATAAATCCGGGTCATTGCATAGAGACGGGATGGTTCATCCTTGACGAGGCCCGCAGCCGCGGCTGGGACAAGGCTCTCGTGGAAATGGGAACCACCATCATCGACTGGGCCTGGGCCTGGGGCTGGGACGAAAAGTACGGCGGAATGATCAATTTCAGGGACTGCAGGAATTTTCCTCCGCAGGACTATTCCCAGGACATGAAATTCTGGTGGCCTCAATGCGAAACGGTCATTGCATCATTGTACGCATACAGGGCGACTGGCGACGACAAATATCTCGACATGCACAGGAAGGCACATGAGTACGCCTATACGCACCTGAGGGATAACGAATACGGAGAGTGGTTCGGATATCTTCACAGGGACGGCACGGTAGCGCAGCCTGCAAAAGGCAATCTCTTCAAGGGACCTTTCCACATCCCGAGGATGATGCTCATCGCTTCGGAACTGTGCAGGGAATTATCGGAATAATCAGGATTTCGAAAGTTTGGCACAGAGTTTGCTAATATTCAAGGCGTGCTGGTCAAGAATATTCCAAGATTCTTACAGCATATTTGGTTATTAGTTTTAGTGTTATTAATTATGTGGTTAGTATGAGGGTCTGCACGTGAGTGTCGACGCTCATTTTTTTTATGCCATACCGTTCAGGCGTCTGCGGAACCGGAGTAGGAACATGAGCCCTGCGCTCGTAAGTCCGAGAGGGAAAGACATCCATATTCCCGTCAGCCCGAGGTCGAGAACAAAACCGAAGAGATAGCCGGCCGGGAGAGAAATGACGAAATATGCGATGAAGGCATACAGGACCACCGGCTTCACGTCCGAGATTCCGCGTAAAGCATTTGAATATGCACATTGCATCCCGTCTCCGAACTGATATATTATAAAAGGTATGGTGAGCTGTGCCACCATGGCGGCAACCTCGGCATTGTCCGTAAACCAGCTCCCGAGCATGTTCCTGCACAGGAAAATCGCAGTGGAAACGACCAATGCCATCATCAGTATGAGCTGGAATCCTGCTCCTGACGAACATCTGATAGCCCTTGTATCGTTCTGCCCCTTGAAATAGCTTACCCTCACTGCTATCGCTGCAGCCATGCCGTAGTACAGCATGAAACCGAGCTGTCCCACTGTCAGCATGATCTGGTGGGCGGCAAGGTGGAATGTTCCGAGCCATCCTACCATGATGGTGGCAAGGCTGAAAGAACCGGTTTCCATTCCCATCTGCAGACCTACCGGCCAGCCCATCCTGTTCAGGGCCGCAAAGTCGTTGCGGTTTATCTTTCCGGCAGAGAATCCTTCCCTGAAAGGCCTGTATTTTCCGGAAAACATGAAAATTCCGACGAATACCGCCAATGTGAAGATGCGTGAAAAGAGAGTGGAAATCCCTGCTCCGAATACACCGAGTTCGGGCATGCCCCATTTTCCGTAAATCAACAGCCAGTTGCCGAAAATGTTGACAGCATTCCCTGCAAGGAGAATCCACATGGAAGTCCGTGTATCCGTGATGCCGTCTGCGAATTGCTTGAAAGCATTGAAAAGCAGGATGAACGGCAACGAAACGAGAAGTACGAGATAATATGGCCTGATGAGGGGCAGAAGTTCGACAGGCTGGCCCATCCTGCCGACATTCAGGTACAGCACTCCCATGACAAGTACGAGCACAGCGGACACGATGGCGTTCGCGAGGAGACTGTTTTTAAGCATCCGTCCCACTCCGTTGTAGTCGGATTTCCCGAAAAGGCTTCCTACGAGCGGTGTGAGCCCGTAGGAAAAGCCGGTGGAAAAGATTATTGCCAAATTGAACACATTGTTTACGAAACTTGCCGCTGCAAGGTCGTCCGTAGTGTAATGCCCGACCATCATCGTATCGGCAAAACTCACGAGGATGATCCCGAACTGTCCTATGACTATAGGAAGTCCGAGCGAAAGCATGTCGCCGTAGTGGCGGGAATATTCATGGAATCTTATCCGCATAAATCAGAATGAAACGGCCGGCAATTATACGGTATTTTTTCCATCAATGCAAATTGCGCCATACCGTCTCGACGCATTTTTTCTTCTGTGCGAGATTCGGATGGACATAGAGGTTGAGAGTAGTGCTTATGTCGGAATGACCGAGCAGAACGCTTACGGTCTTGTAGTCGCAGTTGCTTTCGATGCACCTTGTAGCGAAAGAATGCCGCAGTCCGTGGAACTTCATCCTCGGCATATCCAGATCCTGCATCAGTTTTTTATAGTGAATGCGGTAGGTGTGCGGTTCTATCGGTTTGGACGAATCCGTAAGCAGATAATGTTCCGGATTCATTTCGGATGCGAATCCTGAAATCATTTCCATCAGTTCGTCTGTCATGGGGACGGCCCGGATCGAATTTTTCGATTTCGGAGGTCCGATCACGATTTCCGTCATTCCGGTTTTCCTTTCAGAATGATAAATCCGCTGTATCGTCTTCCCGATATGGATCATGCCTGCCTTGGTGTCGATATCCTTCCATTGCAACGCACATATTTCGCCTATCCTGAGTCCGGCCGTAAGGCAGATGTAGATACCGAGATTTTCTCCGTTGACATTGGATTTCAGGTATTCCAATATTTTCCTGTGTTCGTCTACGCAGAGTATTTCCACATCGCGGTTCACCTTCTCGGGAGGGAAGCGGATATCGGTACAGACTCGCGGCATGTATCCCTTTTTCATCCCGTAGTTGAGTATCATTTTCAGGACTGTGAACAGGTCTTTCACGTAGTTGAGACTTTTTCCGTTCTCGAGTTTGCTGAAAATGAACCGGTGCAGGTCGTCTTCCGTCAGTCTGTTTTTTTCTCCCAATTCAGGGACGATGAAGTTCCGGATAAAGAACCTGTAGGCTGCCATGGTGGATTCCTTTACGTAAAGAGACTTCTCTTCCGCCCATAATCCGGCGATTTCGCCGATTTTTCTTTTCTGTGTCATAATAACGTATAAATTAAGGGTTAAACGTAATTTTTGACACGTTGCAATCGGGGTAGGCAAAAGAAAAAATGAGCGTCGGCACTCTCGTGCGGACCCTCATACTAACCACATAATTAATAACACTAAAACTAATAACCAATAAGTTGTGAAGGCTTTGGAATAACCTTTCGATCAACTCGGGTGCAAAGGTACGACAATTTTTTTAATCTCCAAATTTTTTCGTACTTTTTTACAAAAGAAGGAATGGAAAACCGCTCATGCTATTGTGAAACGCATTCGCTTCCTTTTCCATTCCTTCTGTGTCATGCTGAACGTAGCTTGCTGTCATGGTGAGCGAAGCCGAACCATCTGACGTATCGGAGTCGCAGATCCCTCGACGTTGCTCGGGATGACAGTGTTATGCTCCGGCCTGGGTGATGATGAAGCGGAACAGGACTTCATCGCTGCCTGTAGGGGTGATGATCATGTCTACAGCCCTGTCGGCCCCGGTGGTGTTCGCAGTAGGGACGATGCTGTAACCGTACATCGAACTGATTGTAATCCAGTCAGTAGCGGTTTCGTCCACTTCCACAGTCCCCGGTTTTACGAATTTGATGTCAACGGACCCGTCCTTGTCAAGGTCGAAATCGAATGAACCCATCATGCCTGTGTCGTCCTTGCCGAAATTCACTTCGTATGAAGTTTCCTCCAAATAAGACGAGCCGTAATCGAGAGTCACCTTGGCGTATGTGGCAGGCGCAGCGGACTGCGTTACCATTATACTTTGTCCCATGTAGCTGTCAGGCTCATAGTCGAATGTAAGGTTCACCATCCTGTCCGTAGTACCGGTGTTTTCAGAGAATACGATGGTGGCGGTTTCCCCGCTTCTGCCGCTTGTCTTGTCGACCGTGTACCATTCAATCGGGTTGTAGTTCTCGTCAAAAACCTGATTCATTTCTGTCAGATACCATCTTGCCATGTTGGTGGTTACAGTGACTGTCAGTGTATTCTGAGCTGCTGGAATCTTGTAAACCCTTCCGCCGTATTCATCGACGGTGATACCGTCGGCTGAAATTTCCACAACCGGCTCGGTGTTCGTACCTCTCCTCGTCACCTTGAAGGTAAGGGGAGTGACCTCCACGCCCACGCCTTCAACCTTGAATTCGGCTGTGATGTCCTCTTCCGACGGATTCGCACCCGGGATGATCCTGATGGAATCGGCATTGTCCGTGATGGTTGCCGAGCACCAGTCTGCACCTGTGGTTTCGCTGATGGAGAGCTGGTCTTCCGTCAAATCGGTCTTGAGGCCTATCTTGAAAGTTTCCGTATCTTCGGAATTGAGGATGATCTCGGCATCCAAAGGATCCGAGAGAGCGATCGAATAGGAAGCGCTTTCCCCGCCGTCCCCTTCGTTTCCATTGCCTGTACCGTCACCTTCCGGTCCGGTTTCCTGACATGCGGCCATGCTCATGAGCATAGCGGCTGCTGCAATCATGCAGCCGAATAAATTTGTCCGTTTCATGATATTATGATTTTATCGGTTGTCTATTGTTTCATTGCACGTTCCACCCTGTCTATCTGGTAGTCGTAGAATGCCTTGGTCCTTGCGTTGGCGGAGCCGCGGGCGTTCTTGTAGGTGTTCAGTATCCTTTTGAGTTCTTTAAGTGCTGCCGGCCTTGCGATAGCCCCTGAAAGGGTCGGGAGGTCGTTGTTCTGCCTGAAATAGGAAGTGCTGAAGTCAAGGTTGTCATGTCCCGAACAGCTGCAGAAACCAGTGTCGGAGGCTACACGTTCCATCTCTTCAAGGGATTTTTTCATGGCTGCAAGATCTTCGGCGAGCGAGCTGCCGCCGGCAAGCGACAACGCCTGACCCTCAGGCTTGATGATTCCGGCAAGTTCCGCAAGAGCCGCAATCATTGCATTCTGCAGGTTCATTTCCTCTATTGTAAGGTTCTTACGTTTGAGTGTGCTAGCCATGCAGATGTCGACCGCATCCTTCAGGTATCCGTCGAGTGTGTAGAGTCCCTTTTGTCCCGAACGTTCACCTTCGGCGATGAATGTGAGCGTGACAGGGCTGAAAAGTTTGGCGGCAGCACTTCTCTGGTGCCCGTCGAGATCTCCGGAACCGTAGCCGGTGATGTCGAGGATTCGAGGCGGCAGCATCCATTCTCGGAATGTAAGCACCTGATTGACCACCCATTCCATGGCTCTTTTCTGCGTAGCCTTGTCGATGTATTCCCTTGCGACATGTTCAGTCCCGTCTCCCTGTACGAAGTCATGGAATTTCACTCCTCCGATGTAAGGGAAGACATGGTAGAGATGTCTCATGTACTGGGTGGCAAGGTTGTAGAACTTGATTTTTATCTCCATGTAGTCCGCCCCGTCCTGATAAAGCCAGTCTTCCATGTTCTTCACGATGATTTTCATGTTGGAGATTGCATAGTCACCGGCTTTGATATGGTCATTGCCGAGGTCCTCTGTCTGGTCTACAGGGCTTACCGTATTGAAAATCTGCTGCGCCCCGAAAGTGTACATCGGGTCGCCGGACTTTTCGTCTATCATGGCGTTGAGCAGAGGTTTTTCCTCCTCAGGAGTCAGGTCTCCCGGGAATATCCTGTAACCCCAGTCTATGGCGTATTTGTCATAGACTCCGATGAGCGGCGGTACGAGTCTGACGCCTTTTTCAAGGTCTCCCGGCTGTGCGACGTAATTGTTGCGTGCATAGTCCATTATGGATGGGGTAGTGCCGTATTTCTGTGTGAATGAAGGGCTTCTGAGAGAGTCGACAGGGAAGGCCCAGCTTGCTCCCATGTTGTGCATGAGGCCGAGAGTGTGGCCGATTTCATGCGAAGCCACGTATCTGAGAGATTCACGCATCACATTGTCATCGAACACGATTTTCCTTACACGCGGATCGACGGCGGCGGTCTGGGTGAATCTCCAGTTGTTCACCAAGGAAATCACGTTGTGGAACCAATTGACATCCCCTACGAGGATTTCACCGCTGCGAGGGTCCACGTAGCTCGGCCCGGAAGCGTTGGCTATGTCGGTGGCAATGTATCTCACGCAGTTGTAACGGATATCGTCCGGGTCGAAGCCCGTGCTGTCGTCAGGATAGTCCCTTGCGATTATCGCATTCTTGAATCCGGCTTCCTCGAAGGCCGGCTGCCAGTCTTCAATACCCTGTTTTACGGCTTCCCTCCATTTGTCCGGGAAAGCGGAATCGACGTAGAAGACAATCGGCTCCTTCGGTTCCACGAGTTCGCCGGCGAAATATTTCTCCATGTCCTCCTCTTTCGGTTCGAGTCTCCACCTGTGGATGATCTTCCTGAGCTCGACCCTGTCGATGTCTGAACTGAAATAGTTGTACATCGAGTAGAAATAGCCGACGCGGTTGTCCTGATACCTTGTCTTCATCGGCTCGTCAGGAAGGAGAAGTATCGAACGGCGCATCTTCACAAGGTAAGGCTCGGGATCGGATTTGAAATTGAGCTGGCTCGAGATTTCCACGTTCTCAGGGAATGATTTGACCTCCAATATCTTGGATCCGTCTGAATCGTAGCTTCCGCTCGGCTTGCCCATGATGTTCTGGCTATATTGCTGCGGAGTGATAAGCTGGTCGTTCGACTTGAAGAAGTCCGTCATGTCCACAAGGTAGCTCGTATCCTGTTTGAAAGCCTTTATCTTGAAGGATTTGAGTATCGGCTGCCGGTTGTTCTTCCGGAAAGCGTCTTCTATAGGATCTCCTTCACGGACTCGGTTGAACGATTCGGCCAAATAGAGGTGCAGATATGACGTGTCGACCTCCATCCTGAACATTATCGGGTCACAGATGAGTTCGCCTGCCGTAAATGCTGCGTCACTGCTCGTCTCCACCATTCTGTTAGTCAGCAGGTACAGATGTCCGCAGTTTTCAGGAGTGATTTCGAACAGGAGTTCGTTTTTCGGTGTCATGTACAGTTTTATGAGCCCCGGATACTCCTTCGCATCCTTTATGGCCTCCTTGTACTTGTCCTTCTTTTCCTGTTTTACCGTGTCCACCTGTTCGGTGTCACCCTTTTTCTTCTTTTTGCCCCGCGGCGCCTTTCTTTCTCCGGCGTCCGCCGTAATGGCAGCGATGCACATCAGAGTGCAGATCGCAAGAATCAATCGTCTAATGCTCATGATATTATTTATGCTTGTTTGTTGGTTTTGCATTAAAAGGCCTTGTATTTCATGGACGTGATTTTAAGCAGGCCCTCGTCCCATTTTTCCGTCTCTTCCACCGCAATCCGGTCAGGGGAGTCCTCTACCTTGAATTTGTACAGGATTCCGCTTCTCTGAACGGAGTCGTCGTATGTAGCGACGTAGAGGACATCGTCGTATTGTTCCGGAGATTCGATGTCGGACATAAGGAAAGTGACCGGAGCATCGAATGTGCGGATGACGCTGCAAGTCTGCGGAGTCTTCCTGAAATCGTATCCGTACAGGGTGTTGCCGCATGCGTAGACCATGTAGCCGTGGTTGACCGTAATGGCGTAGGATACTGCATTGCCGAAGTCGGTCGCTACTGCATCCACTTCATAGCGTCCGTCCTTGCTGATGGTCCCGGAATTGTCGGGAGTCGTGCAGTATATGTAATGTCTGCCGTCTGCAGGATTCTTGAGGATGGCGGCCGCCTGTCCGTTGCTGAAGAACGAGTTTACCGCCGTGACGAAATCGAGGCCGCCGGCAAAATCGTTTTTCGTGTCCCAGCTGTAAGTGTCCTCTTCAGCGTCTCCCATGAATTTCATGTTCTTGACGCTCAGGCCGCTGATATAGCAGAATTCCCTTTCGTCCTGATTGTAGAATATGAATGTCCTTATGTCCTTCTGCCTGTGGTTGCAGAGCATTTTCGGAGCTACATCGAAATAGGACATGTTGTCGTATGTACAGAAACTGTTTTCTATCATTCCTCCGGACGATGACACTATGTATGCCTGATTGTCCACAATCACCACGTGCCGTTTGTCCGAAATCTTCTGGCTGTCGCTCATGATATATTGTCCGGTCTGAGGGTCGATGGCGAACGAATAACGGATGTCCGTGTACGGGGAGCCGTTGAAGTTTTCCCTGTCGAACTTGTATGTCCCGTCTTCCGTGGCTACGTAGAGCCGTTCTTCCGAAGTCCACTCGTCATTGTCGACCCACACGAGGGAGACAGGGGAGAGGACAAGGCCTTCTTCCGCTACCAACGTGTTGTGGATGAACAGAGTATCGCTGCTTATAGACATCATGTCCACCTGTCCGCCTCCGTTTTCGTCAGTGCCCCCGAGAAGCCAGCCGAGAGAATAGGTCGAACGGACATTGAGGTCCACGTCCTTGCTGAACACGATGCCCGTGCCGTTGTCCATGACCTTAAGATAAAGTATGTATTCTTCGGCCTGCAGTTTCACAGGATAGTACAGGTCCTTTTCCGTACCTATGACGAACCTCTGTCCGCGGAGGAAGTTCTGTCCGACAGCCACCCATTCGTATGAATAGTCGCCTGTTCCTTCGGGATCGGTGGTAAAGGATATTTCCGGCTCGATCTTTAGGATGTCGACATTGGTCCTGACGTCGTATGGACTCTCGAAACCCTTGTCCGAAATCACGGCTTCGTTGACTTCGATGTAGTCGTAGTTGCCGAGGTCCCTGAAACATCCTGAAATGACGGCCGGAACAATGGCCGATACGATGAATGTTTTCGTGAAATTCCTGATAGTCATGATAACCTCCGCTTAGTTGTAGATATAGTCTCCGGCGACCATTTCCGTCCCGTCCTCCTCGTAAACCGTCCTGCCTGCGGCCTTTTCCGTCTTCAGGTATCTGTCGAACTGCTGGCCGAGGGCCTTGGCGTACGTATAGTTGAGTTCTTCATTGAAATCCGACAGTTTCATGTCGAAAAGTTCGAGGATCAGTTTCATTTTCTTTTCGGAAAACGGTCCGAAATAGCTTTCCCGATAGCCCGGAAGCTGGACGTATTTGTCGCTGATGATGACGGTGTGTTCGACCACGCTTACGTATTCGGTGCTGCTGTTTCTCCATGTCGTGACAGGAAGGGAGAAATCCTCGTTCGGGACCAATCTGATTTTCAGCCGGCGTTCCTCTCCCTCAAGGCTCGGGGTCCGGTGGAATGTCAGAGGAAGGGAGCCGAATACCTCTCCGGCCTTCAATACGTATTCCCCGTCCACGGGATCGCAGTCCTCCGGAAGAATATCCGTATCCTCGGCGACGGTCTCTATTCTGAACAGTCTGTCCTTGTCAGAAACGGCACCCATGATTTTCATCCTGATGTCAAGGGTGGAGTCCGTGCTTTCGGTGACGATGAACGGAAGTATGGTGCTGTCCCTGTACATCGTGTCGGCATTTGCCGCATTGGATTCTACGCGTACTGCGAAGTATATCCCAGGCACGCCGGAATATGTGTCCAGACCCGTGTTGCAGGCTGCAATACAGCACAGCGGCAGTGCAAGCCACAATAATTTTGCTTTCGATGTTTTCATTCTCTGAAACCTCCTTCTGCTTGCGGTAATTCGAAATTGTAGTTGTCCTGCGAAACGGACACGTCAGGACGCGTCCTGTTGTAGAGTGCAGGTATCGACGAGGCATTCTTGCGTTTGTAGTACCAGAAAAGCTGGCCTTCTCCGGCAAACTCCCTTGCATATTCGTCTTCTATATAATTGGCTATGTTCGTATTGACGGACGATGTCTGGCGTGCGTTTCTCAGTGCATTGAGCCTTTCGTACGCCAGTGTCTCGTTTACGGGGTCAACCGACGAATGGCACTCTGCGCTTATGAGATACATTTCGGACATCCTCAAGACAGGTATCATGTACGGATAGTTCTTGCCGTCCACCTCCATGGCTTCGTACTTGACGAAAGCCATTACGTCGTTCCCTACAACGTCCTTCTGCCTCTCCCACTGATAGGTCCTGAGATCGCTTTCTTCCGGATAAAGGTTCCTGTATCCGTTTTCAGACATGGCGAGAAGCTGCCGTGCCTCAAGCGTATTCGAAAAATACGTTTCGTACATGTCCTGGCCTCTGAGCACGTTGTACACGGCGAAAATTATGTCGGATGAAAGTATCCTGTCCTCTGCGGACTCCGTGGCGCTGCCCACGACAGCCTGTCCTGTCACTTCCTCCCTTGTGGAGAAAGGGAAGAATTTTCCGGCCTCTTCAATGATTTCATCGGCCAATTTTCCGGCCTCCGACCTGTATTCGTATCCGAGGTACATGTTTACCCTTGCAGCCAAAGCCTTGACGGCGAAGTAATTCATGCGGAGGTTGCGGTAATTGTACAGATTGCGTCCACCGTTGTCGGTTTCGTTCTTTCCCGAGACACGCACCGGATCGGTGTTTTCAAGAAGGGACATCGATTCCTCAAGGTCGCTCAGGAGCATTTCAGCCACTTCTCCGGCTTTCAGTACCGGACTTACCTGGGGGTCTTCAACAGTCACGTAAGGTATGGCGTCCGCAGCAGGGGCGAGAGTGAACGAGCGGCCGAATATCCTGAACAGTTCGAAATGCAGCAAGGCTCGCAGTCCGAGGCATTCTCCCTTGATGATGCCGTAGTCCGTGTCATCGAGTACGCTGCCGTGTTTGGCGTCGCAGTGGGCGATGATTTTGTTGAGATTGAGTATGAGAAAATACGCTCTTGTCCAAATCGGATCCGCTTTCAGACGCTTTGCCTCCGCCTGATATAGGGCGAGAGAGCCGTAGGAATGATTGTCGAATTCGGTATCGTAATATTGGGCGAGTATGTCGGACATTCCGGCCGTAAGGCTTCCGGAATACAGATTTTCGTTCACAAGGTCTATGTACACTCCGTTCAGCGCAGTGTAGAATCCGTCGGTAGAGCCGAAGAGTTTTTCTTCAAGGATTCTGTCTTCGGAGTCCACCGTGAGCCATGCCTTGCACGAGACAGCCCCGCAGATGCATGACAGGATGATTGCAATCCGTATGATATGTTTTGTCAGTTTCATGATAATCACAATTTTAGAATCTCAGACTTATCGACATCGAAATGCTGTTGGAGAACGGGTATTCTATACCGCGTTCCTCCTTTACAGAGGAAATTCTCCATATATTGTTGGCATACAGCCTTATGGATGCTCCCTGAACCTTGATTTTCTTGAGCCATCTCGCTGCGGTGTCGTAGCCGACCGATATGGATTCGAAGGTGAAGACATTGTCGTCGAGAACGAACCTCGACGACATCGGCGTGGAATCGAGGTTGTCGATTGCCTTGAACTGCGCATTGTCTCCCGGTTTCTGCCATCTGTCGTAGAGTGCCCTTCTGTCCACATTGTAGTAAAGCTGCTGCTCGGAGAGGTTTTCCACCTTGCTGTATAGGGCGGAGGCGAATACCTGTCCTCCGAATTCATAGCGGCAGTTGATGCTTGCGGAGAATTGTCCGTAATAGAAACTGAGGCCTATCACTCCTTCGAGGTCCGGAGCCGTGGAGCCGACTTTCACTTCATCTTCGGCATTGTACTGGAATGTGTATTCCCCGTCTTTCGTAAGGAAGATTTCACGTCCTGTGGCCGGGTCGATGCCGAGTGAGCGCATGGCCCAGATGTCGTCAGGGCTTGCCCCGTCGTAATATCGCCTCAGGACTTCCGAACTTCCTTTCTGATTCATGAAATCGAGGCTGTTCCCGATATTCACGTATTCGGACTGGTTGTTCCTGAAAGAGAAATTCACTCCGAGACGCATGCTTCCCGTCTTTATCGCCACCACGTTGAGAGTACCGGCGAAACCTTTTGAAATCTGCCCTCCGATGTTGGTATAGGCACGGGTGGAGCCTGCCGATGGCGGGAGGGAAATGGATACGAGGAGCGGGTCTGTATTCTTGTAATAATAGTCGAACCCGAGCCTGATCCGGTCTCCCCAGGCCGTGAAGTCGAGACCGAAGTTCTGGTCGAGGGTCTTCTGCCATGCGAGGTTGCGGTTGGCCGCCTTCTCGAGGATGGCGCTTTCTCCGAAGACATTGGTGTAGTCCGGATTGTACTGGTAGATTCCTGACGACATGTATGCGTCGAAATTCTGGTTTCCCGGATTACCGATGGAATATCTCAGCTTGAAGTAGTTTATCCATTCCACCTGGAACCATTTTTCCTTGCTGATGTCCCAGGCAACACCCACGGACCATGTGCCGGTGAACATCCTCTGCGCCCCGAATACGGAAGAGCCGTCCAAGCGGTAGTTGAGATCAAGCATGTAACGGCCTCTGTACGAGTAATTGGTACTTAGGAGAAAACCTGTAGACCTGCTTGTGGAAATATTGTATGTGGGTTTGTCCCCTTGGTTGAATCCTGCGGAAAAGGCCGGATTCCTGTGCTGGTCGCCGACAAAGCCCATGATGTCGTATCCTGTTCTCTTCGTGTCCTTGTTGCTGAAGTCCCAGCTTGCATTGGCACTGAAATTATGATAGCTTCCGAAAAGTTTACCGTAACTGAAGACTATGCGTCCGTTGTAGTTGAAATTGTCTGTCCTCGATTCGGAATAAAGTCCTTTCTTGTCCGACACGCTTCCGAGGAAGTCAGGATGTTCCGGGGACTTGAAGGCTTCCGATTCGGATATCGCCTTGCTGATTCCCAATGTTCCCCTTATGGAAAATGCCCCGAGGAATCTCCATGTCAGGTCCAGCTGATTGGAGAAATTCGTGTCGTTCGTCCTGTTGGTGTTCGGTATGTTGAAGAGGGCCAGCGGATTGTATATCGTGTTTCCCGCCACGTCGATGGATTCGAGGAGCAATGGGACAGATCCGTCGTCATTCCTCTTTTTATAATAAGGGTTGGCATTGGCGAACTGGTCGAATGAGACTGGCTCCTTGTTGGCATTTACAATGGATACGTTGAAGTTGTTGGCGAAAGTAAAGCCTCCCTTGCGGTATCTTACCTGTATGTTGCCGCCGTAAATGTTCCTGTCGGAACCCTTCATGACTCCTTTTTCGTCACCGTAGTTGACGCCTATGCCGTATTGCATGTTCTGGTCACCGCCGTCGATGTAGAGATTGTGCGAATGGTTGAATACCGTTCTCAAAGGCTCTGACAGCCAGTATGAATCGACTCCGGACCTTATGGCTTTCAGTCTGGAATAATAGAGTTCGTCCAATGCGTCCTGTTCCGGAGATTCCGTCTCGGCATCGGCAGTATATCTTCCTGCAAGCCGCTCGAATTCCAATTTTTCGGCGGCATTCATCAGGTTGTAGTCACTCAAGTCAGGAAACTGTACGCCGAGATTGGCGGAATAGCTGACACGCAGCTGGCCCGGCTCAGGCGGAATGGTTTCCACCACGATGACGCCGTTGGCCGCTTTCGAACCGTAGATGGCAGTGGACGCCGCATCCTTCAGTACGGTCACGCTCTTGACCCTGTCGATATTCAGGTTCACTATCGTCTCGATGGTCACTTCCATGCCGTCGAGGATGAAGAGCGGCTGGTTCGGGACATTTTCGTAATCCGACTCCAATTCTCCGACGATGCTTGTCTTTCCCCTGATTTCGAGGTCAGGCATGGTGTTAGGGTCGGCACCTCTAAGAGTGTTCTCCACTATGCTCATTGACGGTTCCAACGTCCTGAGGCTGTTGAGAATATTGCCGTTGGCCACTATTTTCAGTTCCTGTCCTGAAAATGTGGATGCTGAACCGGTAAAGCTCTCCTTGTTCCTGTTCATGATACCGGTCACGACCACGTCCTTAATGCTCATTGTGGCTTCCTTCAGGGTGACCATGGCGGTTTCCTGTCCGGTGTAGGCGAGTTCCACCTCTTCCATGCCGAGCATGGTGAAAATCAGGGTGTGATTTCCGGCAGGGATTTTTTTAAGTTCGAAATTGCCGTATTTGTCGGTTTCGGTACCGACCGTAGGATTGTCCTTGATATAGACTACGGCACCGGGAAGGCCTTTCCCGGCTTCATCTCTGACGACTCCGATTAAGGTTCTTACCCCCCCCTGTGAGTTTTGGGCGACTGCGGCCGCACAGAGGTCAATAAGCAGGAGCACGATTAGTAAAACCTTGTGTCTCATCATTTACAGACTCGATTTGACTTGTATTTCCATTTTAACGGGGGCCAAAGATAGTCAATAAAACCTCTCAAGCAAAACCGATTTTGAAAAATAGCCATTTGTTGGGATGAGGCTCTGCACGGCTTGTCATTGCAGATTAAAAAGCATATCTTTGCCGGCGATTATCAATTTTATCAGAGACATGAAAAAATATTTCATTTTCGTAGCTTTTGCTATTTTTCTGTTTTCCTGCGGCAGAACCGCAGATTCCGGAGGGGTCCTGTCGGTGGATGAACTGTCGTCCGTAATAGAGGAAATGGAGTCGGGAGATACTCTCAGCGTGCGCGGTTTCTGCGTGGATGTTTGCAGCAGCGGAGCCAACCATATCACGCTCGTAGGAGAGGATTCCACGAAGGCGATAATGGCCGTGGCGGACGGAAAACTCACTTCTTTCAAGGATGAATACAAATACCAGTACGTGACCGTCACAGGTGTGCTGAACGAGCAGAGGGTCGACAGTACCTTCCTTGCCGACTGGGAATACCGTCTGGACGAAAGCCTCAAGGCTCCGGACGGAGGCAATCCTGAAGCCGTGGCACAGCTGAAGGAGCAGATATACTGGCTCAGGGATTCCATCGCTGCAAGATATGCCCGTTCCGGAAAGAATTACTGGAGCAACTATACAATAGAAGCATTCGACTGCTCGGCCGATGAAGAATAGTATGGAGACGACTGACAAGGTTCCGGCAGGGGTGAAGTTCCGCAGGATATGCAGGGTGCTTCACCGGGATTTGTCGTATTTTTTTGCAGGGGTCATCTGCATTTATGCCGTTTCAGGAATTACTCTGAATCACAAGAGGGATTTCAATGCTGCGTATTCGATTGAGCGAAGCGAATTTACCGTGAAGGGTGATTTTCCGGAGTCCGGGACTTCCGTCGACAGGGAGTTCGTGACGGGGCTTATCGGACAGTTGTCCGAAAAGGAAACCTATTCGAGGCATGCCATGGCCGGAGAGAATACGTTGAAAGTGTTTTTCAAGGGCGGATCTTCGCTTGAAGTGGAGCTGGATGACGGAGAGGCCGTCTATGAAAAGGTCAGGAAACGCCCTGTACTGTATCAGTTCAACAGGCTGCATTACAATCCGTCGAGGTGGTGGACATGGTTTTCGGATATTTTCGCCGTCTCGCTTATGCTTATCACTCTGACCGGCATGTTCATGCTGAACGGGCCGAAAGGCATGTGGGGAAGGGGCGGAATTGAATTTGCCGTAGGCCTGCTTTTCCCGCTTCTGTTCATTCTGCTGCTGTAGCATGACGCCTGTCATGGTGAGCGGAGGACGCTGTCCGAAGCCGAACCATCTGACGTCGTAGAAAAAATGAAGGTGGCCCAATTTGGACCACCCTCATTTTTTGTCTTGACTTTATTTCGTCAGAATACCCAACCGATGCGCAGTGAAGGTATTGCATAGAATCCGAAGCTGCCGCTCCTGTTTACAGTGGTTCCCTTGTTTTCGGTAATCGTATTTCCGGTAGCCGTAACGTTCTTGCCTTTCCCGGTATTCGAATATGCGTAGGCGACTCCGATCTCGGCACCTGCATAGAGACCCTTGCAGATATAAACGTCCACGCCCGAAGTAAGCATTGCGCTCATCCCGAAAGTAGGGCGGGTCGAGAGTGTATAATCGGAATTTTCGGTATTGTCCGTCCTGTTCTTCTGAGAGCCGAACTCCACACCGATTCCTGCACCTATGTAAGGAGATACCCTTTCGAACCTTGTGAAGTGATATTCCACACCCGGCATCACCACCATGTTGAACATGCCTGTGCGTTCGCGCCTCAACTGCTCGGCATTGTTTGCATCCGTATAATAGGTGAAATCGGTGTCAGTGGAAGTGGCAACTCCCAAATTGAGTTTTACAGCCCATTTTTCGCTCAGGAACAGTCTTACGTTCATACCGTAGGTAGGAAGTTCGAATGCCCCGTCAGTAGCTCCGCCCGGAGAATAGTAGACTTCAGTGGTGACATCCATCTTGTCCGGCCTGTACTGTGCGTTGGCGAACATGAAAGTCGAAAACATCGCAACGGCGATCAATACTGTCTTCTTCATGATTCTGATAATTTAGTTAATACTGATAATTAATAAGGTATGTTTTCCGTTCAAATCGTAAGTGTCGTTAGCCTCCACAAATATAATCAAAAAACGGTACCATCTGCATTCCCGGACCGAAAATAATATTTTTCTTTCGCTATTTGAAATTAAATTTCTATCTTCGCAGCGTTTTAATCGCGTGAAATGACATTGGCACACTACATACAATCTGTCAGCAGGACTGAAATAAAAACGACCGTTCCGTTTTCGGACTGGTCGTTTTTTTTGACAATGAACCGATAATAAACAAACGAACATAAAATCAGAACACAGAAATGGAGCAGAAAATTCGTGCAACCCTTAAATTGGAAAACGGAATGGAGTTCAAAGGCTATTCGTTCGGTTACGAAGGACCTTGCAGCGGTGAAGTGGTCTTCTCCACGGCGATGGTCGGCTATACCGAGAGCCTTACCGACCCTTCATATTCCGGTCAGATCCTTTGCATCACTTATCCCATAGTGGGCAATTACGGTGTTCCCGAGGAGTCGTTCGGCCCTGACGGCATCTCCAAGTACATGGAATCCGACGGTATCTATGTCCGCGGACTCATAGTTTCCGATTATTCTTCCGAATACAGCCACTGGTGTGCGAAGAAAAGCCTCGGCGACTGGCTCAAGGAGCACAAGGTGCCCGGAATTTACGGCATCGACACCCGCGAGCTGACCAAGGTCATAAGGGATCACGGAGCCATGCCCGGTATAATCGTTCCTGAAGGAAGCGAAATGAATTTCCCGGTACCTGACCCGAATCAGGAAAACCAGGTGGCGAAAGTCAGTTGTACGGAAATCATCAGATACGGCAGCGGAGACAAGAAGATCGTCCTGGTCGACTGCGGAGTGAAGCACAATATCCTCAGATGCTTTGTCAACAGAGGCATAGAGGTGATAAGGGTGCCTTGGGACTATGATTTCAACACATTGGAATACGACGGGCTCTTCATATCGAACGGTCCGGGAAATCCGGACTTTTGCGAGGTCACGGTGGAGCATATCAGGGAAGCCATGAAAAAGGACAAACCGATATTCGGTATCTGCATGGGCAACCAGCTGCTCGGCAAGGCCGGAGGTGCGAAGACGTTCAAGCTGAAATACGGTCACAGAAGCCACAACCAGCCTGTGAGGATGGTGGGGACGAACAAATGTTTCGTCACTTCGCAGAATCACGGCTACGCATTGGACAATGATACTCTCGGATCAGACTGGGAGCCGTATTTCATCAACATGAATGACGGTACCAACGAAGGTATCAGACACAAAAGCAAGCCGTTCTTCTCTTCCCAGTTCCATCCGGAAGCATCGAGCGGTCCTACCGACACGGAATTCCTTTTCGATGAATTCATAAGCAAACTCTGACAATTTTTCAAAACTTTTAATCAAACGAAGACATGATCGACAACAGCATAAAAAAGGTTCTGCTCCTCGGTTCGGGTGCATTGAAAATCGGCGAGGCCGGAGAATTCGACTATTCCGGTTCCCAGGCTCTGAAAGCCATGAGGGAAGAAGGCATAGAGACAGTCCTCATAAATCCGAACATCGCCACTGTACAGACATCGGACAAGGTAGCCGACAAGATATATTTCCTGCCGGTGACTCCGTATTTCGTCGAAAAAGTCATCAAAAAGGAAGCCCCGCAGGGCATTCTGCTCGCATTCGGAGGCCAGACGGCCCTGAACTGTGGAGTGGAACTGTACAAGTCGGGAATCCTTGACAAATACAACGTAAAGGTTCTCGGTACTCCGGTCCAGGCCATCATCGATACGGAAGACAGGGAGCTCTTCATAGAGCGTCTCGACCAGATAGACATCAAGACCATCAAGTCACACGCCACTGAAAGCATCGAGCAGGCCAAGGCCGCTGCCGAAGAACTCGGCTATCCTGTAATCCTGCGTGCGGCTTACGCTCTCGGAGGCCTCGGTTCCGGTTTCTGCGACAACGAGCAGCAGTTGTACGAGGTTGCCGAAAAGGCCTTTTCGTTCTCGCCACAGGTACTCGTGGAAAAATCCCTGAAGGGATGGAAGGAAATAGAATACGAGGTGGTGCGTGACAGATACGACAACTGTATCACGGTCTGCAACATGGAAAATTTCGACCCGCTTGGAATCCATACCGGGGAAAGTATAGTCGTGGCCCCATGCCAGACATTGAACAATGATGACGTGGAGTTCCTGAGAGACCTTGCCATCAAGATTGTAAGGCATGTCGGCATAGTGGGAGAGTGCAACGTACAGTTCGCCTACGACCCGGATTCCATGGAATACAGGGTCATAGAGGTGAATGCCCGTCTCAGCCGTTCTTCGGCCCTCGCATCCAAGGCAACTGGTTATCCGCTGGCGTTCGTGGCAGCAAAACTCGGGTTGGGATACGGACTTTTCGACCTGAAGAATTCCGTCACCAAGGTGACTCCGGCATTCTTCGAACCTGCCATCGACTACATCGTCTGCAAGATTCCGAGATGGGACCTCTCCAAATTCCACGGCGTGTCGAGGAAAATCGGCTCGAGCATGAAGAGCGTCGGCGAAGTCATGTCGATAGGCCGCAGCTTCGAGGAAGCCATCCAGAAAGGACTCAGGATGATAGGTCAGGGAGCCCACGGTTTCGTCGGCAACAAGGAGCTGAAGGTCGACGACATAGATGAATCCCTGAAAGAACCGACCGACAACCGCATATTCGTCATATCCAAGGCAATGCGTGCCGGATATTCCGTCGACAGGATTCATGAACTGACCAAAATCGACAGGTGGTTCCTCGACAAATTGGAAAACATCGTCCGCACCTACAACGAACTGTGTGCCGTCAATTCATGCGAGCAACTGTCTGCTGAGTTGCTGAAGGATGCCAAGAAACAGGGATTTTCCGATTTCCAGATCGGACGTGCCCTGTACAAGGATGAAATCGATGCAGAGGAGGCTCAGGACAAGGTAAGGCAATACAGGAAATCCCTCGGAATAGTGCCTTGCGTCAAGCAGATAGACACTCTTGCCGCCGAATTCCCGGCCGCCACCAATTACCTGTACCTCACGTACAACGGGGAATTCAATGACGTACAATATCTTCACGACCATAAATCCGTGATAGTCCTCGGCTCCGGCGCATACCGCATCGGAAGTTCCGTGGAATTTGACTGGTGCTCGGTAAACGCCCTCCAGACTATAAGGAACGAAGGATACAGGGGAGTGATGATAAACTACAATCCCGAGACGGTTTCCACTGACTACGACATGAGCGACAGGCTCTATTTCGACGAACTTACGTTCGAAAGGGTGATGGACATCTACGAACTCGAGCAGCCTTACGGAATGGTGGTGTCCGTGGGCGGACAGATTCCGAACAACCTTGCCCTCAGGCTCGACAACAACGGTGTCAATATCCTCGGGACAAAGGCTTCGAGCATAGACAAGGCCGAAGACAGGCACAAATTCTCGTCAATCGTGGACGCTCTCGGCATAGACCAGCCGAAGTGGAAGGAGCTCACCACCTTGGACGACCTGCATGACTTCGTGGCCCAGGTGGGCTATCCGGTGCTCGTAAGGCCGTCGTATGTGCTTTCCGGAGCCGCAATGAACGTCTGCTACAACGAAGACGAACTCAAACGCTTCCTCTCGTTGGCGGCCGAGGTCTCCAAGAAGCATCCGGTAGTAGTGAGCGAATTCATGCAGAGGTGCAAGGAAATAGAATTCGATGCCGTGGCCGACGGAGGCGAAATCATTGCATACGCC
>CALURT010000029.1 GCA_944323245.1 uncultured Bacteroidales bacterium
GTCCTGCAGACGACGTCGAACACGGATTTCCTGTCGGACTCGGAGAGACCCTGATTCTCGTTGTTGAGGTATGCAATATCCTCAATCCGTTTGTCTGGGAACAGGTCCCGGAGGAATTCGAGGAGGATTTCCTTGTTGGCTTCCGTACCGAAAAGCTTCTTGAAACCCCAGTCTGACAACGGGTCAATGAACTTCGCTTTCTTCCCTCCGATGACAAAGCAGTCATCCTTCTTCCCATCTTCATTCATAGGCAAAAATAAATAAAAATACAAACCAAAACAAAATAAGTAAACCGATTGCCGACGACACATCAGCATCGCCGCAAGACAAAAATAAGAATAAAGCAAACGATGGACATTCAAAAAAAGAAAAACCGGGAAAAGAATTTCTCTTTCCGACGGTTTTTGCTTTTCCTGTCATTCCGAGCGTAGGTCCGAAGGACTGGAGTCGAGGAATCTGCCTCTGCCATCAGACCTCTCGACTGACGCTCGAGCTGACAAAAGAGCATCCATGATGCCAGCGCTTGGACAGAGAAAAGAGGAATGGAAAAGGCAGCGAATGCGTTTTTCGATAGCATGAGCGGTTTTCCATTCCTCTTTTCGGGCAAAAAAGGGCTAACGCAACAGACCTCTCGACTGCCGCTCGAGGTGACATGAAGGATACAGGTCCTTCGGCTGCGCTCAGGACGACAGAAGAGCATCCATGATGCCAGCGTTTGGATAAAGAAAAGAGGAATGGAAAAGGCAGCGAATGCGTTTTTCGATAGCATGAGCGTTTTTCCATTCCTCTTTTTTCGGTGGAAGGAGGCCTAATGCAGCAGATCCTTCCGCTCGCTTCGCTTGGTCAGGATAACACGGTGCCTGCGCCCTCCGGGGATGACAAGGGGAGCAGGTCCTTCGGCTGACGCTCAGGACGACAATCAAAAGGGGCAGATGGTTCGGCTGACGCTCAGGACGACAGGCTGCCGCTCGAGGCGACAGCGTTGGACAGAAAAGAGGAATGGAAAAGGCAGCGAATGCGTTTTCGATAGCATGAGCGTTTTTCCATTCCTCTTTTTAGATGAAAGGAGAGGCTGCAAGGCAAATCCCTCCACTCGCTACGCTCGGTCAGGATGACATGGTGACTTTGCTCGGTCGGGATGACAAGGTGGCTGTGCCCGACACGTACATAATGTCCGGCACAGGCGGAACAATTGTCAGTATCCGAAAATTTCCTCGAGGGTAACGGTCTTGACCGGACCGAGAGTCTTCAGATAAGCCATGTCAAGATCCTTGATGTCACCGAGGATGGCGTAAGTGTATTTCCTGTCCTTGACCCATTTCTCCTGAATGGCCTTGACATCCTCAAGAGTCATGTCCTGCACGGCTTCGAAAATCGCCCTGTCCAACGGCTCGTCAAGCCCGAGATCCTTCGACTCGATGTAACTGTTGAGGACCTCCTCCCGGACGGTTCTTTGAGTCCGGAGCCTTGTAAGCATGGCTTCCTTGGCAATGTCGAATGCGGCCTGCGACTCCGGCATGTTGTTTATTATGTCGTCAAATGCTTCGACAGCCTGTTTCATCTTGTCGTTCTGGGTGGCGATGAATGCCACGTAACTGTATGACGTGTCATAATATCCCGGACTGAAGAGCTGCGCGTATGCCGTGTAGGCCAGACCTCTCGCTTCCCTCATTTCCTGGAATACGATGGTATTCATTCCGCCGCCGAAATATTCGTTGTACAATGCGATTCCCGGTTCGTCAGCCACATCCAATTTTTCCCCTCGGGAAGAATACTGCATGAAATAGAGCTGTTTGGCATCGTATTGGGCCAAAAGCACACTGCTTTCATCGACCATGTTGAAGTCAATGTGCTTAGGATCGAGCGGAACAAGCCCGTCAGCTGTCCTGTGATGACTCTCCAGGGTTGCAAGAAGTTCTTTCCCGCTTTGAGGCCCGTAATAAAGGACTTCATGACCATAATTCATGAGACCGCGGATTTTCGACAGAAGTTCCTCGGAAGTGACTGAGGCGAGAGCTTCATCTGAAAGCGTGGTCTTGCTGATAAATTCCGGTCCGTAGAACATGTATCTCTGGAGATAGACAAAGCAACTTCCCTGACTCAGTTTTGCATTTGCACGGCTTCTGAACATGTCTGCCTTGAGGTTTTCAAGGATTGCCTCATCCGGCTGCGCATTGGAAATCAGATTTTCCACTATGTCCATAGCCTCTCCCATGTTTTCGCTCAGACCGGAAACATGGATGGTGGTCATCTGAGGACTTGCGTAAATCCCGAACGAGCAGGCGATTTCGTACATTCTGGACCCTATTTCCTCCGCCGTCATGTCCTCGGTGCCGAGGTAGGAAACATAATTGGCTGCAAGGTTGAGTGCAGGATCGTTTTCAGTACCTGTGTTGAAACGGTAAATGAGGGTGAACAAGTCGTTCATTTCATTCTTTTTGTACAGGACTTCCACTCCCGGACGGGCCTCCATGACCGACATGTCCTTGTCATAGTCCACGAATACAGGTTCGATAGGTTTGACAGGCGTATTCTGCAATTCGGTTAGGAATGCGCTCTGCTTGTCCCTGTTGGTGGCGATAGGCGTGATTTTAGGAGCGGCGATTTTCTGTATGTTCTTGTCCTCGCCCTGGAGTTTGTAGACCACGGCATAGCTTTCGGCCCCGAGATATTTGTTCGCCCAGTCCACTACATCCTGTTTCGTGATTTTCGACATCCTGTCGAGCAGCTGTACCTCGTCGGCCCATTCGGTACCGTTGATGAATGACATCACGTAAAGCATAGCCCGGTTTTCATTGTCCTCGAGCTGCTTCATGAAATACATCTTGTAATTGTTCACCGTGGCTTCTATCAGCTTTTCGTCGAAATCGCCGCTGCGGAGTTTGGCCACTTCGCCGAGAAGAAGATCCCTGACCTCGTCGAGGGACTGTCCTTCCTTCGGTCTTGCTGACACTATGAACGTGCCGTAGTCAGGCTGCGAATAATTATATCCGTATGCGGACAGGATGCGCTGCTGCTGGATGAGGTCGAGGTCGATGAGACCGGCCTGGCCGTTGTAAAGTATTGAGCTGACGATATTGGCTACGTCGTTCGACTTGTCGGTGGCCGCAGGAAGCCTCCATCCGAGGGTGATGTCCTCGGTTTCAAGGCCATAGACCTTTTTGACGACAGGGGAAGTGATAGGGCTTTCAGGGGTGAAATCCAATTCCGGAATATCCGGGTTCGGTACCATGTCGCCGAAATACTTTTCTATGACTGCCACCATTTCATCAGGATCGAAATCTCCGGAAAGGCAGATGGCCATGTTGTTCGGGACATAATATGTCTTGTGGTAATTTTTCACATTCGTGATCGAAGGATTCTTGAGGTGTTCCTGGGTCCCGAGAACTGTCTGTGTACCGTAAGGGTGATGCGGGAAAAGGGCTGCGTTCATGGCCTCATCCACTTTGCGGCTGTCGTCCGTGAGGGACATGTTCTTTTCCTCGTAAATTGTCTCCAATTCGGTGTGGAAACCTCTGATTACAGGATTTTTGAATCTGTCTGCTTCAATTTTCGCCCAGTTCTCGATTTCATTGGACGGGATGTCCTCCACATATACCGTCATGTCCTGCGATGTGAAGGCATTCGTTCCCTTGGCCCCGATTATGGACATGAGTTTGTCGTATTCGTTAGGAATGGCTATTTCCGATGCCTTGTAGCTTATCGAGTCGATTTTATGGTAGATTTCGGCCCTTTCCGCCTCATTTTCGGTCTGACGGTAGACTTCGAACAGCTGTTCTATTTCGTCGAGCATAGGCTTTTCGGCTTCATAGTCCGAGGTTCCGTAATTCGGAGTTCCCTTGAACATCAGGTGTTCGAAATAATGGGCGAGTCCGGTGGTTTCCGACGGATCGTTCTTGCCTCCTACGTTGACGGCAATGTAGGTCTGGATTCTCGGAGTTTCCTTGTTTACGCTCATGTACACTTTGAGACCGTTGTCAAGGGTGTAGATTTTGGTCCCGAGCGGGTCGCCTGCCACGGTATCATACTTGTACTGCGAGCAGGATGTGACAATCGCCACTATGGCAACTGCCATAAGAATAAAGATTCTTTTCATTGTTATAATGAATGGTTGAAATTGATTCTCAACTTAAAGCCATACGGCAAACCATACAAAGGTAGCAATTTTTTTACTGAAAATCATTCCCGGAGTGGTTGCTATTTGAATAAGTTATCTGTATTCTGTCCCGGAAACAGTAAGTCCGAGATTGGACATGACGTTTGTGAGATCTTCCGAGTCGCAGTCCTTGGCGAAAGAGGATTTCAGGAATATCGGAAAATCCAACCGTGCCATCTCGAAAGCGTCATCGGTTCTTTTCTCCGATCTTGCCTTTTCCCATGCTTTTGCTGCTTCTTCCGAACATCCTGTCAAGGCCATGCTGATATAGTAATCTCCCGGTTCAAGCAATATGTCCGTGTCTATGCTGAATTTTGCAGGTTTTTCATTTACAGGGATGTCAATATCAATCGGTACGGCAACAAGTTCGCCGGCTTTTCCCGTTTTCTTGTCCCCCTTTTCCGCATGATACACATTGAGCCGGACCGAACACCCGGGCATGATGCAGGATACGACTTTGAAGGCAAATTCCTCTATCCTGAATTTTTTCTTGACGGTAACGATGCTGCCGATTTCGTCGCCGATATTTCCCGGGGAAAAGCATATCACCCCGGCAGGGATTCTGGAGCCTTTGAAAATCAGTTGTTTCCGTACAGGCTTTAATTCGGATGTAATTTTCGATTCAGGTAATTCAAGATAAGGCGGCACTGATGCTTCCGCATGATAAGGATTCATGAGCAGAGCCGTGGCTGCCACAAGAACCGTAACGGTGAAATTTCTCTGTTTCATATATTAGTGTAGTAGTTTAGTAATACACTGCAAATATAGCACTAAAAATCAAACAGCCAACTAAAAAGTTTTAAAATTTCCAAATAACTATCCGCAACCATAGCAGGCAGATCCCTCCGCTCGCTTCGCTCGGTCAGGATGACAAATGCGACCTCCGCTCGGTCAGGATGACAAATGCGTCGCCGACTGCGTCAAAATGTCCGGTACAAGACTGTCGAGCCGATACAATGGCATGGCGTCTTATAAAAAAAAAGACAGGTTCCATAATCCGGAACCTGTCCATAGTATTGAAGTATAGTGAACTTTTCAAATCTTATTCACCAAGTAAAGATTAATTTTCAGAGCTTAGGACCTGCTGCAACAAGGGATTTGCCGAGGTCGTTTCCGGTGAACTTGTCGAAGTTCTTGATGAAACGTCCTGCGAGGTCTTTTGCCTTTTCCTCCCACTGGCTTGCGTCAGCGTAAGTGTCGCGAGGGTCAAGGATAGCAGGGTCAACTCCAGGAAGCTCTGTAGGCACTTCGAAATCGAAATAAGGGATCTTCTTGGTAGGAGCCTTCTCAATGGAACCGTCGAGGATAGCGTCGATGATTCCTCTCGTATCCTTGATGGAGATACGTTTGCCGGTACCGTTCCATCCGGTGTTAACGAGGTATGCCTTTGCTCCGACGGCGTTCATTCTCTTCACGAGTTCCTCGCCGTACTTGGTCGGATGGAGAGAAAGGAATGCAGCTCCGAAGCATGCGGAGAAGGTAGGAGTAGGCTCGGTGATACCGCGTTCCGTACCTGCGAGTTTTGCAGTAAATCCTGAAAGGAAGTAGTACTGTGTCTGCTCAGGAGTAAGGATGGAAACCGGAGGAAGAACACCGAAGGCATCGGCTGAAAGGAAGATAACCTGTTTTGCGTGAGGACCTTTCGAAACCGGTTTCACGATATTGTTGATGTGATAGATAGGGTAGGAGACACGGGTGTTTTCAGTAACGCTCTTGTCTGCGAAATCTATCTTGCCGTTGGCGTCTACGGTAACGTTCTCAAGAAGGGCATCCCTCTTGATGGCGTTGTAGATATCCGGCTCGCTTTCCTTGTCGAGGTTGATGACCTTTGCATAGCAGCCGCCTTCATAGTTGAATACGCCGTTGTCATCCCAGCCGTGTTCGTCGTCACCGATGAGGAGACGTTTAGGGTCGGTGGAAAGGGTGGTCTTGCCTGTTCCGGAAAGTCCGAAGAAGATGGCAGTGCTCTTGCCTTCCTTGTCGGTATTTGCGGAGCAGTGCATTGAAGCGATGCCCTTGAGCGGGTTGAGGTAGTTCATGATGGAGAAGATACCTTTCTTCATCTCACCGCCGTACCATGTGTTGAGGATAACCTGCTCGTTGGTCTTGAGGTTGAAGACAGTGGCTGTTTCGGAGTTGAGTCCGAGCTCCTTGTAGTTCTCTACCTTGGCCTTTGCTGCGTTGAATGATACGAAATCAGGCTCGCCGTAGTTTGCAAGCTCTTCCTCCGTAGGACGGATGAACATGTTCTTCACGAAGTGTGCCTGCCATGCGACTTCCATGATGAAACGCACTTTCAGACGGGTGGCAGGGTTTGCACCGCAGAACGTATCCATCACGAAAAGGCGTTTGCCGGAAAGCTGTTTCACTGCCTTTGCCTTGAGGTCTGCCCATGCCTCTTCAGAGCATGGTTTGTTATCGTTCTTATATGCATCAGTAGTCCACCATACGGTGTCTTTGCTGGCATCGTTGTAAACAAAGAATTTGTCTTTCGGGGAACGTCCCGTATAGATACCAGTCATTACGTTGACTGCGTCGAGTTCCGTCAACTGGCCTTTTTCATAACCTTCAAGACCGTCTTTGGTCTCTTCTTCGAACAGAACTTCGTAGGACGGATTGTGGAGGATTTCCTTCACATCGGTGATACCGTACTTGGTCAAATCAATTTTACTCATAATCTTAAATAATATTAAGGTTTTTACATTAATCGTCCTCTCAAAAATTTCAACCTGCAAAAATAAACTATTTTTACAATAGCCCAAACTTTCGTTGGAAAATAATTTATACTTTTGCAAGGCCCGGTCGGGAGAGACAAGCATCAGAAAGCCCTGACCGGACCGATAATAGCTGCACAAAATGTGCCAATGACGACAGGAATGACGCCGAAAGACATATTGAAGGAATACTGGGGTTATGACTCGTTCAGACCGAAGCAGGAGGACATAATCGGAGAAGCCCTTGCAGGCAGGGACGTACTTGCCATCATGCCTACGGGAGGCGGAAAATCCGTATGTTTCCAGGTTCCGGCCCTGATGAAGCCGGGAATTGCCCTTGTCGTCACTCCTCTCATTGCATTGATGAAGGATCAGGTGCAGAATCTCAACGACAGGGGAATCAAGGCTCTCGCCGTCTATATGGGAATGACGTCCAAGGAAATCGACCTTGCCCTGAACAATGCCGTCTACGGTGATTTCAAATTCCTGTACATCTCTCCCGAGCGTCTGTCCACAAGGCTTTTCCGTGAATATGCGGCGGAGATGGACATCAGTTTCATCGTTGTGGACGAGGCCCACTGTATTTCGCAGTGGGGCTATGACTTCAGGCCCGACTATCTGAAAATAGCCGACATAAGGCAGACCAATGATGCGCCCGTCATCGCCCTTACCGCCACGGCCACGCCGTCGGTGGCTGACGACATTATGGAAAGGCTCGGTTTCGGGGAAAGGAATCTGATAAAGACCGGATTCGAGAGGCCCAATCTTTCCTATATAGTCAGAAAAAGCGAAGACAAGTACGGCCAGTTGAAGAATATTTGCGCAGGAGTTCCCGGGACGGGAATCGTCTATGTGAGAAACAGGAAAAAAACAGAGGAAATAGCTTCCTTTCTCAATTCCTGCGGAGTCAGTGCGTCCTTTTATCATGCCGGACTTTCCCCGGAACTAAGGGCCAAGCGGCAGGAGATGTGGAAATCGGGAGAAATCAGGGTCATGGCATGTACGAATGCCTTCGGTATGGGGATTGACAAGCCGGATGTCCGTTTCGTGGTGCATTACGACCTGCCGGACAGCCCGGAGGCTTATTTCCAGGAGGCCGGAAGGGGAGGCCGGGACGGAAAACGTTCATTCGCCGTGCTTCTGTGGAACAATACCGACATCCGGCGGATGAAACAGATTGAGTCGGTTTCCTTTCCGGATTTGAAATACGTGGAGGAAGTGTACCACATGGTGCATTATTTCTGCGACGTGCCCTTTGACAAGGGAATGGGGCATGAACTCAAGTTCGATTTCGGGAAATTCTGCCGGGAATTCAAACTGAATTCGTCAATGGCCTATTACGCCATCAAATATATCGAAAGGGAAGACCACTGGACATTCATGGAGGAGGCGGACATCCCGACAAGGGTGCAGATTCTCGTCGACAGGACAGAACTGTATGACATAGAATTGCCTGACGGAAAGATGTATGACGTCCTCGAAACCATGATGAGGCGTTATACGGGGCTTTTTTCGTTCCCCGTGCTGATTGAGGAGGACTACGTGGCTGACCGCTGCGGCATCAGGGTAGAGGATTTGCGCCAGCTCCTGTACAGACTGTCGGTCGAGCATGTAATCCGCTATATCCCTTCGGACAGGACTTCGGTGATATATCTGAAGGAAAACAGGCTCAGGCCGAAAAACGTGAAACTGTCTCCGGAGCGGTTGGAAAGGCTCAGGACCTCGTGGCAGGAGAGGACGGAAGCCATGATCGGATACGCCACTGAGGAAGACGAATGCAGAAGCCGCTACCTGCTGAGGTATTTCGGTCAGGAAGAAAGCTCCGACTGCGGCACATGTGACGTCTGCAGGAAGAAACAGGCCGACAGGAAAACCGAAGAGGAGACGACGGAATCCTTGGAGGCTTTCATAAGGGAAAAAGGCGGCGACTACACCCTTGAAGACATAAACCTGCATTTCGGAAATGTTGCAAATTGCGGCGGCAATGACTATCTTGCGCTCCTGCGGGAACTCATCGACAGGGGAAGCGTCCCGCCATACAAGGTGAAATAATTTGAGCCTGAATACTTTAATTGGAAAACTTTATGGTAAGTACGGAAGTAATCGCAGAAATCCGCAACGGCAGTCTGAAAGCCTTCGAGGTATTTTTCGGCCAATATTATATAAAGGTAAGGAATTTTGCCGACGGCATGGTCAAGAACATGGACGATGCCGAAAACATCGCGCAGAATGTATTCATGAAAATCTGGCTGAACAGAGAGCAGCTGTCGTCTGAAAAATCCGTTGACAGTTACGTGTTTACCATAGCAAGGAATGAAATCTACGACTTCTTCCGGGATGCTTACTATTTCACTTCGTTCAAGGAAAAACTGAAAAATCACCCCGCCCGGAAAGCCGAGTACAATATTGATTCTGAATACAATATAAAGGAAATAAAGAAAATCGTGGACGATACCGTGGCACAGATGCCGGACCAGAGACGGCAGATATTCAGGATGAGCCGCTACCAGTTTTTGTCCAACGATGAGATTTCCGAAAAATTGGGAATTTCCAAAAGAACTGTCGAAAAACATATCAGCTTGGCTTTGAAGATGATACGTAAGAACCTCGGAGAATTCCTTTTCTGGATTTTCACTTTTTTCATTTTCTGATTACGTGTGCCGCCCCGTCTGTCCGTATTTAATGCAAAAATTCGGACGGACAGATGGATTACACGACACCTGACTTACAGGAAATAAGAAATTATTTTTTCGGCGGATGCTCTGCCGGAGAAGCGGAGAAAATCGAAAAATGGTTCTGCCGCTACGGCAAGTCTGCCGAAGCGACGGCCCTGTTTTATGCATTGTGGAACAGTTTGGAAACCGGGCAGAGCGGGAAGGACATGGAAGACACGAGGAAAGCCTTCGACCGTTTCCGCACGACATTGCAGGACAAGGCTGAAAGCAGGCCAAAAGTCAGGAAGGCCGCTATCCCGACATGGATATACAAGGCGGCTGCAGCCCTGTTCATACCTTTGGCAGGCCTCTCCGTATGGCAGACAGTGCGTTCTTCGGACGAAAGCCGCTACGAATGGTCGGAAATCAGGACGGCATACGGAGAAACACGTCAGGTCGAACTGTCCGACGGGACTTCCGTATGGCTCAATTCCGGAAGCAGCATTATTTATCCTGAAAAATTTTCCGGCAGGGACCGTACGGTATTCTTCTCAGGCGAAGCCTATTTCGACGTGGCCGGAAACAGGAGAAAACCTTTTGAGATCAGAACCGGCGAATCGCTTGTCCGGGTTCTCGGCACCGAATTCAATCTGAAATCATACGATGAAGACGACGAAATCGAGGTATCCCTCCTCGACGGAAAGGTCGTTTTCGTCCCTGAAATCGGGAAGTCCGACTGCGTTTCCATGTTCCCGGGAGACGCCCTTGCATTCGACAAGTCCGACAACGTGGTATCCAAGTCGAGATTCGATGTGAACGGCTATTCCTCATGGAAAGACGGGAAACTCTATTTCAAGAACTGCCCGCTTTCGGACATCGTCCGGCAGCTTGAGCGGAAGTTCGATGTGGAAATAGTCATCATGACGGATTCCCTGAGGCATATCCCTTACCACATGGCCTTCGTAAACGACGAAAATATAGACGACATACTGACCGTAATAGACAAGGACTCGAGAATAAGAGTGGAAAAGAAAGAAGCCAGAATAGAAATTTATTGACAAACGCTATTGTTTAACTGATAATCAAATTCGAAAACATGGAAAAAAGCGATTCATTTCGCCGTATCAGGCGTATGATGGGCAGAGACCTCATTGCGTTTCTGTTCATTTTCCTTATTCCTGCTTTTACCGTGCACGCTGAACCGGTTTCGGTCGACTTCAGGAACGTGACAGTGGAAAGGGCATTGGAAATTCTGAAAAATTCGCACGGTTATTCCTTCGTTTTCAAGACTGAAGATGTGGATCTCAAGGCAAGGGTCGACGCCAGGTTCCGTTCGGCCGACATTGAGACCGTCCTCGCCAAGGTCTTCGAAAACCAGCCTGTGGATTTTCAGGTAAATGACAAGATGGTGCATATCATCAAACGTTCCGCATCTCAGGGAAATGCTGCCCAATCGGCCTCCGGGAGCAGTGCGGTCCGCACTGTCAAGGGAAAGGTCACCGACAGGAACGGAGAGCCTTTGGTGGGTGTCGGCATTGTCATCAAGGGGACTACTAAAGGTGCGTCCACTGACATTGACGGAAATTACTCAATCAGTGCCAACGACGGGGACGTGTTGCAATTCATGTGCTTGGGCTTCGACAATGTTGAAATTTCCCTTGGGAAGTCAGACAACATAGACGTGTCCATGTCTGACAGCGTGAACAGCCTTGACGAGTCGATCATCATCGGTTACGGCACGGTGAAAAAGAGCGACCTCACAGGTGCTGTCGCCTCCGTGAAAGCAGATGAGTTGCCTGTATCTTCCAATACTTCCATAGCACACATGCTTTCAGGCCGTGCAGCCGGTGTAAGTGCCACGCAGACAAGTGCCCAGCCGGGAGGAGGTGTCGAGATTCTCGTGAGGGGAGCGGCTTCCACAGGTGCAGGTAATGATCCGCTTTATATCATCGACGGTTTCCCTGTAAGCAACTCCTCGGTGGAACCGGCAGCGGACAACCGGTACAGCGACTACGGTTCGAGGAATCCGCTCAATTCCATCAACCCTAATGACATAGCATCCATAGAGGTCCTGAAGGATGCCTCATCGACAGCCATCTACGGTGCACGTGCGGCCAACGGTGTCATCATCATCACCACCAAGAAAGGGCGGGAGGGCAAGCCTGTGGTCACATACAATGCCAGCTATGGTATCCAGCGCATTGCCAACAGGATAGACATGCTGAACGCTACGGAATTCATGACAGAGGCCAATGCCTATGCCAATGAAAAATGGCTTTTTGACAACAGGGTCTACCCATACGGCAGCACCGATCCGTCCACGGTGACACAGCCTTTGGTGCTGCCATACACAGCGGATCAGATTGCAAGCGCCGGTGAAGGTACTGACTGGTATGACCTTGTGACTCAGGACGGTATGATACACCAGCACAACATATCCGTCTCGGGAGGCTCTTCCAAGCTCAAATACATGGCTTCGTTCAACTACTATGACCAGAACGGTGTCGTGAAGAATTCGGATTTCACAAGGTACACCGGACGTATCAATATCGAGCATCAGATAAGCAAGATATTCTCTTACGGGATCAACGCCACGCAGAGTTACATCAAATCGTCGAATATCCCGTTGGGCACGGAAGACTTCGAGAACTCGGGACTTCTCAACTCGGCCCTTGCCTATGACCCTACCGTGCCGGTAATGGACGAGGATGGCAATTACGCCATAAGCCCGCATATGACATCGGTTCCAAACCCGGTCTCGATGCTTGAAATAGAGGATTATACGACTACCAAACGTCTCCTCGTCAACGCTTTCGTGCAGGCTGAAGTCATCGAGGGACTCAGGTTCAAGGTCAACATGGGTTTTGACGACCAGACCGGTATCCGTAATTCGTATCTCCCGAAAACCACTCTGTACGGATTGCAGGAGGGAGGGAAGGCAAGCAAGAGTCTGGCTACCCAATTCGACAAACTGATAGAAGTGACGGCCAATTACGACCTCAATATCAAGGACACGCACAAGTTCAATTTCCTCCTCGGATATTCATATCAGGATTTCACGAGCGAGGGAATGGCTGCGTCGAACACGAATTTCTTCACCGACCAGTTCCTGTATAATTCACTTCAGACAGGTGAAGGCGCAAGGCCTTATGTGGCTTCCAACAAGTCGAAGAATATCCTGATGTCCTACTTCGGAAGGATCAATTACAATCTGATGGACAAGTATCTCTTCACATTCACCGCCCGTGTGGACGGTTCCAGCAACTTCGGAGCCAACAACAGGTACGGTTTCTTCCCGTCCGGGGCCTTTGCATGGAGAATAAACCAGGAAGACTTCCTGAAAAATTTCAAAGCCTTGTCCGATCTCAAATTGCGCGTCAGCTTCGGACAGACGGGTAACAGCAACATAGGGAACAACGCCTTTGAATATTATACTTCCGCATGGCAGCAGTATGTGTTCGGCTCGAGCGTGAGCACGGGTACGGCCAAGTCGCAGCTTGCCAATCCTGACCTGAAGTGGGAGACCACCACGGAACTCAACCTTGGTCTCGATTTCGGTTTCTTCGACCAGAGACTTAGCGGTTCGGTCGAATATTTCAACAAGGAGGTCAAGGACCTGCTCGGATACCGTAATCTCAAATCCTTCATGGAAGTAAGCACTGTAGCCGCCAACATAGGCAAGACCAAGAGCACGGGTGTCGAATTCACCATCCACAGCCGCAACTTCGTCGGGGAGTTCAGATGGGATACGGAACTGACTTTCACAAGTTACAGGGACCGTTGGAAAGAAAGGAATCCCGAAGACGAATTGAGTCCGTGGCAGAAAGACGACGACCCCATCAGGGCTTACTACGGATATTTGTCGGATGGCATCCTCGGTCTGGACGAAGCTCCACCAGCTTCGATGCCGGCCTTGCTTCCGGGACAGTACAAGGTCAAGGACGTCAACGGATACCTGAGGGATGATTTCGGGAACCTGATCACTGACGAGAACGGAGACGTACAATATACCGGAGGTCCTGACGGCCAGATCGACGAGGCCGACATAGTGCTCCTCGGGACTTACGATCCGGGATTCTCCATGGGACTTTCCAACACTTTCTCATACAAGGGCTTCGATCTCAATATATTCTTCTACGGAATGTTTGACAGGGTTGTGAACAATGCCACAAGGGGCAAGTATTCGATACCTGAAGTCAGACGCCTTCTTGAGGGACAGAACATGATGCACGAGGTTTCTGAGCGCTGGTCGAGTACGAATACTGACGCCACACTTCCTTCGGGCTTCGTAAGCGTCTATCCGCAGCCATCGGACTATCTGTGGGAGAAAGCCTGGTTCATCCGCTGCAAGAACATCACGCTCGGCTATACATTCCCGTCCAAATGGGTAGGAAAGGTATTGTCCAATGCAAGGATTTTCGTGGATGTCGGAAACCCGTTCGTGATCACCCCATACTCCGGCAATGACCCCGAGACCGATTTCAAGGCGGGTTATCCGAATCAAAGGACTTATATGATAGGTATCGATTTGACATTTTAAGAATCAGAAGATATGAAATCCAAGAATATTATAATTACGGTATTGGCAGCCGCTTTCGCATCTTCCTGCTCTTTGGATGTGGAAATGTACGACCAGTTGTCTCCGGAGAAGGCCCTTGCCACGGAAGCCGATGTAAAGGCTGCCGTCACAGGGATATACCATGACTTGCGGGGAGGAGGCTGGACGCAGTACAACTGTGCATGGGGGTCGCTCCTGACAATGCAGGTGGGCTGCACCGACGAGTGCGACTGCAACTGGAACTGGGATATCCAGACGGACTACCTTTGGACTGCTTCCAATGGAGGCGGCGGAGGGGAACTCTTCGACTTTTACAATACTATGCTTCCGGCCATCACCAAGGCCACCTCATTGCTCGAAAGGATGCGACCGGTGTCCATTTCCGCTCCTGTCAAGAGGGCTTACATGGCCGAAGTCCGTTGCCTCAGGGCAATGTGGGCATACGACCTGTACGATCTTTACGGCACTGTGCCCATCATCACCGATCCCGACATAGCCCTTGAACCGGAAGTCGCCGCTGACTACAATCCCGAAAGGCCTACTGTCGAGTGGTATGTCGATTTCATCGAAAGCGAATTGAAAGAGGCCGAGGAAAACCTCAAGGCACGTTCCGAACAGTCCGGAAGCGATTACGGCAGGATGACGAAGGGCATAGCCCAGATGTATATGCTTAAACTCTACCTCCACGAGGCCGGTCAGGAGGAACATTACAGGAACAACCATGCAAAGGCCGTGGAGTGGTGGGAAAAAGTGGATTCCATCACCAATGTGATGATTACAGACGGTGAATACGGGCTTCAGGACGATTACATGTCGATATGGTCTCCTACCAACCAGCAGAATTCCGAAGTTATTTTTCCTATACCGAACTTCGCCACAGGAGGTCTCGGCAACATGTTCCTTGCCCACGCTCTTCCGGCAGACTATACTTCGCGGGACGGAGTGCCGCTTACGAGGTGGGAAGGCTTCCTTGTCCCTTGGGATTTCTACGATTCGTTCGACCCTGACGACAAGAGGCGCGAGGGTATCAAGGCCCATTACTGGAACGGAAAGGAAGAGGTGGACAGCAGGGCCATAGGCAAACCGGGCGCATTTCCGATGAAGTATCAGGAAAATCCTAATACCACGGGCCAGTACGATGCCAGCGAGTATGTCATAAACAGATATGCCGAGGTCATCCTTGCAAGGGCGGAGGCCATCAATGAGCTTGAAGGTCCTACCAAGGAAGCCAAGGATCTCGTACACCAGATACGCCGCCGTGCATTCGACAACTATGATGACAGCAGGCATTTCGACGAGATAGAGAATATCACCGATCAGAATGAATTCCGTGACAAGATCCTTCAGGAAAGGGCATATGAATTTTATTGGGAAGGTATGAGGAGACCGGATCTCATCCGTCACGGGAAACTCATAGAGAATGCCCACGCGAGGGGAAAGAGCTTCGCCGAGGACAAGCATATCCTCTATCCAATACCTCAATCAGCCATTTACGAAAACCCGAACCTGAAGCAGAATGAAGGCTTTGAATCGTTCTGAATTACTGCTGTCGGCATTATTGGCGGTATCCTGCACTCCTCCGGGAGGACAGGATGCCGGTGCCGCTTCCGCAACGGTGGAATTTGCTCCGGACATGATGAGCCTCGTGCGCAATCCAATGACAGGATGGGCCTTGTACGACGATGCCAACGATTATGTGGCTGATGCTGCGGAGTACTGGGACGACCAGGATGTGATTGCTGAAAAATTCGGATCGATTTTCTACTGGCGTTCCCGCTGGTCGGAACTCGAACCCGAAGAAGGAAAGTATGCGTGGAACTGCGACGAGAATTTCAAGGCATTGATTCAAGGTGCTTTGGACAGAGGATTGAAACTGGCTTTCAGGGTCTATATAGACGGTCAGGACAACATTTACAACGGGACTCCGGATTTCGTGCGGACCGCCGGTGCGGAAGGTTATCCATCCCACAGATTATGGGATGCGGAAGGTGTGGACAATAACTGGACCCCATATGCCGACGATCCGATATTCCAGGAGAAATTCTCCAATTTCATACGTGCGTTCGCAGAGGAATTCGACGACCCGTCAAGGGTGGATTTCATTGATGCCTACAATCTCGGATGGTGGGGAGAAGGCCATCATGTCCGATACAAGGATCCGGCAAACAAGAATGCAGTGTACAAATGGATCACCGACCTGTATTCCGACAATTTCAGGAATGTCATCCTCGTGACGAATTTCGGGACGGAAATGGGCTACGACATCGAAAAGATGTATGCCATAGATCAGAAAGGCTTCATCATACGACGTGATTCCATGGGAAGCACGTGGTTTCTCGATGCCGACGTGAAGACCGTACTTTCCACATTTCCTCAAACGGCATTCATAGCGGAGAGCTGCTACTGGGGAGGCTATTCGGATTCATATCAGCCATGGAACACCGATCCCGTCTACAAGGACGTCTACAAGGGCTGGAGGGATTTTTACGAGCAGGCTTACGAGGACGCTATCCGCAGCCGGGCCAATGTACTTGACCTGAGAGAGGCTACGGAGTCCCGCGGATGGACACGCAAGGCCCTCGACCTCGTGGAGGCATTCATGGTGAACGGAGGATACCGTCTTACACCGGTGAGACTGTCTTTCCCTGAAGAGTTCGCATCAGGTGAGACTGTCACTATTTCGCACACATGGAGGAACAGCGGCGTGGGAGTATGTCCGAACAACAATATCCGGTGGAACTACAAGTACAAGGTGGCTTTCGCACTCATTGACAAGGAGTCGGGAGCGGTCGCTGACATCATGAGAGACGACAGGGCCGAGCCGTCGGCCTGGCTGAAGGGCAATGATGTCACTTACGATTTTTCCACATCCACGGACGTTCCTGCAGGGAATTATCTCCTGTGCACCGGCATAGTGGACACTTCTTCGGACGAGACCGTCCCTGCGCTGAATCTTGCCGTAGAGAACGGGACATTTCGGGACGGATGGCTTGTGCTGAAAGAAATCAAAATAAAGTAATCTATTCTCACATAATTATTTACAAACCCATTAAAACTTTTTTGAAATGAAAAGGACATTATTTTTCCTTGCAGTGATTACGGTAGGTATTGCCATCGTTTCCTGCAACAAGAACACGAATGAAGGCGAAGAGCAGCAAGTGGCTCAAATCGCCATCTATTCTCCTGACGATCTCGAGGAATTCGATCTCGAGTACGACAATCAGGACAAAAGCCTGACTTTCGAGTGGGAGTCGGACGACCCTACAGCCACCTATTCGATACTTTTCAGTCTGTCGGAAGACATGTCTGCGACAGAAGCCATTGAAGTAGGCGCTGAAACCACAAGGGATGTGACACATGCCGAATTTGATGAAATCCTTGGAGCTCTCGGAGTCAAGGAATACAACGGGGCCACCCTTTACTGGGCAATCCAAGGCACTACCGCAGCAGGCAATTCCATGAGCGAGGTGAGAAGCATGGACCTGTTCAGATTCTACAAGCCTTTCGTGGATCCGCGTGACAATGAGGAGTACCGTGTCTGCAGGGTGGAGGATGCCTTGACTGGAGACTATGCAGTATGGCTTGCCGACAATATGAGGGCAACGGTTTATGCCGACGGTACTGCTATCGGAGCCGAGGGAGTAAGATTCTATGGCGACAACCCGGATGACGGTACAATGACCGATATGAAAGACATTTACGGAGGCTATTACACATGGACGGCTGCCGTAAGGGACGTGGCAAGTGCGGAATCAGGCACGCAGGTACAGGGCGTTTGTCCTGACGGCTGGCACATGCCTTCCAAGGATGAGTGGGATTTCCTTATCAACGGATGTACTGACGAAGATGAGCCCGGAACAGCCCTCAAGGAGGCTTCATACTGGGACGCGAATGCCACCAACGTCGGGAAAAATTCCATCGGATTCAATATGGCAGGAGCAGGCTATATTTGGGAACCGTTGACAAACCGTATCGATGATGAAGGTATGAACACATATTTCTGGACGGCCACCGCTCCTAAGGAGGGTGATGTTTATCCATGGGATCCGCCAGTGGCTGATTTCCCGACCCAGGGTGTGACATACGGTTTTGCGGCCAATGATTTCGGCGCTGCCCTTTACCCTTACAACAGGGGCCGCGGTTTCAGTGTCCGCTGCGTACTCGATCTTGATTAGCGATGATCAGGAAATCCTTGCTATTCTTATCCTTCATCGGAGCTTTGCTTTCATGCGGAAGCGGCTCCGGTGGAGATTTTGTTTCGGAACAGGAGGAAATCCTGGCCGAAAGGCCTCCTATGGGCTGGAACAGCTGGATTTGTTTCGGTACTTCAGTGACAGAGGACGAAGTCAAGGCAAATGCCAACTTCATGGCGGAGCATCTGAAAGAACACGGCTGGGAATACATCATCATAGATGCCGGCTGGTACGCTCCCGGGATGGTGACTCTTGAGGAGTATGAAGATCCGCATCCGCATCAGCTTATAGACGAATACGGCAGACTGAGGGTTGACGAAGGGAAATTCCCTTCGGCTGCAGGAGGCAAAGGCCTCAAAGGCATAGCCGACTATGTGCATTCCAAAGGGCTGAAAATCGGGATACATATCATGAGGGGCATCCCGATTCAGGCTGTGGAAGCGGATTCCCCGATAAAGGGAACGGAATATACGGCATGCGACATTGTTGATACCGACTCTAAATGCGACTGGTATCACGGTTTCTACGGTATAGACATGTCGAAACCGGGAGCGCAGGAATATTATGATTCCATCATCGAACTGTATGCATCGTGGGGCATCGACTACATCAAGGCCGACGACCTGCTTTCACCTGTGTATGCCGTGGATGAAATAGACGCATTGGCGCAGGCCGTTGCCAAGGCGGAACGCCCGATAGTCCTGAGCCTTTCTCCGGGCCCTGCCCCAGTGGAGAATGTGCGGCATCTCCGCAAGTCCTGCCAGATGTGGAGGATTTCGGCGGATTTCTGGGACAACTGGGAGTCTCTGAAGCATCAGTTCGAACTTTGCCGCAAATGGCAGGACCATATCATGCCGGGGCACTGGCCTGATGCGGACATGCTTCCTATAGGACCGATGGCGCAGAGGGCAATGCGCGGCGAACCTCGTCCGACCAACTTTACCGTGGATGAGCAGTACACGCTGATGACCCTGTGGGCCATGTTCCGTTCTCCTCTGATGCTCGGATGCAATCTTCCGGAAATGGATGATTTCACCCTGAAATTGGTGACCAACGACGATGTGCTGGAAATCAACCGGGCATCCGTCGGAAACCGGGAGCTCTTTTCAGAGGACGGGATAATAGCCTGGTATGCTTCCGATGAAGATATGGCTTCGCATTATGTGGCCGTTTTCAATACGACCGACGAGGACATTGTCTCTTATAGTTTCAGGCTCGACAGGATCGGCGTCCTGAATTGCTCGGGGGTGAGGGATCTGTGGAACGGGGAAAGCCTGAAGCCTTCGGACGGGGTGTTGCCGTTCCCGATAAGGGCCCACGGCGTGAAATTGATTGAAATTAAAATGACCGAATAATGAAAATAAAGACAATTATTGCTTTTGCTGCCGTTGCAGCATTGATTATCGGCTGTAAGGCCCCTGAAGCCGTGACGGGAGGGGATGATTCGGGTGTACCTGCGACAGCCACGGACACGTGGCTCGTGAACAGTCTTGCCGACATTGAAACCTACGCTTCGGCTGAACCGTCGAACAGGGCTTCCTATACGCTTGTGAAGAACGAGACAGAACATGTGCAACTCGTGATAAGCACGGCATCGAACGAGACACTGACCATAGAGCGGTCCGGTGCTCCGGAGGCCATCGGCTTTGAATGCCGTCAGTTACGGACATTCGAGGGGATGCAGGATGTCCTCGTACCATGTGACGGGACAGTGAAGCCCGCCAACAAATTGGTGAAGGTGTGGCTTTCTTTCAGTACGACAGCGGAGTCCGTCCCTGGAAATTACAAGGAAGTCATAACTTTCCGCAATGCCAATTCCGGGGCTGAATATGCGGTAGCCCTGTCCATTACCATAGTGGATGCTGCCATTCCGGAGACTCCGTCCATACCGTGCGTGTTCGGTATAAATCCCGACAATTTCATTCTGACAGGATTGGATGAAGAACAGAAGGCCGCCAAGCGCAAGGAAGTGGCAGACCTGCTGCTTGATTACAGGATTTCCCCTTATTTTTCGTCATGGCTTTCGGGTACGATGAAGACGGAATGCTTCTCTTCTCCATACGAATGGGATGACGACAGGACATGGGAATATCTGAAGGACCCTCGTTTCACGAGGGTAGCCTTGCCTTTCCACGGACTCGATGACAGCGAACTCGAACAGATGCTTGCAAAGGCGCAGCAGGAGGGCATTTTGGACAAGGCTTATTTCTATGTATGGGACGAGCCGACCAAGGTATCCGAATACGAGCAGATTCATGAAATGGCAGACAGACTGCACGGGTATGCTTCCGAGGCTGATGTGCTTACTTCATTCTACTGTGGACCGGTGGACGGTGACAGGGCGGGAGACCTTTTCGCTACTTTTGATCTGCTCAGCGGAGCTACAAGTATTTTCTGCACGAGTACCTGGGCGTTGCAGGACAATGAGACCATGTCTGCAAGATGCCGTCAGGCACTCAAGGACGGCCAGGAATGGTGGAGTTATGTCTGCATGTCCCTGACCCCGGGCCTTGCCCAAAATTCCTCGGGGATACCTAACAGGGCCTGCATGTGGAGATTCTGGAAAGAGCAGAATACCGGCTTCCTGTATTGGGTCGTGAACGGATTTTCGAGCATGAGCCCTTTGAAATCCCGCTCGGACCTGCCTGAAGGTGACGGTATCCTCGTTTACCCGGGCGAGCCGTTCGACTCCGACAGGCCTTGCGTTTCGATACGTCTCGAACGTTGGAGGGACGGGGCGGAGGATTACGAACTGTTGAAGATGTACGAGGCGAAATCGGGCCGTGCCGCTGCCGAGGAACTGCTCTACAATGTTTACAAAGGGCCGGCAAACTACACCGACAATGTCAAATATGCCGATGCCCTCAAAAAGAATCTTGTAGAAGCGGTAGCGGAATAAGATTCTTTGTATATTTACGGACAGGAACATTTTAATTATTATATGTTATGAAACGGAAATTATGCTTGGGCATTTTTGCCTGTATGGTTATGGCGTGCGTCAGTGCGGCTCCGGATTTCGTCTGGGTCGGCACGGGGGACAGGTATGCCAAGGACGGGAAATTCGAGAATATAAAGGAAAAGGCTCCATTCGGGGTTCCGGCATGGAGGGGAGAAAAAATTTCGGCTCAGGCATATATCCGTTCCCATGAACATCTTCGCAGAGTCAGTATGGAGGTTTCGGACCTTGTGTGCGGGACTTCCGTGATTCCATGCGAGGCTGCATCTGCATCTTTCGTGGAATACGTGATGGGAGACGTGTTGGACAGCACTTCGTATTCCCAGTGCGGAGTGAGGGCTCCGGGACAGTATGATTCATTGTCGGTGGCGGACATGATAGACAATGCCGATGTCAAGGATATCGTGCAGGGAGAGCTTCAGCCGGTGTGGATTTCTGTCAGAGTCCCTTCAGATGCAGTTCCGGGCGTATATTCCGGCAATCTCAAGATAAAATACGCCGGAGGGAAACTGTCCGTGCCGTTTACCGTTGAGGTTTGTGACAGGACTCTGCCTGCACCGTCGGACTGGAAATTCCATTTGGACCTGTGGCAGAATCCTTATTCTGTGGCAAGGTATCATGGTGTGGAATTATGGAGTCAGGAACATTTCGACCTGATGCGCCCCGTAATGAAACTCCTTGCCGATGCCGGGCAGAAATCCGTGACGGCCACGATATTGGACCGTCCGTGGAACGGACAGACCTACGATGCTTTCGGCCCGATGGTGACCAAGACCAAAAATGCCGACGGCAGCTGGACTTACGATTATACTGTATTCGACAGATGGGTGGAATTCATGGAAAGCGTGGGTATCGACAGGCAGATCAACTGCTATTCGCTGATACCGTGGGCTCTCAGGTTCGATTATATCGACGGGGAGACAGGGGAGAAGGCGTATGTGGAGGCCGCTCCCGGCAGTGTGGCATACAAGGCTTACTGGGCGCCGTTCATTTCCGACTTCGCCGGACATCTCAGGGACAAGGGCTGGTTCGGGAAAACAATGATTGCCATGGACGAGCGTCCTCTTGAAGCAATGACTGCGGCGTTGGACGTCATCAGGTCAGTGGAGCCTGAGTTCAAGGTCTCTTTAGCCGGTAATTATCATGAGGAAATAGAGAAGGAACTGTATGACCTGTGCATTCCTTTCAGGGCTTCCTATCCCGATGGTGTCATTGGAAGGAGGCGTTCGGAAGGCAAGGTTACGACTTATTACACCTGCTGTGCCGAGGCTTATCCGAATACCTTCATGGCTTCTTCGCCGTATGAAGCCGCATGGATTCCTTGGCGTGCGATTGCGGCGGACTGTGACGGGTATTTGAGATGGGCATACAACAGCTGGACCGAGGATCCTGTGCGTGATGCAAGGTTCCGCACATGGGCGGCCGGGGACTGCTATATGGTTTATCCCGACGGGCGCAGCAGTATCCGGATGGAAAACCTCATCGATGGTATCCAGGATGTCGAGAAGATCAGGATATTGGCAGAGGAATGGAGGGCTGCCGGCGATGAAGCGAAACTGAAGGAATTGGAAGACGTGCTGTCCCGTTTCACATACGAGGAATTGCGTGACAACGGAGCAGAACCGGCTATAGCTGCTGCAAAAGCTTTTTTGTGTCGGTAATCATTCCTGTGGCTTTCCGACAGGGGAATCAGGAAAGGCGAGCCTCCGCAGCGGAGCGAGGACCGCGACGCCGATGATTCCCCTGCCGGAAAATATAAGGTAATTGAGTGTTAAAAATTCATTATAAATGAAAAAATTTGAGTTTATAGTTGTTTTTCTTCTGGCGAGTCTGACGTTGTCGGCTCAGAGTGCTTACAACGTGGTGGTACCGAGACCTGCTTCCGTGGAATACGGAGCAGGGAATATTACGGTTCCGGACGAAGTCGGAATCTCCGATGGTTTCGGCGTTTCTTCCAGCGTGATGGACTATATCACGTCGGAACTGACGTCGGAATACGGTATCGGCGTGACAGGCAGCGGTGCGCCGTTGGAAATTGTATTGGGCAGGAATGATGAATTGCCTGCCGAAGGTTATGAATTGGAATTCAATGAAATTTCCATCATTCTGTCGGCATCCTCGGAGTCGGGAATTTTCTACGGGTTCCAGACATTTTTCCAGATGCTGAACGCCTGCAGACAGTATGAATATCATTCCTATACCTTCCCTTGTCAGAAAATATGCGATGCCCCGAGATTTCCGTGGAGGGCATACATGCTTGACGAGGCGAGACATTTTATGGGCAAGGACGTTGTCCTGAATATTCTTGACGGGATGGCGGCCTTGAAAATGAATGTTTTCCACTGGCATCTGACGGACGATGCAGGCTGGAGGATTGAAATCAAAAAGTATCCGTTGCTTACTGAGGTGGGAAGTTCCAGGAAAGACACTCAGGTGGGTGGTTTTCAGAGCGACATGACTGCCGGCAAGCCTCATTCGGGATTCTATACGCAGGATGAAATCCGTGAAATTCTGGAATATGCCCGGGTGCGCCAGATAAAGGTCGTTCCGGAAATCGAGATGCCGGGGCATGCAAGCGCTGCGATTGCGGCCTATCCGTGGCTCGGAATCAAGAAGAAGAAAATAGAAGTCCCTGTCAGATTCGGCAAGCATTACTGTGCATTTGATCTCATTGATCCGAAGACTTTGGAATTCCTGCATGACGTGCTGCTCGAAGTTCGTGACCTGTTCGATGCCGATGTAATCCATATCGGCGGCGACGAGGTGAGGTTCAACCAGTGGGAGGCGGACAAGGACCTGACGGCATATAAAAAGAAGAAAGGTTTCAATTCCTACATGGACATCCAGATAGAGTTTACCAACAAAATCGCCGCTTTCGCCGCTGACCACGGGTTCAAGATAATGGGATGGAGCGAAATTCTCGGCAAGAACCTCCATGAGGACGACAATATTTCGTTTGCGGAGACATCCACGTCAATAGGCGACAACGTGATAGTCCAGTTCTGGAAAGGTGATCCGAAGGAAATCAACAGGGCTGCAATGGACGGCAACAAGATTGTGAATTCCACGAGCGAATACACCTATATCAATTTCGACCACGATTTCATTTCGTTGGAAAAGGCGTATTCCTTCGAGCCTGTGCCTTCGGACCTCGCTCCGGAATATCAGCCGAACATCATCGGACTCGGTTGCCAGATGTGGACGGAATGGGCAAATACTCCGCAGGATGTCTATATCGGGACCTTCCCGAGGATAGCGGCATTCGCCGAAACGGGTTGGAGTGAAGTCTCGGACAAGGATTTCGGAAGTTTTTCCAAACGTGTGAAACTCCTGTATCCCGGCTGGCGTGCCTCCGGCCTCGACGTCTACGTCTGCGAGTAGGAAGCTGTTCAAATGTTTTGTAAATTATGGCAAAGATTGAGACAATAGAGCAATATGAATGGGCAGTCAGGAGAGTAGAAGAACTTCTTCCGATGGTGAAAGACGATACCCCTGCAGATGATCCGCATCGAAGATGCTTGGGGTCAGTCCGTCGAGGATAAGCGAATAGGGCGTGTGATATTGATGTTACCATAAGGCCACTTTTCCGGCTGTTCCCAGATCAAGGGTTGCCGTAGATATTTTTTAATTATTCCGTGCGTTCTGGAGAAAAATTTTGGCTTCTTCCAAGAATATAAGGCGAAACATTGTCATGCCGGAATCTTTGTTTAGGTCAGTGCAAATATAATGAATAGTTTCGAAGATTGGAAACATTTTGTGGAGCTGGGCGGACTCGAACCGCCGTCCAAACATCGCACCGAATGGCTTTCTACACGCTTAGTCTTGCTTTGTTTTTCGACTGAAGTCTGCCGTAAGACGGGCCAACTGCAGCTTATCCTTTGAATCTTGGCGGGAATTAAAGGAGTCCTCCCGTGCATCCGGTTTGAATGATACCCTGTATATCGGACATAACCGGCCTAAAGTCCGAAAGGATACTCGTCGCGACCGCAGCCTTGGCGGCCGTCAATTAAGCGAGACTACTTGGTAGACTACGCAGCGAGTGCATAATTGTTGTTGCCAACTAAATTTTCGGAAGCTGAGATTTACGGGCAAACCTCCCACGCCCGGCGTGCTTACCGTCCAATGTCAAATGCTGTCAAAACCAAAACAGCCCCATTGCGTCTGCATATATTATATACGTTCCGACGCAGAAAAAGTTTCATTTTGTCTCAAAAAAATTTGCAGAGACGAAAATCTTGCATATCTTTGCAATCCCATTCGGGAAAAGAGTTCTTTAGAGACAAGTAAGTTTGAAGTTTATTGCCAGTGAGTGCAAGGCGGACGAGCGACGACCGACGCAGCAACCTCACGGT
>CALURT010000030.1 GCA_944323245.1 uncultured Bacteroidales bacterium
TCATCAAACTACTCATAATTTTATATATTTCAATTACTTATCCGTGATTTTACCAACCATTTTGTGCATCATTACCAACTTTTTGGTAATGCAGATCCCTCCGCTCGCTTTGCTCGGTCGGGATGACAGGAACGCCGGTCGGGATGACAGGGGCAGCTATCTTTTCAGCCGGACGAAGATGCTGAGCGGGAGATTCTTTCCGAATCGGTCATGCAGCACGAGTTCCCCGCACTCCAATCCCTGCATGTCGGCAGGAAGCCCGAACGCCTGCCTTACCGCTGTCTCGCCGAGCATGGCGGAATATCCGTTGGAATAGAGATTCAGGACCATGAAACTGTTCTCCGTCGCAAGGATGGAAGCCGTGCATTTCAATATGTCGAACAGGCATTCGTCCAATTTCCATTTCTCCCCGTCCGGCCCGTGACCGTAGGCAGGCGGATCAAGTATGATTCCCTGATAGACGTTGCCCCTCTTGGCCTCCCTCTTGGCGAACTTCAAGGCATCTTCCACTACCCATCTTATATTGTCGAGACGGCTGAGCTCCATGTTGTTACGGGCCCATGTGACTACCTGCCGCACCGAATCAAGGTGCGTGACATCCGCTCCTGCGGCCTTTGCGGCGAGAGACGCCGCTCCCGTGTAGGCGAAAAGGTTGAGGACTTTCGGGGCTGCCTTGCCTTCGGCTTTGTTTCTGTCCGCTATTTCGGAGGTGTTGCGATATATGTATTCCCAGTTCGGAGCCTGCTCCGGGAATACCCCCACATGCTTGAAGGACGTAAGGCCGAGCCGGAGCGAAAAATCGAGGCCTTTCTGCTCTCCGGTATAGCGTATCAGCCACTGCTCGTCCATTTTCCGCAGCTTTTCCCAGCTTCCGCTGTCTTCCTTTCCCGCCTTGCCGAAGCCTGCGCCCGGCTTGAACCGCACATGGGCCGTCCTTTCCCATTCCTGCAAGGACAAGGTTCTGTCCCACAATGCCTTCGGCTCAGGACGCATAAGATAGTATTTCCCGAAACGTTCGAGTTTCTCGAAATTGCCGGAATCCACGATTTCGTAGTCTTTCCAGAAATTCGCCGGAGATTCTATAGTCATAATCCGTTACAATCAGTTCAATTGACATTCGTCCCGGCCCGTTCCGGGAACAACAGGATACAAAGATATGCAATTTTTATCGGACCAATCCGAGAACTTTTATTGTAATCCCGAGAAATTTGCTATTTTTGCAGGGATTTGACTTGGAAATTATGAATGTTTAAAATATTAGGATTATGCAACAGAGTATTGACACTTATGATTTTTCCGGCAAGAAGGCCATCGTAAGAGTGGATTTCAACGTTCCTCTCAACGAAAAATTCGAAATAACCGACGACACGAGAATCAGGGCAGCGATCCCTACCTTGAAAAAGGTTCTCGAAAAGGGCGGGGCACTCATTATCATGTCGCATCTCGGCCGTCCTAAGGGCGTGACAGAGAAATTCTCCCTCAAGCATATCATCGGAAGGGTTCAGGAACTTCTCGGAGTCCCTGTGAAATTTGCAGACGACTGCATGACGGCAGATGACAAGGTCGCTTCCCTCAAACCGGGCGAGGTCCTTCTTCTCGAAAACCTCCGTTTCTATGCGGAAGAGGAAGGAAAACCGAGAGGTCTTGCCGAGGACGCTACCGACGAGGAAAAGAAGGCAGCCAAGGCTGCAGTGAAGGAGAGCCAGAAGAAATTCGTGGCCAAACTCGCTTCATACGCCGACTGCTATATCAACGACGCATTCGGTACCGCACACAGGGCACACGCTTCCACAGCCCTTATCGCCAAGTATTTCCCTAACGACAAGATGTTCGGCTACATCATGGAAGGCGAAATCAAGGCCATCGACCGTGTCCTCAAGACTCCGGAACATCCTGTAACGGCAATTATCGGCGGAGCCAAGGTTTCTTCGAAAATCGGCATCATCGAGCACCTTTTCGATGTAGTGGACAACATGATCATCGGAGGAGGTATGGTCTATACGTTCATCAAGGCCCAGGGCGGCAAGATAGGAAATTCCCTTTGCGAGCCTGACCAGACCCAGCTTGCTCTCGATACCATCAAAAAAGCCGAGGAGAAAGGCGTGAAGCTTTATCTTTCCAAAGAAGTTGTCATCGCAGACGCATTCTCCAACGATGCCAATACCAAGATATGCCGCAACGACGAGATTCCTGACGGATGGGAGGGTGTAGACGCAGCTCCGAGCACGCTTGCCGTTTGGGAAGATGTCATCATGAAATCCAAGACCATTCTCTGGAACGGTCCTGTTGGCGTATTTGAAATCCCTGCCTTCGCAAAAGGTACGAACAAGGTTGCCGAAATGCTTGCCAAGGCTACGGAGAACGGCGCATTCACCCTTGTAGGAGGCGGTGATTCAGTAGCTGCCGTCACTCAGATGGGTTATGCCAAGAAGGTAAGCTACGTGTCTACCGGCGGTGGCGCAATGCTCGAATACCTCGAAGGAAAGGAACTTCCGGGTATTGCTGCCGTACGTGAATAACCGATTGTAAGGAAAGATGTCCGACCTTCTTTTCATACATTGGCACGTCAATCCCGAGATATTCCATATCGGGTCGTTGTCGATCCGTTGGTATTCGGTCCTTTTCGTATCGGGATTCATTCTCGGATGGTACATTTTCAAATGGTTTTTCAAGCGGGAAGGCGTACCTGCCTCCCTGCTTGATCCATTGTTGTACACGCTTCTGATAGGAACCATTGTAGGAGCCAGGCTCGGACACTGTATCTTTTACCAGCCCGATTATTATTTCGGGAGCTGGCAGGGATTCTGGGAGATTTTCATGCCGTGGAAAGGCGGTCTGGCCAGCCACGGAGGAACGATAGCCCTGTTCCTTGCCATGTGGTGGTTCGCCCATCATTACGGAAAGAAATATGATTTCGACCTGCTGTGGATTCTTGACAGGCTGTGCATTGCGGTGTGCTTTGCCGGTGCGCTGATCCGTTTCGGAAACCTTTTCAATTCCGAAATCTACGGTGACGTTACATCTCTTCCGTGGGGTTTCATATTCGAACTCAGGGGAGAAACGGAGCCGAAGCATCCTACACAGCTTTATGAGGCATTCAGCTATATCATTCTCGGACTTGTCCTGCTGTGGATGTACAGGTACAGGCTTGAAAAACTCAAAAGGGGTACGATAATAGGTATCTTTTTCATAGTTCTTTTCGGCATGCGGTTTCTGATAGAATTCATCAAGGAACCGCAGGTGGGATTCGAAGAAAACATGGTGCTCAACATGGGCCAGTGGCTCAGCATACCGTTTATTCTGGCAGGCATAGGCATTCTGATATACAGTCTGAAATGGGGAAAGCCGGCCATGATAGTCCATCCGGAAAAACCGAAGCAGCAGCCTACGCATTACGCCAAGGGTCTTGGCAAATGACCGGCTGTAATTCGTCGAACTGACGTTGGATAATGATAAAGGCGGTATTTTTCGATATAGACGGTACGCTCGCGAGTTTCAAGACCCATGAAATCTCGTCGGAATCGATAAGGACATTGACGGAATTGCGCCGGCTCGGTATCAGGCTTTACATTGCTACCGGCCGGCATTTCCTGTGTATAGACAATCTCGGGAATTTCCCGTTTGACGGCTATATCTGCATGAACGGGGCCGTCATATACAACGACGGGAAAATCATTTTCAGAAAACCGTTGGACCGCGCTGACTCGCAGACTGTGGCGCTTGTCGCCCGGGACAGGCATATCCCATGTGCCGTTTTCTCCGAAAATTCCATCGGAATGAATTTTATCGATGACGGAAGCCGTGAGGTGCTCCGGATGGTCAGAATGCCCGACCCTCCGATTGTCCCTTTCCCGGAATGTGCTGATGAGCCGGTCTATCAATATACGATTTTTGCCGACAGGCGGCAGGAAGAGGAGTATCTGCGTCCGGCATTGAAAAATTCCACCGTTTCAAGGTGGTTTCCTGCATTCATGGATGTGAACCCCGGGAATCTGTCGAAGGCCGTGGCTGTCGAAAGGGTGATTTCCGCATGCGGTATCCGTCGGGAAGAGGTGATGGCGTTCGGGGACGGAGGCAATGACGTGGAAATGATAGAATATGCCGGAATCGGAATCGCCATGGGGAATGCTGCCGAAGATGTCAGGGCCCGGGCCGATTATGTGACAAGTACCGTGGATGAAGAAGGCGTGACTGCTGCCGTCAGGCATTTCGGCCTGATTCGTTAGCGTATTTTGAATACAATTATTATATTTGTAACCGGACTAAAGGGTACGATTATGAAAAAGTTTTTAATCACGGTATTGGCGGCGGCAATGCTATCGGTATTCGCTGTTCCCGCAAATTCACAGAATATAGGGCTCAAGGCAGGTATCAACGTGTCGAGCCTCGATATGGACGGAGTGAAGAATTATCTCGGCTACCAGGCCGGTCTTGCGTTTCAGTTCGATCTGCCTTTCTGGTTTTCTATCCAGCCTGACGTGCTGTTTCATATCAAAGGTGCGAGAATCGAGGATACGAACCTGCGTGCTTTCGGCCTCGGATATCTTGAAGTTCCGGTAAATGTGCAGTGGGGTCCACGTTTCCTCGACGGCAACATCAGGGTTTTCCTGCAGGGGTCGCCGTTTATAGGATACGCAATATCCAAGGATCTCAAGGATGCCCAGGGCAATTCATATTCATGGCACAATGTCAACAGATTCGAATACGGAGTAGGTGCCGGTTTCGGCGTACAATTGTGGAGATTCCAGCTTACTGCCCAGTACAACTGGAGTTTCGGCAATCTTGCCAATTCAAATCTTGCCGAGGAGACATTCAGGACACTGTTTTCCGAATCCAACTTCAACGGATATACGGTATCATTGGCAATAATGTTGTTTTAAATCAATAGAAAATGGAAAAAATTGTAACTGACGCTAATTTCAATGAAATATTGAATACGGACAAACCTGTAATGGTGGATTTCTGGGCCACATGGTGCGGCCCGTGCAGGATGCTTGCCCCTACGGTAGAGGCTTTGGCCGGAAAATATGAGGGGAAGGCTGTTATCGGCAAATGCAATGTGGACGAGAATAAGGAAATTCCTGTTCAGTTCGGAATCATGAGTATTCCTACGCTTCTGTTCTTCAAGAACGGACAATTGGTGGACAGGCTCGTGGGACTTGTTCCGGAGTCTGCCATTGCCGGCAAGTTGGATGCTTTGTTGTAACGGGCGGATATGAAGAGGTTTTTCATAGCGGCGGCCTTGGCGGCCGTACTTGCGGCAGCCGGCGTATCTGATGCATCCGCACAGGGCAGATTCGGGGTCATGGGCGGTATAAATTTCTCAAAAGCTGAAATTTCATCCCTGAACCGGGGGCCGATGACCAAATATCATGTCGGGCTGACGTATCAGTTGAAACTTCCTTTAGGATTTGCCATCCAGCCTGCGTTACTGTACAGCATGAAAGGTGCCAAGCTCGGCGGCATAGAGTATGGTGACGGAGCCATGGTCAACGACTTGTCCGTAGGATATTTGGAAGTGCCGGTATCTGTCCAGTGGGGTCCGGATCTTCTGTTGTTCAGACCGTTTTTGGATGTGACGCCGTACATAGGCTATGGATTGCACAACAAGCTTTCTGCGGATTTTCCCAATCAGGATACCCAAAATCTGACGAATTCATGGGCTTCATCTTCATTGCGCAGGTTCGAATACGGCATAGGTGTGGGTATCGGTCTTGAGATATGGAAATTCCAGGTTATCGGAAGATATATATGGAATTTCGGGTCTCTGTACGATCTGAAAACCGATATCAGCAGCGGAATCAATCAGGCCGTCAGGAATGCCATGTCCGGCAGGAATTTCGGAGGCTTTACCCTTACGGCCGCACTTTTGTTCTGACGCGATGGATATCGGGCATATCAAATCTTTTCTCGGTGATGCATGGACAGCCGTTGAGAATAATATTGACAGGGCTTTGAAAAGCGATATAGCTTTATTGGACAGTATCAACAGAGCTGTTCTTTCGCATCCCGGCAAGCAGATAAGGCCTCTTCTTGCCCTGCTTGCGGCCAAGGCCTGTTCCGGAGACGGCAAGGTCACGGAGGACAGCTGCAGGTTTGCGGCGGCTTCCGAACTTCTGCACAATGCCACCCTTTTGCATGATGACGTGGCCGATGAAAGCGACAGGAGGAGGGGAGTGCCTACACTCAATTCCCTAATGGGCTCTTCCGCTTCAGTCCTCGTAGGAGACTACTGGTTGGTGGCCGCCATGAACATGGTGCTCGAATCGGATGATTCCGGTCACAGGGTCACCCGTATTTTTTCGAAAACCCTGAGCGACCTCGCCAAGGGGGAGATGCTCCAGTTGCAGAAAGCCTCGTCGGGAGACACCGTAGAAGAAGATTATTACAGGATTATCTATTACAAGACAGCATCCCTGTTCGAATCGGCCATGCATTCGGCTGCCATTTCCGTATCGGCTTCAGAAGACATCGAGGAGGCTGTGAAAAAATTCGCTTCCGGATTGGGCTCCGCATTCCAGATACGGGACGACATCTTCGACTATTCGAAGGATGCCATGGTCGGAAAGCCGTTGGGCGTGGATATTTTAGAGCAGAAAATCACCCTTCCTCTCCTTGAGGCAATGGAAAATGCGGGGGAAAGGATGAGCAAGGATATCCGTGATATGGTGAGACATATTCACGAACATCCTGAATACAGGGACGAAATAGTGTCTTTCGTGCATGATTACGACGGTATGGAGAGGGCGACTGTCAAGTTGGACAGGTTCGTGAATGAGGCCGTGTCCTCCCTGTCGGTATTGCGGCCGTCCGAGGCGAAGGACATGCTTGTCGACATTGCGTATTATATGGCAAAACGGAAAAACTGATGCGGTTTTCAGACATCACAGGCAATGAGGAAGTAAAGAGGACCTTGGCCGCAATGTGCGACTCGGGGCGCATGCCCCATGCCATGATGCTGTATGAGAATGAAGGATGCGGTGCGTTGCCGACGTCCCTTGCTTTCGTGCAGTATCTGAACTGCAGGAACAGACATGACGGGGATTCGTGCGGAGAATGTCCGTCGTGCAGGAAAATGGCGCATCTCGTACATCCGGACGTGCATTTTGTCTATCCGGTCAACTCCGGTTCGAAGATAGACGCCTCCAAAAAGCCGACTTCCGAATCATATCTTGAATACTGGCGCAAGCTCGTGACGGACAATCCTTATTTTTTGGAGAGCGACCTGTATTCGGCCCTCGGAATCGACGGCAAGGCGGGTGTGATAGCTGTGGCCGAGGCCAAATCCATTATCGAGGCCCTGTCATTCGCTCCGGTGGAAGACGGCTATCGTGCGGTAATCGTATGGCTTCCGGAAAAAATGAATGCCGAAACGGCCAACAGACTGCTTAAATCCATAGAGGAACCGCCTGACAAGACCGTTTTCGTGTTCATCACGCATAATCCGGACAAGGTGTTGCCGACCATTCTGTCCAGATGTCAGAATATCAGGATTGCACCCTTGTCTGCCGGAGAGGTGGCGGAAATCCTCGTGAACCGCTTCGGTTACGGTGCAGAGGCGGCCAATGCTGCCGCACCATTGTGCGGAGGAAGCGTCGGAACGGCATTGAGAAATACAGGGGACAGTGAAGAGACGGAGGAATTTGCGGGCCTTTTCCGGGATTTGATGACAGCGGCCGTGTCTAAGGACCTGTTGTCCGCATTGGAGACCTCGGAGAAAATCTCGGCATTGTCATCCCGTGAAAAACAGAAAGCATTTTGTATCTTTGCATGCGAATGCATAAGGAAGATTTTCCTTTTCCGTAAGGGAATGGAAACCACGGCCTATGCTGCGGAGAGCGACATTGCCTTTTATTCGTCCATGGCGGGGAGATGCAGCGATACCTTCTGCGTGGAAACTGAACAGGGCCTCAGTGCCGCAGTAATGCTTCTCGAGAGGAACGTAAATGCGAAAATCGTATTCTGCGATCTTGTCGACAGCATGTTTTTAAACGTTTGACGTATGGAAAGCAATAATGAAAACAAACAATATGACTGTTCCCGCGGCTGCGAGGTATATCGTACCGACGAGGGGGAACTGAACTGCAGCTACCGGCAAGGTTGCTGCAAGTTGGAGGTATATGACTGGCTTGCCGGCGTCGGTCAGGAACAGGTCAGGAATTATTTCGAGGTAAGATTCAAGAATACCCGCAAGGGAATATATGTCAACGGGTCCGGCCAGACGGTCAAGACAGGGGATATAGTCATTGTCGAAGCTACTAACGGCCACGATGTGGGAATCGTGACATTGGAAGGTCCTGTAGTGGCAAGGCAGATGGCCTGCAAGAAGATAGATCCCGCCACATTCGAATTCAAGAGAATTTACCGCAAGGCACGTGCATACGATATCGAGAAATGGCAGGAGGCCATAGCCCGTGAGCATGAAACCATGATAAGGGCAAGGCAGATAGCTGCGGAACTCGGTCTGGAGATGAAAATCGGTGACGTGGAGTTTCAGGGGGACGGCACGAAAGCCATTTTTTATTACATCGCTGACGGACGTGTCGATTTCAGGCAGCTCATCAAGGTTTTCGCCGAGGAATTCCGTATCAGGATTGAAATGAAGCAGATCGGTGCGCGTCAGGAAGCCGGACTTATCGGAGGCCTCGGGGTCTGCGGACGGGAATTGTGCTGTTCCAATTATATTTCCGCCTTCCAGTCTATCACGACGGCGGCGGCAAGGATACAGGACCTGTCGCTGAATCCTCAGAAATTGGCCGGACAGTGCGGGAAACTGAAATGTTGCCTGAATTATGAGACAGCGGCGTATATCGATGCCGGATCGAAGATTCCGAAGGTCAATGCTCCGTTGGAATTCCTTGACGGACAGGCCTACCTGATGAAGACGGATATCCTGAAAGGTCAGATGAGTTTTTCGTATGATCCCAATTCGTTGGCGAATCTGTACACGTTGGACGCAGACGAGGTACGTGAAATATTGAAACTCAACAGGGAAGGAATCAAGCCGGATTCATTGAAATCCGAGCCTGAGCCGGTCAAGCCGGAATTTATATCAGCCGTCGGGGATGACAGTATTTCCCGTTTCGACGAAGCGAGGAAAAAGAAACGCAAAAACAGGAAAAACAACAACAATCACGGCAAGCAGCAGCGTCCGCGTCGGGAAGACACCAAGTCCAAACAATGAAAAAGCCTGTCCTGAAGACTTTTATTATTATGATATGCATTCTGTCGGCCTGTTCGGCGCCTTCTTCGACGGAGAGTTTCGTCAGGTCCGGAGACAGGACGAACGGGAAATATGTCTTTTCAGCTGACATGTCGGATTCTTCGGCGGTCTATGCCATGGCCTTTTATACGAGGATAGACTGCAGCAAGGCGGAATTTGCCGGATTAAAGGATATCAGAGCCGACATAGTTTTTGTTTCACCTTCTGGAGACAGGTACGGCGAGACGGTGTTTTTCCCTAAGTCGGCTTTCCGGACATCGGATTCGTTGACATGGAATTTTTCTGAAGAGTACAGGGAGGGCATCCGCCCCATTGAATGCGGTCTCTGGAGGGTTGAGGTGAATATTCCTGAAGACGATGACATCAGGGGATTCAGAGGCTTGGGATTGATATTGGAAAACAGAAAGGAATGAGCGGAAAAGACAAATTGAGGAAATTCAAGGAAAACGAATCATTTTCGTGCCTGTTGCAGCCGGCGACTGCCGAAGTTTTGGGACGGGATCATCGTATCAAGGGCAACTGGGACAGGGAATATTTCCGGAACGGCAATCCTGTTGTCGTGGAACTCGGTTGCGGCAAAGGCGAATATACAGTCGATCTTGCGCTGCGGAATCCGTCATTTAATTATATAGGTGTCGACATCAAGGGGGCGAGGCTTTGGAAAGGGGCGAAATTCGCCCATGAGAACCGTCTTCCGAACGTGGCTTTTCTCAGGACGAGGATAGAATTCATAGAGTCCCTGTTTGCTCCCGGCGAGGTATCTGAAATCTGGATTACGTTTGCCGACCCCCAGATAGGACGGGAGAAAAAAAGGCTGACATCTCCGCTTTTCCTTTCAAGGTACAGGAATTTCCTTGTGCCTGGAGGTATAGTGCATCTCAAAACGGACAGCAGGTATCTTTTCGAGTATTCCAAGGCAACGGCAGAGCAGAACGGACTCAGGATATTGGCGGCGGCAACGGATATTTACGGGGCTGACAGGGCCAAGTTGTACGAAAGCGGGTTGAACTCCGTCTGCGGGTCTGATGCGGTGGATGCGCTTTTTTCCGTGCAGACATTTTATGAAAAACAATATTTGGCGCAGGGGCTTCCCATTACTTATCTGTCGTTCGTGATAGATCATGACGGCCCGTACGTCTCTCCCGACTGGGACCCCGACCGCTGGCCGCGATGATTAGGGGTATTATTGCTCACCATGACAATGGCGGCTTTACCCAATGAATCACAATGCCTTTGCGTTCCATGCCTCGGAACCACGTCATCTGCCTTTTGGCGAACTGGTGAATGGCTATGGCGAGAAGCCCGTGCATTTCGTCGTACTGAAGGACTCCTGTCAGATACAGGGTCACGAACTTGTACTCCAAACCATAATAAATCAGGTCCTGTGCCGGAATGCCCCTGTCGAGGAGTCTCCGGACTTCGTCTACAAGGCCTTCCTGCAGACGTGCGTCAAGCCTTTGGTCAATACGGGTATTGCGCTCTTCCCGAGAAACGAGTGTCCCTATGAAATATGTCTTTTTCGGAAGGAAAGGTCGTCTTGTTACGGGATGTCCGGCCTCGTATGTCGCTATCTCTATGGCCCGTATAAGTCTTTTTTTCGTGTCGCAGTCGGTATTGTTATGAAGCGGTTTGAGGGAAGCAAGACGGTTTATAAGACTTTCCATGTCCTCTTTTTCAAGTTTCTTCCTTAGCTCAGGATTTGCCGGAACGTCAGGCAGGGAATAGCCGCATGTGGCGGCTTCGATATAAAGACCGGAACCTCCGCAGAGAACTGGAATGTTTCCTCTGTCGAGAATGTCTTTATAGGCTGCTTCAAAGTCCTTCTGATATTCGTAGATATTGTATTTCGTCCCGGCTTCCGCTATGTCGATAAGATGGCAGGCAATATCCCCGTATTCGCTCAGGTCCTTTCCTGTCCCGATATCCATGTCCCGGTACACCTGCCTGGAATCAGCCGAAATTATTTCTCCCGAGATATTTTCCGGAATTTCTCCCGAAACCGAAAGCTGCCTAATCGTTTCGCATAATTTTACGGCATATTTTGTCTTCCCTGACGCCGTCGGGCCGAGTATACATATGAGATCGAACTCGCCGGCGAGATATTTTTTAATGACATCGGTCACATCTATATCTTCTGCATCAGGGAGTTGTGCCGGAGGCGGCACTCCCGGCCGGATTTCATCGCCTGCGCCTTCCGCCCTGTCTTTCAGTCCTTTTTTCATATAATTCTCCACTACCTCCCCGTTATCTCATGGAAGGCGGATTTCATTTTTTCGAGCAGTTCGGGATTGTCAGCGGAAATGTCGTGGAGCTGGTGCGGGTCTTCCGCCATGTTGAACAGGGCATAATGGTCGAGATTGCCAAGCTCGTTGCCGGAATAATTCCGTTCAGGGCCCTCGTAAGGCGGAATCATGGTATAATCGCCGAGCCTGTAGGCCAATCTGCCCTCCGCTTCATGTATCAGGTCTGACCGCCCTTCAGGACTTTTCCCGAGAAACGCCTCAAGAGTATTCCGGCTGTCAAGCCCTTCCGGAACGTCACTGCCGATGAGGCTGCCGAGACTTGCGAAAAGGTCCATCTGGCATACAAGAGCATCCGACACGCAAGGGACAATCCGGCCTTTCCAGTAAACGATCAAAGGAATATGAGTACCTCCGTCGAAAAGGCTGTATTTCCCGCCCCTCGTGCCGCCGCGGGGATCATGATCTCCGAGCAGTTCTTCGGCCTTGTCGTCATAGCCGTCGTTGAGCACCGGCCCGTTGTCACTTGTGAAAATAACCAAAGTATTGTCCATAAGACCTTTTTCTTCAAGGTAGGCGAGGACTTCACCCACACACCAGTCGGCTTCAACCACTGCATCGCCCCGAGGCCCGAGTTCTGTCGTTCCGACAAACCGTGAATGAGGCGCCCGCGGCACATGAGGTTCATGAAGCCCGTAATAAAGGAAAAACGGCTCGTCACCGAGATTGTCGACCCAGTTCTTGACCTTGCCTACGAAATAATCGGCCATATCTTCGTCAACCCATCGGGCCTTTTCTCCTCCCTTCATGTATCCTATGCGGGGTATTCCGTTTACAATCGAGAAGTTGTGCCCTACGGACCAGTTCATTTTCAGCATTTCGGGATTGGTAAGGGCGGTCGGCTCGCCTTCGAAGTTCTTTTCATAATCCACATAGATCGGGTCGGCCGGGTCCAAGCCTTCCACAAGCCCGTTTTCCACATATACGGTCGGCACCCTGTCATTCGTGGCCGCTATCAGGCATGTATAGTCGAAACCCACCGTATTTGCACTCGGTGATATCCGCTCGTTCCAGTTCACGTTGCCGTCACCCATCCCGAGATGCCATTTGCCTATTGCCGCAGTCGCATATCCCGCCTCCTGCATCATTTTAGGCATGGTAGGTATGTCGGTTGGAATCAGCAGGGGAGCGTCTCCCGGCAGAATCCTGGCATCGGCATTTCGCCATGGATACTGGCCCGTAAACAACGCATAGCGGCTCGGTGTCGAAGTGGCTGATGTCGCATAACCGTTGGTGAATTTTATTCCGTTGTCGGCAAGAGAATCGATGTTCGGCGTCGGAATGGCCGTACTCCCGTATGCCCCGAGGTCCCCGAGTCCGAGATCGTCGGCTACTATGAGCAGAATGTTCGGTTTTTCCGTTCCTGTATCGTTGCCGCAGGCTGCGGCGGCAATCGCCATGAGAGGTGTTGCCAAAAGTGCATTGTGGCTTTTCATAATCATGAAATGTATAGTTCAATCCATAAAGTTACTAATAAATCCGTTCAAACTGAGCCATCAGGAGAAAAAATCTTTGAATGATTGAAATAAATAGATATTTTTGCAGGTGCGCTTGACAGATAAATTGTTCGTACGACATGATAGTAATGAAATTCGGCGGCACATCAGTCGCCAACAGTGAAGCCATAACGAGGACGATTTCCATTGTCAAAGGGAAATTGTCAGAAAGACCGATAGTAGTGGTGTCCGCACTTTCGAAGGTAACGGATCTTCTATATAAAATTGCGGATCAGGCCGCTTCAAGAAACAAAGCCGAGACGGAAGTCCTTCTGGCCCAGTTGAGGGCAAGACATACGGGACTTGCACATGAGTTGTTGTCCGGCCATCCGGCCCTTTGCGCTGAGGCATGTGCGAAAATAGATTCGATATGCGACGAACTCGAATCTTTCGTAGGTGCAGTCTGCTCCATAGGGGAACTTTCCGACAGAAGCAAGGCCGTAATCATCGGAAACGGAGAATACCTTTCTTCGAACATTATATGCTGTGCAATGAAGGCCTCCGGTATCAGGACGGGATATATCGATGCAAGAAGCATGATTGTCACGGATTCCTGCTATCTGAAAGGGGAGCCTGATTCGGCTCTGATAGAGGAAAGGGTTCCGGCCATCGTGTCCAAGGCTTTCGACGGGCAGGAAGCAGTGATTACGCAGGGATTCGTTTCCGCTACCGTCACGGGAGAGCCTACGGTGCTCGGACGCGGAGGTTCCGATTATTCGGCTTCCCTCATAGGCATGGCCGTCGATGCGGAAAGGATTGAAATATGGACGGATGTGGACGGTGTCCGCACGGCCGACCCGAGAAAGGTGGAAAACACGAGGTGCATAGAGAAAATCTCCTTCGAGGAGGCTGCGGAAATGGCACATTTCGGGGCCAAGGTACTGCACCCGCTGACGATTGAGCCTGCAGTCAACAAGAATATTCCGATATATGTGCTCAATTCCATGAATCCGGAGGGCACGGGAACTGCGATTCTTCAGAGTTCGTTCATAGCGGACGGCGTCAAGTCGGTTTCCTTCAAGGAAAACATATTCGTGATCAACATCTTTTCCACCAAGATGATAAATACTTCCGGATTCCTGAAGAAAGTATTCGAGATATTCAGCGAAAACAGGGTGTCCGTGGACCTTATAAGTACGTCGGAAGCAAATATTTCAGTGACGGTGGACGCGTCCCAGAATATCGACGGGGTAGTCGGCAGGCTCTCCGAATTCGCCGACGTGATAGTGGACAGCGACAAGTCGCAGGTTTCCGTGATAGGAAAGAACATAATCAATCTCAACGGATTGTTGCGCAAGACTTTCGCTCCTTTGCAGGATTGCAAGATCTACATGATTTCACAGGGAGCGTCATACGTGAACATAAGTTTCGTCGTGGATAGAAGCGTATTGTCGGACGTGGTCCGTCAGGTACACAAATATCTTTTTGAAAATGAAAGTTGTAATTAGCGGATACGGAAAAATGGGGAGGATGGTCGAAAAAATCCTCTCCGAAAGAAATATCGAATGTGCAGGATGCAGCGAGGACATACAGAACTTCGACAAGTCTGTGGCCAAGGATTGTGTCTGCATAGATTTTACCACTCCTGAGGCTTTCAGGAGCAATTACAGGGCCCTTGCGGAGAATTTCAAGGCGGTGGTCGTCGGAACGACGGGATGGAACGACATAAGGGATGAGGTCGTCGCCTGTTTCGAAAAATGCGGGACCACAATGATTTATGCCTCCAATTTTTCCATCGGCGTCAACGTGTTCTTCGCCGTTGCGGACTACGCATCCTCCCTCCTCGGCAGATACGGAGGCTATTCCGCATACGTTTCCGAAAAACACCATTGTCATAAATTAGACAGACCGAGCGGTACGGCCAAGACCCTTGTCTCAATTGTGGAAAACAACATGGGGAAGGTCGCGGATGTGTCTTCCGTCAGATGCGGGGAGATTCCCGGGATACATACGGTGGGCTTCGAAGGGCTGACGGACAGGATTACGATAGAGCACGAGGCATTTTCCCGTGAAGGTTTTGCGGCCGGAGCTGTGGAAGCGGCGTTGATGACTGAAACGGTGTCTGGCGTACATGAATTCAAGGAAATCATTTTCAACGCATAAATATCATGGACAGGTTGGATTTGCATGGCTGCGGCACGGCCCTCGTCACACCGTTCAGGGACGGCAAGGTGGATTACGGGACTTTCGCCTCTCTTGTGGACAGACAGGTGGAGGCCGGAGTACATTTCCTCGTGCCACTCGGGACTACGGGCGAAACCCCTTGTCTCGAAGAGTCCGAAAAGGAGAGGATATTGGAGATAACCATGGAGCACCGTAAAAACCTGCCTGTAGTGGTGGGCGGCGGTTCCAATTCTCTGCTGCATACGACGGAAAGCATCCGTCTGCTCGAAAAATATTCCCCGGACGCCTATCTGATAGTCGTTCCGTATTACAACAAGCCGACGCAAAAAGGTCTGTACGAATATTTCAAGGCAGTCGCCGGATCTACTGACAAGGCGATCGTGCTTTACAATGTTCCCGGCAGGACGGGACTCAACATGACGGCGGAGACAACGCTCCGATTGGCTGAAATCCCGAATATCGTCGCAGTAAAGGAGGCGTCGGGCAATTATGCCCAGATTTCGGAAATAATAAGGAATGCCCCTGAAGGCTTCAATGTGCTGAGCGGCAATGACGACGAGACATTGTCCCTGATGGCTACGGGTGCAAAGGGAATAATAAGCGTGGCATCCAATATTGTCCCGGCCGAAATGGCGGCGTTGGCGGAAGCACTGCTTGGCGGTGACATGGCTGAGGCAAGGCGGCTCCATCACCGGCTTTCCCCTCTGTTCAGAAACTGCTTTATCGAAAGCAATCCGATACCGGTCAAGTCGGCCATGGCCCTTATGGGATTGATTGAAAACGAATTGAGACTGCCGCTTGTCCCGGCTTCGGAACATACGGAGGCAGTCTTGAAAGCTACATTGAAGAAATTGGACTTGAATTAACAGATAAACAAATGAAATCAATTGCAGTAAAAATAATTTTCGCAGGAATGATCGCCGTTTCGGCCGTTTCCTGCTTGGATTCTTCCTACACGGCGTCATACCCGTTGGGAGTAACCTTCGAAGTCGGTGACGAGATGGAATTTACCAAAGACAGCATTTATTACGAGAAGATGCTCCTTGTAGGGAACAATATCTATTTCCAGAACCTCTACGATTCGTCGACAGGCGAGTTCGGCGGCTGTATCCTGTCACGGGCACACAATCTTCACACGGACGACTGCTCCCCGTACAGCGTTTATGACACTTCGGCCTATGCCGGTTCGGAGACATTCATGCTGTTTTATGACAATCCGGAAACGATGCCCGAGCATCATATCTTTTTCGCCGTGGCGGCAAGCGGTTCCTGCACTCCGACAGGATGTTTCATCCAGAATACGACAGAGACCGTAGGCAGCGTAAGGGAGACATACGGTGACGGAGACTGGCTCTTGCTGACAGCTACCGGCTACCTTGACGGCAAGGAGACGGGGAAGGCCGAGATTTATCTCGCCGACTTCAGGGATTCGAAAGATTCCGTCGTCACATCATGGACCCCGTTTGCCCTGAATAAATTGGGAAATATAGAATATATTGACTTTGAACTGACTTCGTCCAAAACGGAAGTTCCGCAATATTTCTGCCTGGATAATTTCTATGCCAATATTACCCTGACTTCCGGCAATTGATCGGACGGATTGGACGGTATAGGCACATTAATAATAACACTTCGTCGCTGCGACGTTAAATTTTCTTGAAATGAAACCATCGGATTTCAATGCCTTGTTCGACAAGGCCGTTGCTGATTATCACGTTACTGATGACGTGAACAGAAAATGCCAGAACCCGTATCAGGAAGGTTCTCTCGAATTCCTGCTATACGCAAAATGCTGGATCGATGCCGTCCAATGGCATTTGGAAGACATCATCAGAGACCCTGCAATAGACCCTGAAAAGGCGCTTTCCATCAAAAGGTGGATTGACAGGTCGAATCAGGAAAGGACTGACATGGTGGAATTCATAGATTCTTACTATCTCGACAAATTCAAGGATGTGGTTCCTGCGGAGAATGCAAAAATCAATACCGAGACCCCTGCGTGGGCCATTGACAGGCTTTCAATCCTCGCCTTGAAAATCTACCACATGCAAGTGGAAGCCTCCCGCAAGGATGCCGACGAGGAGCATGTCAGGAAATGTTCCGAAAAATTGGCCGTCCTTCTGCAGCAGCGCAAGGATCTGACTACGGCAATATGCGAACTTCTTGAAGACATTGGGTCCGGAGCCAAGTACATGAAGGTCTACAAGCAGATGAAAATGTACAATGACCCGAGCCTCAATCCGGTATTGTACGCATCTAAGAAATAATGAAGCCCCATATCCTTGTAATCCGGTTTTCCGCCATGGGTGACGTGGCCATGAGCGTCCGCGCCGTCGAGGCTTTGCGCAGGACATATCCGGACATGGAAATCACTGTGGCCACGAAGCTGAAATTCGCCAAGTTCTATCAGTTCGTACCGGATATAAATATCCTGCCCCTGCCTCCTGACGGGTCTTTCCGTTCGCTGTGGACGCTGATGAGGGAAGCCCGTAAATCGGGAGTGAATGTCGTGGCGGACATCCACAATACCATCAGAGGGAAAATCATAAGGCTGTATTTCCGCCTGCACGGAGTCAGGACGGCGCACCTTGACAAGATGAGGGCGGCAAGGGCCGCATTGAAAAGGAACAGAGGTGCGGATGTCGTCTATATGCGGCACAATGTGTTGCGGTTCTGCGACGTGTTTGCAAGAGCAGGCTTTCCGGTACCTGAACCTGAAGCCGAAGAACGGATTGTGAGACCTGTCCCTGAAGTTTTCGGAAAGAAGACAGGACGTTGGGCCGGTTATGCGCCATTTGCCAGCAAGGCCCTTAAAATTTATCCGGAAGAGCAGAGCCGCGAGTTGGCCGGTATGATGTCGGCGGAGTTCGACCGGCTTTTCATTTTCTCCGGACCGGGCAGGGAAAAGGAATTTGCGGCAACCCTTGAAGCAGAATACGACAACGTCACGGCTGTATTCGGCAGGACTGATATCTGGGGAGAAATCGATTTGATGTCCAATTTGGACATCCTTGTAAGCATGGATTCATCGGCAATGCACATGGCTTCGATAGTGGGTGCGCCGACGGTAACGGTTTGGGGAGCGACCCATCCTGCCGCAGGATTTTACGCCTACGGCTCGGACGTGGAAAAGTCATGTGTCCAGCTCGAACTTGACTGCCGTCCGTGTTCCATATACGGGGAAGGGAAGTGCCGCAGAGGTGATTTCAAATGCATGCGGGACATTTCTCCGGAAATGATAATGGAGAAGATAAGAGCCCTTACAGCCCTTCAGGAATATCCATCTGTATGATACTGTGCATCTCGTCTACGGAGATGACGAGGTCTTCATGGAAAGGCACGAGTACGGACTCTCCTCCGTCGGCCTTGATGACTTCCAAACACGGATTTCCCGGAAATTCGTGATAGTCGGATACGGTTCCGAACCTGTTTCCGTCCTTGTCTGTGATTATCCAGTCGAGCAGCATGTCGCCGGAATTCCGGTCTGTATCAATGCTCCCGCACTCGGCATAGACGCTTTTGCCGACCACTTCTTCAGCATCCTTGGCTGAACGTATGCCTGTGAGCCGGACTACGGCCTTGAATGCCCCGCGGCGGAATACCGATTCAATAAAATACGGAACCGGCAATCCGTCGAAATAGATGAATACCGGTTCCGAAATGTTTATGTCCTCGAGCCCGACTTCCCTGAACCCTAAAATAAGTTCTCCGTCAGAGCCGTTGGATTTCAAGATTTGGGCTATCTTCTGCAAATGTGCTTCGGAAAGCATTATGCTTCAGCGTTTTCTGCAGGAGTTTCCTCTGCGGCGGCAGCCTCTGCTTCCTGTGCTGCCTTTTCTGCTGCAGCGGCTTCTGCTGCTGCCCTTGCAGCTTCTTCAGCTTCGGCTTTCTTCTTTGCGAGAGCTTCTGCCCTGTCCTGATTTACCTTGCTTTCTGCTTCAGCGGCTTTTTTGGCCACTTCAGCGGCAGCTTTGGAAATACCCTCTTTCTTGGCGTTGATCTTGGCATCTCTCTGAGCTTTCCACTCGTTGAATTTGCTGTCTGCCTGCTCCTGTGTCAATGCACCTTTCTGTACTCCGCCCTGCAGATGTTTTCTGAGAAGAACACCTTCGTAGGAAAGGATCCTGCGGGCAACGAGAGTAGGCTGTGCGCCGACATTCAACCATGCAAGAGCCCTGTCGGCGTTGAGGATGATGGTTGCAGGATTTGTGTTAGGGTTGTATGAGCCAATCTGCTCGATGTAACGTCCGTCACGAGGCGAACGCGAATCAGCCACGACAATGTGGAAGAATGCGAAATTCTTTTTTCCGTGGCGCTGTAGACGAATTTTAACAGCCATTGTGAATCTGTTTTAATAATTGATAACTTATAACCCTTTTCTGCTCGAGAAAAGTGGTGCAAAGATAAACATAGAATTCCGAAAACCAAACAATTTGTCGCTTTTGAACCGAAAAATACCCGATATGGTGCAATAATTGCTTGAATCATGCCCGGAAAATCTTTCCGAAAGGAAAAACAGGAGACGGAATCATGAGATACTGGACAGTTTTGGCAAGCCTGCTCTTGCCTCTTTTTGCCATGGCGAAGGACCCCGACCGGATTGTCGGCGTGTATTATACGGCACATCAGGGTGAGGAAAGCAAAATCAGGGTTTTCAAGGAAGATGACGGGTCATATACGGCCCAGGTTATCTGGGTAAGGGACAATCTCGATGAAAACGGCGAGGTGGAGAAAGATGTGAAAAATCCGGACAAGTCCAAACGGGATACTCCATGCGATCAGATAGTGCTGATAGAGAAAATGACCTACAATGAGAAAAAGGATTCGTGGGGCGATGCCAAAATTTATGATCCTACAAGAGGAATCAAGGCCAATGTCACGTGTTCTTTCGAATCGGTATCGAAACTCAGGGTCCGCGGCTCCGTATTGGGAATAGGCGAGACCGTGTACTGGGACAAGATTGAATAGGGATTGTCCGGGCCGGGCTCTGAACAACTCCTTAAATGCAAATTATTCCAAAAAAGATTTGTATCTGAAAAATTTTGTATATCTTTGCAGTCCCAAATCAAGCGGATGTGGTGAAATGGTAGACACGCCACTTTGAGGGGGTGGTGGGCGTTAGCCTGTGCGAGTTCGAGTCTCGCCATCCGCACCAAAGCGAAGAGAGGGTGACCAAAGAATTTCCGGTCACCCTCTTTCCGTTATATGTAGCGGTCCCGATTTTGGTATTGAAATCAGGACCGCTTCCTCATTTTCAGTTTTGGGCTATGATAAGCGGGAAGTGGTAATGATGCACAAAATGGTTGGTGATTGACTCTATTTTTCCCTGATTTTTGAGTCGTTTTCCTTGAAGTACAGA
>CALURT010000031.1 GCA_944323245.1 uncultured Bacteroidales bacterium
AGGAAGAGGAGCTGGGGTCGGTCATGGACAAATGGATGTTCGTGCTGAAGAACATGGCAAGGCTGCTTGACAGGCCGAAGGCGTTGCAGGAGAGGATTTTCAAGAAATTGTTCGAGGCGGCGCAGATTGCGGCAATGCCACATGAGGAATATGTATTATAACTGCAGTTCGATGAACTTCAATTTATTGAAAATCATCGAACTACCGATGAGGAGCAGAACGAAGTTTTGCGATGTCGTGAGCGGTTTACGAGAATGTCCGGTGGACATTCGAGAGTGAACAGCCCGGCGAGGGAGGTGGCGGAGGGTGGCGCCCCTTAATAAGTCGGGAGCGGTTTATGAGAATGTCCGGTGGACATTCGAAAGCGAGCAGGGTCGCCATAGCGACTGGGGATTAAGACAATGGGATTTCGAAGAAATCCTTAACGGCGGTTCGACGAATTCCTTAATCCTGAGCAACATAAATTCGTCGAACTGACGGTATTATACAGAGACAATATGATGACTGAAAACGACTACAGGAACTGCATCGACTTTGCCCGGGAGGAAGGTATTGCCGAAGGTGAGGCTAAAGGTATCGCCGCTGTCGTAAAGTCGATGAAGGCGATGAATCTGCCGATGGAGACAATCATACAGGCGACAGGGCTGTCGCAAAAAGAAGTCGAGGAGCTGTAAAATCATAATACAAAAAGGTGGCCCGAAAAATTCAGACCACCTTCAAATGTCCTTCTGTAAAAGAACTACAGAATTTTAGAATACCGTCCAGACCAATGTCACACCGAGATGGGTAAGCCCCCATACGTTTTCTGTCTCGTTCCTCAAAGTGTAGACATTTTTCCTTTCAGGTCTGTTGAACCAGTACTGGTCATAAACGGTATGCGTGGCACCGAGACCGAGACCGAAGTCCATGCTGAATGCATCCGAAAGCCTGAGCTGGTAACCGATAAGCGCACCGCCGCCGATTACACTTCCCTGATAGCCGTTCCAGGATATCTTGTAGTTGTATTCACCCATGTGGAACATGGCCCCGACATAGAAATTCTTGAGATCTCCGAGATACCATTTCACTTCAGGACGGATCTCCCAGACATCCCAGTGCTTGTTCCAGTTCTCCCAACTCCAGTGTGTATAGGTTCCATTGAAAGCTATACCGACACTCGGGCTGATTCTCCATTCGATACCGAGATCCGGAGTAAGGGTTGCCCAGCGGAGCAGGTTCGCACGGAAAGCGAAATGGTAATCACAGCTTGATCTTTTAAGTTGTTTGGCCACGACCTTGTCATAATTATCGGCTTTCAGTTTGTATTGAGCAGCCTCTTTCTGCGCTGCAGCTACCTGTGCGGCTGCTTCTTCCTTTGCTTTCTCCGCCTCCTTGCGGGCCTTGTCGGCATCCTCGTTGGCCTTGGCCACCTGGGCGGCCGCATCATCCTTTATCTTCTGGATTTCTTCGTCTGACATTCCTTCAGGTTTCTGATGAACCACTACAAGGGTCTCGGCAGGTTCAGGCTTGACAGGAACCGGAATATCTTCCACCTTCTGATCCGGATAAACAGGGAGATTAAGCACCACGACATCATTCATGCCCAATTTGCTGCCGTCAAGAATCGAAGTCCGGAACATATCTTCATTCGCTCCCGCATCCATGACGAGTTTCGACTTCACCCTTTTGGCTCTGTCGGAACCTAATTTCCTTGCTGCCGGGTCCGTCAGGGAAACATAGCTTTTCACGGTAATGAAGCATTTTCCTTTCTTGAGGGCATCCCTGTTCTCCTCGATGGCCTTGAAAATCGCATCCAATTCCGCTGCATTCCTATCCTTTTCCAAATAGAACATGTCCTTACCGGAATCGAAAAAGAATACACCGGTCTTGACCTTTGCATCCGACTGTGCAAAGGAAAGGGTTCCGAATGCCGTCATCAGCACCAAAACCGCAAATAATTTCAACGTTCTCATGATTTATAGAGTTAAAGTGACATTCTGTCGTTTCAGGTCCGTTAAAACACCCACTTTCTCCTTCAAAATTAAAATAATTACGATTAAAAAGCAAATTTTAATAATCATTATGTGATATATGGTATTTCCGTACCGGATTTTTACCTATTTTTGCCGGCTATGAATACGAAGAACATATTACCGGAAGGTTTTTCAGAGGCCGTAATACCGGCTTCTGCCGACGGATTGGACATAAAGGTTGTCACTGCAGTGCCGGAATCCGGGACTAAAGGCATCATACAGATTCTGCACGGCATGTGCGAACACAAGGAAAGATACTATGATTTCATGGAATTTCTCCGGAGTCACGGCTATATTTGCGTCATTCACGATCACAGGGGACACGGGGAAACCGTTGCCGGACAGGACGATTTGGGATATTTCTACGAAGGAGGCTGGAAAGCCCTTGTGGAAGATGCGAAATCGGTTACGGACTATGTATCAGGCCGTTTTCCGGGAGTCCCGGTCATACTCTTCGGGCACAGCATGGGGTCCCTCGCTGCCCGGTCATACGCCAAAAGATACGACAGGAATCTCGACGCCCTTATAATCTGCGGGAGCCCGAGCGAAAACAAAGCTGCCGGAATTGGAAAACTGATTGTCGGGTTCATAAAATATTCCAAAGGCGACAGATTCCGTCCGGGCTCTGTCCACGGCCTGTCTTTCGGAGCTTTCAACAAGGCCTTCGCCGACGAAAATTCGGACAATGCATGGATATGCTCCAATCCGGACGTTGTCAACGATTTCGACAATGACCCGTTATGCAACTTCCGGTTTACCGTGAACGGCTTCTACAATCTTTTTTCCCTCATGCAGGACGCCTACCGTATTTCCGGATGGAAACCGGGCAAGCCGCAGCTTCCTGTGCTTTTCATTTCCGGGAACGACGATCCGTGCCTCGGAAACATCCGCAGATTCATCGCTGCCGTGAACAAAATGAAAAAAGCCGGTTATCAGAATGTCCAGTACAGGCTCTACGACTGGATGAGGCATGAGATTCTCAACGAAACCGAGAAAGACTTGGTCTGGAACGACATATTGGAATACCTTGCCGAAATCCTCCCCTGCGTATGGGAGGACTTGCTGCCGGATTCGTAAACGAATCCTCTATAAGAGGTAGTTGAATTACCAGTTAACCCCGAATCAAAAGGCAATCAAGGATGTCGGAAGCATTCATGGATTCCTCGCCCTTCAATGACGCCGCCCTGTCTCCGGCAAGACCATGAAACATGACACCGGCAACGGCGGCATCTTCAGCGTCCAATCCGCGTGCTCTCAATCCTGCTATCAGCCCCGTAAGCACATCCCCGCTTCCTCCTTTCGCCATTCCCGGGTTGCCAGTCATGTTGAACCTGACCCTTCCGTCAGGAGTGCATATCATCGTATGGGCTCCCTTGACGACGAAGACTGACCCAAGTCTTGCGGCCATCGACTGCACTGCAGCCATTCTCCGCATGTCCTCATTCCCGGAAATGGAAACGGAAACGGAATCGCCTCCATAGATACAAATATAAGTGTCAATCAGCCTCTTCAGTTCTCCGACATGAGGTGTAAAGACCGTACCGGCCGGTATTTTCGTCCAGTAATCCGGTCTTGAGGCGATTATATTGATGGCGTCAGCATCTATCACCAACGGAACTCCGCATTCGAGAAGGCGGCCCATAGCGCTCACCGTTTCAGGCGACTGGCGCAGACCGCAGCCGACTCCGACGGCTGCATACCTGCCCATGGCAGGCGGCAGGATGGAAAAACATCCTGCCTGGTCTGCGTCCACGATGGCTGACGGATGCACTGTCTGTATTACAAATCTTTCACTGTCAGGTACATGAGCCGTCACCAAACCGCATCCGGAACGCAAGGCTGCTCCTGTGGCCAATACGGCAGCTCCCATCATCCCGTGCGAACCGGCTATTATCATTGCGTGTCCGAAGTTGCCTTTGTGCGAAAAAACAGGTCGCCGCACAACCCCGGCAGTCACATCCTCCGGTGTAAAATATTCATATTCTGACCCGCTTCCCGCAATGAACGATGAATCAATGCCTATTTTCACTACGGTCAGCCTGCCGGCAAAGCCGCCCGTGGACGGAAGCATGAGGGAAAGTTTCGGAAATTCCAACGTAAGTGTCTCGTCAGCCTCCACTACAGCACCGGAGACAGTTTCAGGCTCTGTCGGAAGGCCCGACGGCATATCAAGGGAAATTACACGGCACCCCGATGCGTTGATACAACCGATGGCATCAGCCACAACGCCTCTCACCGCTCCCCTGACTCCCGTTCCGAGCAATGCATCCACGATTACGGCATTCCTTTCCTTCAGACCGTCCATAAAACCGGCGGGGATGGCATTGAAAGTCAGATTGGTCACATTGTCAGGCAGACGGAAAAAATTCTCCCTGCATTCCGGAGTCATTTCCTCCGGAGAAAATACACATACCGTACTCACGTGAAAGTCGTCCGACAGAATCCTTGCCACTGCAAGTCCGTCTCCCCCGTTGTTCCCTTTTCCGGCAAAGACCACTATCCGCGACGTCGGTCCGATTCTTTTCCTTATTTCATACGACAAGGCCGCCGATGCCCTTTCCATCAAGTCAATGCTTGAAACAGGTTCATTGCGCATTGTCTGCAGGTCTGCTTCCCTGATTTGGTTTCCCGTCAGAATTTTCATTTCCCCGAAATTTCAATTTTATTCACAAATATAAACAACGCTGACAATCTTTCCTATATTCGGATGGTGACATATCAAGCCGCTTCTGCACATACCGGCTGAAATAAGACACGGAAGAAAAATTCATACGCTCTGCGATTTCCGTCAACGTGAGTTCTTTCTGCCTGAGCAGTCGGGTAATTTCCTGCATGGTAAAGCGATCAATCCAGTATGAGGCCGGATTTCCGCTTGCTTTTTTGCATATCTCCGACAAATAGTGAGGCGTGATGCAGAGGCGGGAAGCGTAAAATTCAAGATCCCTGTTCCGGACATATTCTCCGTCATACAACAACTCTATGAAATTCCGCAACAGGGAGGCGATATGCTCCGACACTTGCAACTCCTTTCTGCTGCGTGCGTGGATATCGTACAAGTCAAGAATGTGTGCGGTCAGCAGGCTGCCCAATAATTCCTCACGGAAAAAATGTCTTTCATCTTCCATGCGCATACGTAAATATTGCAATGCGGACCCGCATATCCTGAAGTCCCGTCCGGAAAGCTTCATGACAGGATTCCGCAAAAGCGACAGATGCCCTATAATGCCATAGTTGCTGCGGATGGCGATTGAAGTGACGAATGCCTCCGAAAGATTCATCAGGATACCTTGGAAATCATCTGACGCAGAGAAATTCGAAACAAGTGCCGCATTTGGCAGAATGACATAATCCCCGGATGAAATGTTATAATGTGTGTCCTGAAATATAAATCCCATATTGCCTTTCAGGCAAAGGATATGAATCACCCTCCCCGCATACTGCAAGGCTCTCATTTCCTGCCAAGTATCGGCAAAGACAATACCGTCAAATCCCGAATCGCCCATTGCTATGTCCATTTGTCGGTAAAAATACTCAAAAACCACGAATAGTGAAAATATTGCCCCCAATTATGTAATAATGGAACAATAGGCAAGCCGTAATTTTGCACCTGAAATTAAAACTCTGAGTATATGAAAGATGTAAGATTGAACAATGGCGTGATGATGCCGGCTATCGGATTCGGCGTGTTCCAGATTCCGGTGGATGAAACGGAAAGAATCGTAAGCGATGCCATCGAAGTAGGCTATCGGATGTTCGACACAGCCGCTTCTTATTTCAACGAGGAGCAAGTGGGCAATGCTATCCGGCAGAGCGGTATCAGGCGCGAGGATTTTTTCATCACCACCAAACTTTGGGTGCAGGACTACGAGTATGAGGATGCGCTCCGGGCCTTCGACAAGTCGTTGAAACTACTCGGACTTGATTACATCGACCTCTACCTGCTGCATAAGCCCTACGGTAACTATTATGCCGCATGGAGGGCGTGCGAACGCCTTTATAAAGAAGGAGTTATCCGTGCAATCGGCGTGACGAGTTTCTCCAATGAACGCCTGCAAGACCTTTTCCTGCACAACGAGGTGAAACCCGCCGTGAACCAGCTTGAGACACACCCGTTCTTCCAACAGCAAGCCGCCAATGCATTCCTGCAGAAAGAGGGCATCCAACATGAAGCGTGGGCACCTTTTGCCGAGGGGCAGAATGACATCTGGAACAATCCCGTGCTGAAAGCCATTGCGGAAAAACATGGAAAGACAATCGGTCAGGTTGTCCTCCGGTGGCTGAACCAACGCAACGTGGCGGTCATTCCCAAAACCGTGCGCAAGGAACGGATGATAGAAAACTTCAACATCCTGGACTTTACATTAACGGAGCAGGAAATGGAAACTATCGCCGGACTGGATACGGGGAAAAGCCCGATCTACGATGACATGGACTTGCCCACGGTTAGAGGCATCGGATTGCACAAAATACATGACTGATATAAAGATATGATTTGAATTTGACGAATAAAAAATTATGGAAACTGTAAAATTGAACAACGGCATCGAAATGCCGATACTTGGTTATGGCGTTTATCTGGTCAAGCCCGAAGAGTGCGAGCGCTGCGTGCTGGATGCCATCAGCGTGGGTTACAGGCTGATTGACACTGCTCAGGCATATTACAATGAAGAAGGCGTAGGCAATGCCGTGGCCAAATGCGGGGTACCGCGAAATGAATTGTTCCTTACTACCAAGGTATGGATAACCAATGCCGGAGAGGAAAAAGCGGAGCGTAGCATTGACGAATCACTCCGTAAATTGCGGACGGACTACATTGATCTCCTGCTCATCCACCAGCCTTTCAGCGATTATACCGGTACCTGGCGGGCAATGGAGAAAGCTGTCCGCGAAGGCAAAGTACGTGCAATCGGCCTTTCCAACTTCTACCCTGACCGCTTTGTGGACATGGCGGAATATGCGGAAATCAAACCTGCAGTAAACCAGCTGAAGACCAATGTATTCTGCCAGCAGTGGGATGCCGAGACGGAAATGAAGCCTTACGGTACGCATATCATGGCATGGGGACCGTTGGCACAGGGCGGCTCGGAATTGCAGAAAAATCCAGTCCTGAAAGCCTTGTCAGAAAAATACGGCAAGACTCCTCAGCAAACAGCTCTGCGTTATCTCCTGCAGCGGAACATCATCGCCATCCCCAAAAGCACACACATCGAGCGTATGAAGCAGAACATAGATGTGTTCGACTTTGCGCTTACACAAGAGGAAATGGAGAGCATCCGCCCTTTGGACAAGCCTGTCGACTTCCATTGGTCGCACCGTGACCCCGAATTAGTCAAATTCCTGTGGAATTACGACAAGCAGTTCAATCCGGGAAACAAATAAGGACATGCTCCTCCCAAAAGGGAGCCAACTTCCTGATTCGCAATATCCATTGCGATAATCTGCCGGAATGCGTGGTTTTTTCCACGGATTTTCCGTAAATTTGCCGGATATGGACGGACGGACGAAAGACTTGCTCATCGAGCGGGCGGAAAAGTACAATGACCCGCAATATTTTACGGAAGACCCTATTGTTTTCCCGAAAAAATTCGCTTCCGACATGGAAAAAGGCCTCTGCGGCATCGCCGATGTCGAAATTGTTGCCGTAATCGCTTCCCATCTTGCATGGGGAAGACGCTCCATGATTGTCCGTGACTGCGAAAGGGCTTTCGACGAAATGGACTGGAAACCATACGAATACGTAATGTCAGGTGATTACCGCAATGACAATGCGAGCCTTCACAGGACAGTAAAATGGAGCGAATTCGCCCTCATCTGCTCCAATCTCAGGAAAATCTACTCTGCCAAAGGTACTTTGGAAGGCTTGGACGACAGCGGATTCCGGTGCGGCATATACGGCAGGAAGGATGATCCGAAAGCGGCCAACAAGAAAATCAACATGATGCGCAGATGGCTCGTCAGGGATGACGGGAAGGTCGACCTCGGGATATGGAAACACAGCGACAAAAGGGACCTGCTGATTCCGTTGGACATCCATGTCTACGAATCGGCGGCCGAACTCGGGCTTACGCACAGGAAACAGAAGGACATGGTTACCGTACATGAAATAACGGATGCGTTCCGGGAAATATTTCCGGACGACCCGTGCAAGGGTGACTTCGCCCTTTTCGGATACGGGATTGACAATCGATAAGCACGGAATATGCCGAGACTGTTCATAATATCAGGATGCAACGGGGCCGGGAAAACCACGGCATCCTATACGCTGCTGCCGGAAATGCTCGAATGCAGGCAATATGTGAATTCCGACGAATTCGCCAAGGGATTGGCCCCATTCGACCCCGAGTCGGTATCGGTACAGGCAAGCCGTCTCATGCTGATGAGAATCAGGTATCTTTTCTCCAAAAAGGAAGACTTCAGCATCGAGACAACCCTTGCCACGAGAAGTCTGCTGAAAATGATAAGGGAAGCTCAGGCTGAGGGCTATTTCGTCACACTGATGTATTTCTGGCTCAATTCACCGGATCTCGCAGTAGCAAGAGTCAAGGCAAGGGTGGAAGCCGGAGGGCACAATATTCCTGAAGAAACTGTAAGACGCAGATACAGGGTCGGCATAAAATATTTTTTCCGTGATTATGCCCCGCTCTGCGACCGGTGGATTCTCGCCGACAACTCACAGGTCCCGTTCAGGGTAATTGCCGAAGGCTACAAGGATGACGTGACTGTCATAAAGGACGAAGCCACGTTCCGCAGAATCCTCGAAAGCGCCGAATGTCCGTCAGAAGATGACAATCAGATGTAACAGATGAAGAACGTACAATATTATCTTGACAGATTCAGAGTCACGGAAAAACAGTTGGACGAACTGATCTGCACCGCACTGTCACGCGGTGGTGATTATGCCGATCTGTTTTTCGAATACACGGTATATCAGGAACTGCTGCTGCGTGACGGACAGGTATCTTCCGGCGGCTTCCACGTCGATTACGGAGTCGGCATCAGGGTCCTCAAGGGCGAACGGACCGGTTATGCCTACTCGGAAAGCACTGAAATGAGCGACATGCTTGCTGCGACTGCAGCAGCTTCATATATTGCCAAAGCCTCTTCCGATAACGGCCGGAAAACATACGGCAGATTCCAGACTTCGGCCAAAAATGACTTTTATCCGGTACTCGATGACTGGAGGAACAATGACGCAGGCAGATTCATTCCCGTCCTGACGGAATTGGAAAAAAGGATTTTCTCGAAAGACAGCCGTACCGTAAAGGTGATAGCGAAAAACGTATGGTCCGAAAGCGAAATCATGATGTACAACTCGTTCGGAGAACTCACATGCGATTTCCGTCCGATAGGAAACCTGATTGCGGCCGGAGTTTTCATCCAGAATGACCGGACTGAAAGCAGGACCGTATCCAAAAGCTTCAGGACAGGAGCCGAGATGTTGGACGAAAACCTTGTGGAAAGGCTCGCCGTGGAGACCGTATCCGGGGTTGACGACATGTTTGCTGCCATAAGGCCGAAAGGCGGCAGGATGCCTGTGGTCATGGGAGCCGGTGCTTCCGGCATACTGCTTCACGAAGCCATGGGCCACTCGTTCGAGGCCGATTTCAACAGAAAGGACCAGTCGGTATTCTCCGGAATGCTTGGAAAGAAGGTCTGCAATTCCGGGATAAACATAGTGGACGACGCTACAATCCGCTCGAACAGAGGCGCATGCAATTATGACGACGAGGGTGTTCCCGGTCAAAGGACCTATTTGGTCAGAGACGGCGTCCTCGAGTCATACATACATGACAGATTGAGTGCAAACAGCTTCGGACTCCCCTCCACCGGCAACGGACGCAGGGAATCGTTCCGGTTCTATCCGCTTCCGAGGATGAGGGCGACATATATGGAAAACGGACAGGCTTCGAAAGCCGACATAATAGCATCCGTCAAAAAGGGAATATACGTGGATGAATTTTCCAACGGACAGGTACAGATCGGAGAAGGGGACTTCACCTTTTACGTAAAACGCGGCTACCTGATTGAAAACGGCCGGCTTACGGCTCCCGTCAAGGACCTTAACGTCATAGGGAACGGTCCCCGCGCCCTCGCCGACATCACTGCCGTGGGAAATGACCTTGAAATAGACGACGGGTCATGGACATGCGGGAAAGACGGTCAGGAAGTCCCCGTTTCCTGCGGAATGCCCACTGTACTCGTCGGGAGTCTTACCGTTGGAGGAGAATGAACTATATGAAAAACAAGGAAATACAAGGACTGATCACTGCGGATGAAGCCTCCGTCGCCGGCTTCTGCATGGATGCCCTGCTTAAGAACGGGGCCTCCGATGCAAGAATATCTCTCAGCAAAAGCACTTCCGATACGGTTGAAATGCTCAACGGGGAACTTGACAAGGTTTCCCATTCATCCGACAGAGCCATAGTGATAAGCGTTTTTGCAGATGGCAAATACGGCACTTTTTCCACAAACATGCTTGAAAGAAAGGAAATAGAAGCTTTTGCCGCCAAGGCTGTCAGAGCCGTCAGGCTGATGGAAGAAGACAGGGACAGAAGCCTTCCGCCGTCATCGAGGACCGCCAAGGATGCCGTTACAGGACGCGAAACCGGGCTTTTCGATGAAAAATATGCAGACATTGACGCTGAAAGACGCTTCCGCATGGCGGAAAACGAATGCATGTACGGAAAATTTTCCAAGGACGACAGATATGACGTGATTTCGGAAGAATGCGAATATTCCGATCTCGTCGAGGACAATTATCTCATAGACTCGGCAGGATTTTCGGGAAGGCATACCGAAAGTTCCTTCGTACTGAGTTCCGAAATGACGATAAAGTCCCCTGACGGGAAAAAATTCAGCGGCAGTTGGTGGGAATCATCGCCGTTCATCGACAGACTCGATACCTGCAGGTGCGCTGCCAAGGCTCTCGAACGGGCTGTCCGTCAACTCGGGCCCGTACATCATGAAGGAGGCAGGCTTGCGATGGTCGTGGATACGACAGTGAGTTCCAAGCTGATCTCTCCTGTGATTTCCGCACTGAACGCCTTTTCGATATATCAGAAATCCTCGTTCCTTGAAGATTCTCTCGGCAAGAAAGTGTTTTCGGCCGGTATGACGCTCATGGATCTGCCGAGGACATACGGCAAACCGGGAGCAAGGCTGTACGACAGCGAAGGCGTCGCCACCAAGGATGCTCCTGTCATAAAATGCGGTCAGGTATGCAATTACTTCATAAATACGTACATGTCCGCAAAAATGAATATGGAACCGACAGTAGAAAGTATTTCGAGACCTGTACTTTTACCGTGGAACTGTCCTGAAGACAATGGAATCACGGATGCAGATGCCCTGATGAAGATTTGCGGGAAAGGGATATTGGTCACGGGATTCAATGGAGGAAACTGCAACGGTGTCACCGGAGACTTTTCATACGGCATCGAAGGCTTCGCATTCGAAAACGGAGAAATCCTGTATCCCGTCAGGGAAATGCTGATTACGGGCAATATGTCGGGCCTCTGGAACAACCTTGTCGCAGCCGGAAACGACTCAAGAGAATGCCGGAAATGGCAAATTCCGTCACTTGCGTTCGAAAATGTTGATTTCAGCGGATAAAAATGGTATCTTTGCCGGCTAAATTCCTAATATCATGAAAATAGAAAAGCATAAAGTGGTAGAACTCTGCTACGAACTTGAAGTAGAGGGAAATATAGTCGACAAGACTACTGCCGAAAAACCTCTTGACTACATTCACGGAACAAGGACACTGCTTGACAAGTTCGAGGCCAACCTCGAAGGCAAGGAGCCTGGAGATAAATTCGCCTTTACCCTTACGCCGGCTGAAGGTTACGGAGAATTCGACCCGAACAGGGTTATAGACCTTCCGAAAGAGGCGTTTGAAGTAAACGGGACCATTCAGGAGGATCTTCTCGTTCCCGGCACTACTATTCCGCTGATGAACAGCGCAGGAGGCATTGTTCCAGGCAAAGTGGTGGAAGTAAGCGAAAAATTCGTAAAAATGGATCTCAATTCGCCGATGGCCGGAAAAACGCTGAACTTTACGGGTGAAATCCTCACCGTACGCGACGCTACCGAAAAGGAATTGAAAGAAGGCCTCCACGGTGAATATGTCCATTCGACGTGTAACTGCGGCGGACACGGGCACGGCGACGGCGAATGCTGCGGACACGGACATGGTGGTGACGGTCATTGCGGCGGTCACGGACATGGTGGTGACGGTCATTGCGGCGGACACGGGCACGGCGACGGCGAATGCTGCCATCATAAAGAATAGCACGGGAAATGTGGCTTCTGCTGTCATTTGCCTCCGCAGCCTTTCTCGGGCTTTACGACGCATCCAAAAAGTCAGCACTGAAAGACAATGCAGTTCTTCCGGTGCTGCTTTTGAATACGGTTTTCGCCACACTCATTTTCTCGCCATTCATAATTGACGACATTTTCGGTTTCGGCTGGTTTTCGGGGACATTATTCGATTCCTCACCCTTTGCAGGACACCCCGAGACATCCGGCAATACGGAAGAAGGTTCCGTCCTTCACGCCCACCTGCTCGTAATCCTGAAGTCATGTATTGTCCTGACATCATGGATTTTCGGCTATTTCGGCCTGAAGCATCTCCCTATCACCATAGTAGGACCTATCAATGCCACCCGGCCTGTCTTGGTCCTCATAGGCGCAATGCTTGTCTTCGGGGAAAGACTGAACGCGTACCAATGGATTGGTGTCATTTTGGCCATACTGTCCCTCTTCCTGCTAAGCCGGTCGAGCAAAAAGGAATCCGTAGACTTTACCCACAACAAGTGGATATGGTTTGTGGCGGCGGCTTCGGTCATCGGGGCGATAAGCGGACTGTACGACAAATTCATCATGACGAAGCTGAGTCCGATGTTCGTGCAGGGCTGGTACAATTTTTATCAGATGCTTATGATGGGTATTGTCGTGCTCATCATCTGGATGCCTCTCAGAAAGAAAACGACACCGTTCCACTGGAGCATGGCCATACCCCTCATCTCCATATTCATTTCCGCTGCCGACTTCGCATACCTGACCGCCCTGAACCAACCGGACTCCATGATTTCCGTAGTGTCCCTCATAAGAAGGGGCTCCGTTCTCGTATCCTTCGCCTGCGGCGTGATTCTTTTCAGGGAAAGGAACCTCAAGGCCAAGGCCATCGACCTGCTTCTGATACTCGTCGGAATGATATTCATCTATTTCGGTTCCAAATGACGGCACTTCCGATGACAAGTGAATTTTTTTCGTAACTTCGCAAGGATGAAAACCGCAGTCGTAATACTCAACTGGAACGGGAAACAGTTCCTTGAAAAATTCCTTCCGCCGCTCATCGCATCGATGAACGTGGATTCGGCCGTCTATGTGGCAGACAATGCATCCACCGACGGTTCAGTCGAACTTCTCAAAGAGAGGTTTCCCGGTGTCAGAACCATGCTTTTTACTAAAAACCACGGATTTACAGGAGGCTACAACCGTGCTCTGTTCAGCATAGACGCCGAATACTACGTCCTTCTGAATTCCGACATAGAAGTGACTCCGGGCTGGTTGGGACCGCTTGAACACATGATGGACTCGCATCCCGACTGCGGAATTTGCGCTCCGAAACTGCACTCCGAATCAGACAGGGAGATGTTCGAATACGCAGGAGCTGCCGGAGGTTACATAGACAGATACGGCTACCCGTTCTGCAGGGGCAGGATTCTCAACAGGGTGGAGAAGGACACCGGACAGTACGACAAGCCTGCGGACGTATTCTGGGTAAGCGGGGCATGCCTCATGATAAGAGCGGAACTCTACAGAAAACTCGGCGGACTTGACGAACGGTTTTTCGCCCACATGGAAGAAATAGATCTGTGCTGGAGGGCGCAGATTGCCGGTTACAGAATTTCGGTGGTTCCTGCCTCGACCGTTTACCACGTCGGTGGCGGCTCACTCCCCCAAGGGTCTCCGAAAAAGCTATTCCTGAATTACAGGAACAATCTTCTGATGCTGAAAAACAACCTTGCAGTCACTGTCTCCGATTCACGTCGTGCAGACAGGATCATCACGACAAGGATGCTGATGGACGGAATGTCCGCCGCCGTCTACCTTCTGACATTCAGGTTCGCATATTTCAAGGCCGTGGTCCGTGCGCACAAGGATTACCGCAGACTTGTCAGGAAACAGGGGGCAAAACCTGCTCAGGCAGTCGACGGCCACCGTATAAAAGGAATATACGACAAATGGATAATACCTTCCGCCATCCTCCGCGGCACCAAAGCCATTGCGATGGCGGAAAAACGTATGAATCACAACATAAGTCCGTCGGACTGACGTTAAAATTTACTTTAGGATTATGAAAATCATAATTGCAGGAGCCGGAGAAGTCGGCTCACACCTTGCAAAAATGCTCAGCAACGAATCCAATGACATCACCGTCATAGACTCCGAAAAGGAGAGACTCGACATGCTGTCGGAAAATGCGGATGTAATTACCGTTGAAGGCAATCCGTCATCGTTGGCCATCCTGAAAGAGGCCGGAGCGGACCGTGCCGACCTCTTCATTGCCGTCAGTCCCTCCGAATCTCAGGACGTGAACATAGTCAGCGCCCTGCTTGCCAAGAAATTAGGAAGCAAAAAAGTTACTGCGAGAGTAAACAACGAGGAATATCTGTCGTACGAAAACAAATATCTTTTCACCGAAATGGGCATCGACCTCCTCTTTTATCCCGAAAAGATAGCGGCAGCGGAAATAGTGGAACTTCTGAAAAGATCAGCGTCCACGGAATCCATCGACTTTGCACGCGGAAGACTGCAGATGGCCGTATTCAAACTTGAAGAGGACTCCCCCATCATCGACAGGAAACTCTCCGATTTCGTAAACATGACATCGTCCGAAGACCTGCAGTTCAGAATCGTGGCCATTTCACGCGGCAACGAGACCATAATCCCTGGAGTTGACACAAAATTCAAATACCACGACCTCGTATTCATCATTTCCAAACGCGAAGGAATGGAAATCCTTATGAGGTACATCGGCAAAAGCAATATCGAAGTCAACAAGCTGATGATTCTCGGAGGCGGCCCTATCGGGGAAATGGTGGCAAAACAGGTTGCCAAACAGGTGGATACGATAAAAATCATAGAGAAGAAAAAGGAAAGATGCTATGAACTGAACGAGAAATTGAGAGGCAATGTCATAGTAGTCAACGGAGACGGACGCAATTCCGACATTTTCATGGAAGAATCCGTGAGGGAATATGATGCGTTCGTTGCCGTCACGAGCAGTACCGAGACCAACATCCTCGCCTGCGTCGCCGCCAAAAGGCTCGGAGTCGGAAGGACGATAGCCGAAGTGGAAAACATCGAGTACATCAAATTAGCGGAGAACATGGGCGTGGACGCCGTAATCAACAAGAAAATGATTACCGCCGGAAGAATATTCAAATTCACTCTCAGCGACAAGGTCCACTTCGTCAAATACATGAGCGGTACAAACGCCGAACTGCTTGAATTCGTGGTAGCACCGGGAAGCTGGATTACCAAGGGGAAACTGAAAGATCTGGGATTCCCCCAGAATGCAATCATCGGCGGTGTCATCCGCGGCAACGAGTCCTTCATAGCGGTAGGGGATTCTGAAATCGAGGCATACGACAGGGTCGCCGTATTTGCCCTCCCGGAAGTGGTAAAGGAAGTCGACAAGTTTTTCAGATAGCCGATTATGCCGAGTTACCTTCAAATCGAAAACATATCCAAGTCGTACGGGCCCAAAACCCTTTTCGACCGGATAGGATTCAATATCAACGAAGGGGACAAGATTGCCCTCATAGCTCCGAACGGCGCAGGAAAGACTTCGCTGCTCCGCATTCTCGCCGGAGAAGACAAATCCGACTCCGGAGGCAGGATTACATTCCTCAAGGACATAAGGATAGCCTTCCTCAAACAGGACTACGATTTCGATCCGGAAAAGGACATTTTCTCACAGATAATGTCACACAGCGGAGCATATACGGAACATTTGGACGATGCGCAGCTTTCCATGTACGAACTTCGCGTAAGGCAGTTCCTTACCAATTTCGGTCTGACTGACTTCGGGAAAAAGATGAAAGAACTCTCCGGAGGTGAAATAAAAAGAGTTGCCATCACGGAAATGCTTGCCGCAGAAGCGGATTTTCTCATAATGGATGAGCCTACCAACCATTTGGACATAGACGCCATAGAATATCTGGAGAACTATCTTTCCAAATCGCGTTGCACCCTGCTGATGGTCACTCATGACAGGTATTTCCTCGACAAGGTCTGCAATACCGTCTTCGAACTCGACAGGGGCTCCCTTTATATCTACAAGGGCGATTATCAGAACTATCTTGAAAAGAGAGAGGAAAGAATCGCTAACCACAATGCTGAAACGGACAAGGTCAGGAACATCCTGAGACGGGAACTTGAATGGATAAGAAGTACTCCGCAAGCAAGGACCGGCAAGGCCAAATACAGAATAGACGCCTTTCATGAACTCAAGGAAAGGGCATCCGACACGTACATCAGCAAGTCCGTATCCATGGACGACATGAAAGGTGGCGGCACGAGACTCGGTACCAAAATCATAAATTGCCGCAACGTGAGTTTCTACTACGGGGACAAATGCTACCTCGATGATTTCACATACAATTTCAGAAGATACGAAAAGGTAGGCATAGTCGGGAAAAACGGCGTAGGGAAAAGTACATTCATCGACCTCCTGACCGGGAACTGCATGCCCTCAAGCGGAATCATCGACAGAGGGGAATCCCTGAAAATCGGATATTACCGCCAGGGCGGCATTACATTCAACCCGAATGACACGGTGCTCGACATCGTCAACGACACATATCTGCTTAACAGGTTCCTTTTCCCGCACGATATGCTGAACAACAGGATTGAAAAGCTGAGCGGAGGGGAAAAGCGCAGGCTGTATCTTCTTACGATATTGATGCAACGACCGAACCTGCTTATTCTCGACGAGCCGACCAATGATCTTGACATTGTCACACTCAACATATTGGAAGAGTACCTGAAGGAATTCGAAGGTTCGTTGATAATCGTATCCCACGACAGACATTTCCTTGACAGGCTCGTCGAACATCTTTTCATTTTCTGCGGAGACGGAGTAATAAAGGATTTTATCGGCAGTTACAGCGAATACAGGGAATACGTCAAGGCGTACGAAGCCGACAAACGTTCCGCAGAAAAACAGAAGAACGACAGGACCGTATCCAAAAAGCCGGAAAGACAGCCTTCCGCCAAAAAACTCACCTACAGGGAGCAGAAGGAATTCGAACAATTGGAAAAGGACCTTGAAAACCTTGCCGAAGAAAAAGCCCGACTCGAACAGCTTATAAGCGAAGGCAATCTGCCTTATGACAAATTGAAGGACGTTTCCGAAAGAATCGGTGAAATCATGGCTCTTTCTGAAGAAAAGGAAATGCGCTGGCTCGAACTCTCCTGCCGGTAGCCCATAGCCGGTGGTTTGTCGCAGGCAAAGGCTGCTCCTCAGCGCATCATTCTCGCCCATGGGATTATGCCCCGTGGCGGCTCCTTTTTCTTCAAAAGTTCCTTCATCCTGTCCATGTACGGACTCACGTGCGAGAAAAAGTAATAATATCCGTCACACAAAGCGTTCAATCCCGTTTCTCCGGATTCGGTAACATTGAACCTGTGCTTCGGGCATTCGCCGTGGCATGCGGAATAGAACCGGCATCTGATGCATTTCACCGGCAAGCCGTTCCTCTTGTCAATTCCGAATTTCGATTGCCGGGCCGAAACCATCAGTTCTCTCAACGGCGTTTCCATGACATTGCCGACCCTGTATTTTGGATAAACGAAATGGTCGCAGGAATACAGGTCTCCGTTGTGTTCTATCACGGAATTTCCACCGCATGTCTCGGCATAGGAGCATGTTCCGGGAAGTTCGCCGCACCAGTTGGCCAAGGTACAGTCAAAAAGATTTACGAAATAGGTTCCCACGTCGTTGCATACCCAGTTGTCGAAGATGTCGCACATGAATTTGCCGAATGCAAGGGAATTCACCGACCATTGCGCTATGCTTGCTCCTTCAGTGCCCGGATCAACGATATAAGGACGGGCCTTTTTGTCGGGCTTTCCTGAAGCGGAACGCGGATATACGACATGCTCCACGACAGGCATGAACTGCATGAACCTTGTGCCGAGACGTTTCAGAAAATCATATACTTCCGCTCCCCGGCCTTCGCTCGCCCTGTTCACAGTCGTCATCGTATTGTATTCCACTCCATAACGGTACAACATGCCGATTGCCCTGACAACCTTGTCGAATGTCGGGAATCCACCCTTGTCTTTTCTGTATTTGTCATGAATATCCTTCGGACCGTCTATCGAAATACCTACAAGGAAATCGTTTTCCTTGAAAAAGGCTGCAAACTCCGGCGTTATCAGAGTGCCGTTGGTCTGAATAGTATTGCGTATTACCTTGTCACCGCAATACCGCTGCTGCAGCTCCACGGCCCTTTTATAAAAATCCAATCCCATGACAAGGGGCTCGCCTCCGTGCCAGTTGAAAGTAACTTCCTGAACGTCGTTGGCCGCTATGTATTCCCTGACACAATTCTCAAGAATCTCCAATGTCATTTTCGGTTCCCTGCCGCCGTAGATTTCAGCCTTGTCGAGATAATAACAGTAATTGCAGTCAAGATTGCACAGCGAACCTGCCGGCTTGAACATTATATTGAATGACGTAGGACCAGCAAGTCTGATTGCGTCGGACAAAGAAAACGTATCCTTGAATTGAGATTGCATGAAAATTCCGATAAATAATATCGGCAAAGATAACAAAAAAAGGGACGGGTGAAATATGATTTTCATCCGTCCCTTTGTAGCAAAAGCGGCAGCTACCTACTCTTCCACCCGTCAGGGCAGTACCATCGGCGATA
>CALURT010000032.1 GCA_944323245.1 uncultured Bacteroidales bacterium
GACTCATCATCACGGCTCCTTGATTACAGACTTTCGTTTCTTCTTTACCTCGTTATCTTTCCCAGTATTGTCAATGATCTTGCCGTTATTTCTCAAACGGGCTGCAAAGATACGCACTTTTTCTTTCCCTCCAAATTTTTTTCAAGTTTTTTTGTCAATTTTTTTCATCTGGATTCAAAAAGTGCCGGGAACCGTCCTCAACACCCGAGGACAGCCTTGATTCTATCGATTCGGGATGCAAATTCCTTTTTCCCGATGAGGGCCACGATGTCCGCTATGCCCAATCCGCTCGACGCTCCGACAAGAGCAAGCCTGAGGCAGTTCATTACCTTGCCCATCGGCCATTCATGGCTGCGTATGAACTCTTCCAACGGACCTTCTATCGATTCCTTTTCGAATTTCCCTTCGAATCCGGTGATAAAGTCCGCTACCTGCAGTGCAAGCGAATAATTTTCCTCTTTCCAGAATTTGGCGGCATCCTTTTCGGCGTATGTCTCCGGAGAGACGAACAGATAGGAGGCGATATCCCAGAAATCGGCCACGAACGTAGCCCTTTCCTTTATAAGGGACACGACCTTGCGGACATATTCCTTGGTAAAGATATGATTGGCATAATCGGCTCCCTGCACCGTCACTTCTGCGCCCGCAGTCAGAGCACACTTGGCACAGCCGACCACCTGCATTCCATGGGATTCGAGTACCGGAATGAAAAGTTCCGTCAGTTCCTCGTCGGATTTCATCCTCAGGTATTCCTTGTTGTACCATTTGGCCTTGTCGGGATTGAACCTTGCCCCTGACTTTATCACCCTTTCCAAGGAAAACGCCTCTATGAGTTCCGGCATGGTAAAGAGTTCCCTGTCATCTCCCGGATTCCAGCCGAGCATGGCGAGCATGTTTACAAAGGCCTCCGGAAAATATCCGTCTTCACGATAGCCTCTCGACACCTCTCCTTCCGCATTCGTCCACTTGAGAGGGAACACCGGGAAACCGAGACGGTCTCCGTCCCTCTTGCTCAGCTTGCCCTTGCCGTCAGGTTTCAGCAGCAATGACAGATGGGCGAAACGCGGCATGGTATCCTGCCATCCGAATGCCTCGTAAAGCAGATAGTGCAACGGCAGCGACGGAAGCCATTCCTCGCCTCTGATGACTTCCGTTATCTCCATGAGATGATCGTCCACGATATTGGCAAGATGATAGGTAGGCAGCTCGTCGGCACGTTTCCAAAGCACCTTGTCGTCGAGAGTGTCCGTATTGACCTCGATATGGCCTCTGATAAGGTCGTCCATTTTCACCGTCCTGTTTTCCGGCATCCTGAACCTTATTGTCCAGTCCTTGTGAGTTTCGAGCAAGGGCCTCCACTCGCTTTCCGGCATGGAAAGCGAATTTCTCAGGGATTTCCTCGTGATATGATTGTATATGAAGGTATCCTTTGCCGCCTCAGCTTCGGCTCTTTTTGCGGAAAGTTCCTCGGCGGTATCGAAGGCATAATAGGCATAACCCTTTTCCACCAATTCCTCGGCGTATTTCCTGTAGATGCCGCGTCTCTGTGACTGTCTGTATGGGGCGTGCGGATGTCTGTCGGAAAGGGTTTCCACTACCTTGCCGTCGGAATCCACTCCCTCGTCCGGGATGATTCCGCACCAGTTCAAGGCCTCGATGATATACTGCTCGGCCCCGGGTACGAATCTCTGTGAATCAGTATCCTCGATTCTGATAATGAAATCGCCGCCATGCTGTTTGGCATACAGATAATTGTACAAAGCGGTCCTTACTCCGCCCATGTGCAGAGGCCCTGTAGGCGACGGAGCGAACCTTACTCTTGTTCTTCTTTCCATATAATCAAATTTTTTCCTTGTTTTCCTTTCCGACAGCCCTTCTTATGGCAGTTACCGATTCCAAGGTACTTATGGACCTGCCCTCGGGAACTATCAATGCAGGGATGTATCCCTGCTCGAAATGGAATTTCCTGATATTGCTGCTGTCGTTGTAACCTATCTTGATGTTTCCGGGACCCTCGGAAAGTTCCTTTTCCCCTCCGATGGCGCCGGCCTTCCCGTCGTATGTAAAGTCGCTGTCAATGACGATAAGGTTGCCGAGACTGACGTCGGTAATGTCGCTCAGCATGCTCATCTTGAAGCCCGTGGCTATGACGGTTATCTTTATCTTGTCTCCGGTCTCGGGATTTTCGTCGAAAATGATGCCTCGCTTGAAGTTATTCGCATTGCCGGTATATTCGTTTATCATACCGTTGATGGCGTTCAGTTCCTTCATCGTGAGTCCTTTCTCATTCTTGCCCACGGTGATGTTGACAAGCACGTTTTTGGCCGTCTTCAAATCGAAGTCGTTCAGAAGCGGGGATTCGAGGGCTTCCTTTACGGCGTCTCCGATACGGTTTTCGCCCGAACCCGAGCCGCAGCCCATGAGAGCCATGCCGCTGTTGCGCATCATGGTGCTCACGTCCTGGAAATCCACGTTGATGTATCCCGGCTTGGTGATGATTTCTATGACACCACGGACGGCCGTGGCCAGGACCTCGTCGGCTTTCGGATAGGCGTCCTGCAGGAGATGGTCACCATAGTATTCGTAGAGTTTCTCGTTGTTTATGATGAGGAGGCTGTCCACGCATTTTTCCAATTCGTGGATACCGTCTATCGCCTTGGACAGGGATTCGTTGCCCTCGTTCCTGAACGGGAGGGTCACTACTGCGACCGTCAGGATGCCCTTTTTCTTCGACATGTCGGCTATGACAGGTGCGGCTCCAGTTCCCGTACCTCCTCCCATTCCGGCCGTGATGAAAAGCATCTTGGTCCCGTTGTCGAGGACAGTGGCGGAGATCTCATCCTGAGCCTCCAAGGCCGCATTGCGGCCTTTTACCGGGTCCGTGCCGGCCCCGAGCCCCTGTCCCAACTGGAGTTTCGTCGGAACGGAACTTTTGAGCAGAGCCTGCGCATCCGTGTTGCAGACTATGAAATTGCAGCCTTCGATTTTTTCCCTGTACATGTAGTCGACTGCGTTGCATCCGCCTCCGCCGACTCCTATGACCTTGATTATGGAATTTTCGGGAATCCAGTCCGTAGGTAATATATCGCTCATCTGTGTCGTAATTATTCTTTCGTCAAATCATTGTAATAATCAGTGAAAAGGTTCTTGACCTTGGTCCAAATCGGAGGATTCTTTACCGTTTTGTCTCCTTTTCCGGCATCGCCGTCCTTGTCTCCGGCTTTTCCGCCGTCTTTCCTGCCATGTTTTTTCCCTCCTTCAGGCTTCACCACCGGTACCTCGCCGTCAGGGAAAAGGGTCCCGTTGCCAGGGGTCTTGTCAGGTTCCTGTACAGGTTCAGGTTCAGCCCCGGCCTCGCCGTCATTTTCATGTCCGGTATCCGGAACGGAGGCTTCACCGCCGCCGAGTACCACTTCTATACCGGTATTTATGGTATTTTCCCCTTCAATGCAATCCAGGACATGGTCGTTCTGCGCCGTCAGGACCAATCCTATGGACACAGCAGCGCTTGTCTCGAACACTCCGTTGCATCCGCTGCTGCCCGTCGAAAACAGATGTCTCGGATAACCTTTCCTTACGGTATATCCCGACAGTTCCTTGATGTAGTTGCAGCAGTTCGTCAGTTCCGCACATCCTCCCGTAAGGACGAGGCCGCTCCTGAGGTTGTCGGCAAAGCCGCTCTGTTCTATTTCGAACAGTATCGCCTCGATTATTTCCTTCACGCGGTAGGATATGATTTCGGAGAGATACTTGACCGGCAGCTGTTTGGTCATGGCCGTGGCTTCGTCGTTGATCTGTATGGTCTTTTCGCTCAGATTCTGCAATCTGTCAGGCATGCATGCCCCGAAGGCCTTCTTGATATTTTCGGCAAGGGTATCCGAAATCATGCATTCGGTCTTGATGTCGGAAGTAATGGCATTGCCTCCGAACGGAATTGAAGCGTAATGCCTCATGATGCTGCCGTAATAGACAGATACCGACGTGGAGCCGCCTCCGAAATCTATCAAAGCCACTCCGTTTTCCATCTCCGACCCTGTAAGCACGGCCTTGGCGACAGGCTCAGGCGTGAAATATTTCCTTGCGACAGCAATCCCGAGCTTGTTGAAGGCGACATCCACATAGTGCAAAGGTGTGCTTTTCCCTATGAAAATCTTGAAATTGCCCTCAAGTATTCCGCTCGGCATCCCGATTATCTCGTTTTCCACGAGCTGGAAGTCCTCTCCGTTGGAAAAAGACTGGGCCACCGCCCCGAAAAGCTTTTCGTTTACGGTGTCTTCAAGCGGATAGGTATTGAGAGCCGAATCCTTCAGCTCTTTGATTTCGCTTTCGGTGATACATTCGTCGGCATTCCTTTCGTTCCTCGCCGTACCGGTTTCCTGCCTTACGCGGAATTTCGGCATTCCTACAACGGCCTGGGTGATTTTTATGCTGAGTTCCTTTTCGGCATCGCGCACGAGAGGCTCGAGGGCCTTGGAAATTTTCATGGAATTGTAGGCATAACTGTTTCTTATGCCGTCCGACGGGATTTCCCGGTAATAAATGACCTGGATGTCATCCCCGTTGATTTTCGCTACCGTAAGGGCGAATTTCGAGGAGCCGAGGTCTATTGCCACTATGTGTCTGTCTTCCATAATCCTTTATTTTTTGCAGATTATCTGCCTGCCGAATTTTACGTTTACGCTCGAATAATGGTTTTCCCCTTTGGCGGGAACTATACTCTTGTAATAATAGGACATGAGTTCGAATTTGTCCTCATAGCCTCCCGGTTTGCCGAAAATGAACTTTTCCTTTCCCTCTCTCGGGATCAGGACAAGGTCGCCGTTGCCCTCGACATGAATCTGGACTATGTTGTCTGCCCATACCGTGCTTTTCTTCATGTATTTCACCATCGAAATCATGCCGTCGAGCCACGCCGCTTCCGCATCGTCGGAACAACGTCCCTTATAGCCTGACGACACGCTCAACGGCAGGTGCCCGTCCACTATGACGACATACGAAGTGTAGTTGTCCTTCAGAGGGAAAAGATAGCCTCCTTCATCAGCATAAAAGCCTCCGGCGGCAGACTGGAACCTTATCAGCGGCTTCCGTTGTGTCACTTCAAGATGAAGGATCCCGTCATCGGTGGCGTATGCCTCGCATTTCAGGACAGCACTCTTCGAATTCACGGATTTTTCTATTTTCGTAAAGTCAATCCGGGATATCTCCTTTCCGACACATTCCCCGTATCCGTCCGCAAGGTATTTTTCCACATCCTCCCGGCTCACGAAACGGCTTTCAAGACTGTCGGACACGACTATGTCCACTCCCGAGCAAAGCAGGGCCCTGTTTTTCGCCCCGCTCACGCCGAGTGCGGAAGTCACGACGACCGTCACCGCAGCCAACGCGATGCAAATCAAGAGATATTCCCTGAATTTCTTCATTTTCCGCTTCGGTTTTCAAGCATTTCGGTTATCGGGCCCGTGAATCTGTCTATGTTTCCCGCTCCGAAGGTCACGAGAATGTCCACCGGCTCCTTTTCAAGATACTGCATGAGTTCCTCCTTGCGTATCATGACCTTTTCAGGACAGTCCACATCCTTGAAAATCATTTCGGAAGACACTCCCGGTATCGGTTCTTCCCTTGCAGGATAGATGTCGAGCAGGATGAGTTTGTCCGCTCCGCCGAGAGCCTTGGCGAAATCCGCTGCGAAGTCCCTCGTCCTCGTGTAAAGATGAGGCTGGAATACTGCAGTGATTTTCCTGCCGGGAAATATTTCCCTTATGGAACTCATGGCAGCCTCTATTTCCTTGGGGTGATGGGCATAATCATCGATATATGCGCATCCCGGACGGTTGACGTGAATGTCGAAGCGGCGCTTTACTCCTGAAAATGTCTTCAAGGCAGCCTTGACCCGGTCCGGAGCGATGCCGTAAGTAAGGGCGATGGCCGCCGCTGCTATTCCGTTCTCGACATTGACCCAGCCCGGCACGCCGACGCTGCAGCCGGAAATAATCCCGTGAGGGTAATGCAGGTCGAATGTGAAATACCCGCATCCGTCCACGGAAATGTTTTCGGCGTGAAAATCAGCTTCCTGTACGTCATACGAATACGTGAATATCTTCGCCCCGGTATCTTTCCGGGAAATGTCGAGCCCGTATTTGACTATGAGCGTTCCGGTCACCTGCGAGGCGAATGCCCTGAATGCTTCACGGACATGCCCGATGTCGGAATATATGTCGAGATGATCGGCATCCATGGCGGTAATCACTGCTATTTCGGGATGGAGCTGCAGGAATGACCTGTCGAATTCGTCAGCCTCGGCCACCACTACATTGTTATAGCTCACGAGGAAATTTGTCCCGTAGTTTTTGGAGATTCCCCCAAGGAAAGCCGAACAACCCTCTCCGCTTGCCTCGAAAATATGGGCCGTGAGAGTGCTCGTGGTGGTCTTTCCGTGTGTTCCGGCCACGGCAAGGCATCTCTGGCCTTCGGATATGGTGCCGAGGACCCTCGACCTCTTGACCACATCGTATCCGAGCTCCCTTACATAAACGAGCTCCTTCATGTCGGCCGGAATGGCGGGAGTGTACACTACGAGAGTCTTCCTGACGTCTTTCGGAATGAAATCGGGATTGTCCTCGTAATGTATGGCCATACCCTCCTTTTCAAGTTCTCCGGTAAGTTCGGAAGGAGTCCTGTCATAACCGCTTACTTCCAATCCCTTGAACTTGAAATACCGGGCGATGGCGCTCATGCCTATGCCGCCTATACCTATAAAATATACCTTGTCGTATTTCATTTTCCGTTCCTGTCTGTTATTCCGTATATTTCCGCTACGATTCTGTCTGCCGCATCCCTTATGGCCAAGGTCAGGATATTTTTCTCCATTTCCCTTATCCGGTCTGTGTCTTCAAGCAAGGCAGACGCCTTGTCCATAAGTTCGTCCGGAGCCTTGTCATCCATGACAATCATCGCAGCGTTCCTGTTCACCAAGGCCATCGCATTGTGCCGCTGGTGATCTTCCGCCACATTGGGCGAGGGCACAAAGATAACTGCTTTTCCCGCAGCACACAACTCCGATATCGAACTTGCTCCCGAACGGGAGATGACGACATCGGCCGCAGCATAAGCCAGATCCATCCTCTGTATGAAATCGAAATGCCTTATTCCTGCAATACAGGCCGGTGCATCGGGCCTTTTGCGGATTTCTTCCATGAATGCATCCACTCCGGGCCTGTAATATCTGCCGCACTGCCACAGGACCTCAAGATTTTCCCCTTCCGGACAGCCTTTTTCAATCCATTTCCGTACAGAGAGGTTCAAAGTCCCGCTTCCGAGGCTTCCTCCGACTATGAAAAGATGCTTTTTCTGCGGGTCAAGTCCGTAATACTTCAGGGCTTCCGCCCGTGTTTCATCCGTGGCCGGAACTATTCCCTTTCTGATTGGGTTACCGGTCATGACTATCCTTTCCTTTGGGAAGAACTTTTCCATTCCGGGATATGCGACGCATATACGGTCCGCCTTTTTCCCGAGAATCCTGTTCGTAAGGCCGGCATATCCGTTCTGCTCCTGAATCAGGGTCGGGATACCCCTTCGCTGTGCGCTCCACAGCATCGGTGCGCTCGCATATCCTCCGACGCCTACGGCAATGTCAGGTTTGAAATCCCTGATTATCTTCCCCGCCATGGATATGCTTTTCAATATCTTGAAAGGCAGCAGAAGATTCGACGGGGAAAGGCTTCTCTGCAGTCCGGCTACCGGAAGTCCGGTAATCCTGTAGCCCGCAGCGGGGACCTTTTCCATTTCCATCCTGCCATCCGCCCCCACAAAAAGGATTTCCGTCTGCGGATTCCTCTCCCTGAGGCTGTCGGCTATCGAAAGTGCAGGGAATATGTGTCCGCCCGTGCCTCCTCCGCTTATTATTACCCTCAGAGGCCTGTTTTCCGATGTTTTATCCATTTCCTGTTTCCTCCTGAATTTCCTCTTCCGGAACAGTTTCGGCAGCTATCATTTCCGCCTCTTCATTCTCGTCTGCGGCGACAGCCTGCGTATCCATGTTCTTCTTGGCCAAGCGGCTTATCGACAGAAGTGCGCCGAACGCTACGCTGAACGAAAGGAATGAACTGCTTCCGTGGCTTACCATCGGCAGGGTCTGCCCCGTAAGAGGGCCTATGTTCACATTGATGAATATGTGCATGAGCGCCTGGCCGCTTATAAGAAGGACCAAGCCGGCTACGGCAGTCTTGCTGAACCAGTCGTCACAGAAGCGCGCTATCAGGGAGCCCCTTGCCAGAAGACTGACATACAATATAAGGACTATGATTCCGCCTATCAGACCGTATTCCTCGACAATGAAGGAGTACATGTAGTCGCTGAATATGGCGAAAACCGAATATTTCTGCGTGCTTCCTCCAGGACCTTTTCCTATCAGACCGCCCTCCTTCACGGCGAGTTTGGCGCCTTCGGGCTGCCTTATCTTGTCCATGGCTGTCCGGTATTCGTCGCTTCTCGTGTTGCCCTCGGCAATGACCTCGTATTCCCTGTGAAGTGTAAGCCTGTTTATGGCCGTGCCGATACGGGAAAATTTATCGCCGTCGGAAGCGAAATAGATTCCCGTGAATATCCCGACTATGGCGAGTCCGACTATCAGGGCGCCGAAAATTTCCCTTTTCGGCATACCGCCGATAAGGATGACGAGAAACATGACAAGTCCGCAGAACAAGGTACTCGAAATACCTCCCTTGAACATGCCTGCGCAGATAATCAGTATCGGAAGATAAATGTACCAGAGCCTTTTGAACCACGGTTTCGTGACGAATGCCAATTTGGATACCTGAGGTTCTCCGCCGGCTGCCGGGTCTGACGCTTCGCCGTCGGCGTCATGACTTCCTGCGGACTGCAAGGCTGTGCCCGCAATGAGTTTCGGCAGGAAAAACCTGTCTTCCTTGTATGCGAAAATCGCCCATGACAGATACATCACCATGGAGACCTTGATGACTTCGAACACATAAATCTGGACTCCTCCTATCTGCAATGCCCTGACAGCACCGTTGATTTCCACGCCGAGTCCGCCGTAGAGACAGATCAAAAGAATCAGCGACAATATGAAGCCGAAGGACGACAATGCCCTGATGATGCGTACATTCATGAAGTTGTAGCAGAACAGGATGATGAAAAGCCCTCCACAAACGAGCTTCAGCTGGTCCATGAATATGTCCAGCCTGCTCACTCCGTCTTCCGCCAAACCTGAAGTGGATGCGAAAATGGAAACAAGAGATATGAGGACAAGCAGGAGAACGATCATCCAGATGACCTTGTCCCCCTTGAAATTGTCGATGAAGTTCCAGAACTTCGTCCTGCCCGTATCCGTGCCCTGTTCCATGGTCCGTTACAGATTTCTGACAGCTTCCTTGAACTGTCTGCCCCTGTCTTCGTAGTTCTTGAAAAGATCGAAACTTGCGCAGCACGGTGACAGAAGCACCACATCTCCAGGCTCAGCAAGTTCGGAAGCAAGTTTCACAGCAGCATCCGCCGATGTCACATCCCTGATTTCCGGGACGACATCCTTGAATGACTTGTGGAATTTCCCGTTGTCGAGACCCATGCATATCATGGCCCTTACCTTTTCCTTGGCAAGAGGGACAAGAGGGGCGTAATCATTGCCCTTGTCCGTTCCTCCCACTATCCACACCACCGGGCGGGTCTGGCATTCGAGAGCATACCACGCTGCGTCTACGTTCGTAGCCTTCGAATCATTGATATAAAGGACATCCCTTACGCTCAGGACATTTTCCAAGCGATGTTCCACGGCCTGGAAGGACGACAGACTTTCCCGGATTACGGCATTGTCGATGTTCATGACCTTTCCGGCAATGGCTGCCGCCATGGAATTGTAGACATTGTGTTTCCCGCCAAGGGCAAGTTCCTGAATGTACATGTCGTACTCGCTGTCCTTGTATCTTACGATCATTTTGTCGTCCTTGACGAAGGCGCCCTCGGAAACCTCCCCTTTCTGGGTGAAAGGCAGCTGTTTGGCCTTGACGATGATTTTGTTCAGGTGGTTTATGGTGATTTCGTCGTCGGAACAGAAGATGAAACAGTCGTCGCTGTCCATGTTCCGGGTTATGCGGAACTTGGCCCTGACGTAATTCTCGAGATTGTGGTCGTAACGGTCGAGATGGTCGGGGGTTATGTTCGTGATTATGGCTATGTCGGCCTTGAAGTCGTACATGTTGTCAAGCTGGAAACTGCTGAGTTCCAACACGTAAATATCGAAATTCTCAGTAGCGACCTGCAGGGCGTAGCTCTTGCCTATGTTTCCTCCGAGTCCTACGTTCAGTCCCGCATTCTGCAGCAGATAATATATGAGGGACGTGGTCGTGGTCTTGCCGTTGCTGCCGGTAATACATATCTTCTTCGCCTTGTCATACCTTCCTGCAAATTCTATTTCGGAAATGATGCCTATGCCGGCGCGTGATATTTTTTCGACCATGGGTGCGGCAGACGGGATTCCGGGACTCTTGATGACTTCATCCGCATTGAGAACCAACTCCTCGGTATGGCCTCCCTGTTCATACGGGATACCCCATTTTTCGAGCATTTCCACATATTTGCCTGCAATCTTCCCGCTGTCGGAAAGAAAGACGTCGAACCCTTTTACCTTTGCGAGGACAGCGGAACCGACTCCGCTTTCTCCACCGCCCAAAACCACAATTCTTTTCATAACTACCTGATTTTAAGCAAGGCTATCGTAGCCACTGCCAATAATATTTCCACAATCCAGAACCTCACGACGATTTTGGCCTCCGGCTGTGCCCTTTTCGGAGAAGAAATGACGGCCGGAACACCTTCTTTCTGGAAATGATGGTGCAGAGGCGTCATCTTGAACACCCTGCGTCCTTCCCCGTATTTTTTCTTCGTAAACTTGAAATAGGATCTCTGCACTATCACGGACAATGTCTCCACCAAAAAGACCCCGCAGAGAATCGGCAGAAGCAGTTCCTTTCTGATGAGAATGGCGCAGACACCGATTATTCCTCCGATGGCAAGACTTCCCGTGTCGCCCATGAAGACCTGTGCAGGATAGGAATTGTACCATAGGAATCCAATCAGGGCGCCGACGAATGCCGCCATGAAAACGGCTATCTCTCCCGTTCCGGGAATATACATTATATTGAGGTACTGGGCGTTGATGATATTTCCGGAGAGATATGCGAATATTCCCAATACCACCACCACTATCGCTGAAGTGCCCGTAGCGAGTCCGTCCATGCCGTCGGTCAGATTGGTCCCGTTGGAGCACGCCGTGATGACGAATACTATCATCAGCACGTAAATTGCCCATTTGCAGTACCATCCCATAGCCCCGTCAAACGGGGACAACCATTTGTAGTCGAACTCATGGTCCTTGATGAACGGAAGCGTCGTCTTGGTGCTTTTCACGGCATCGTACTGCACTTCCCCGGAATCGGAAATCCTCGTATCCGCTGCCGATACCTCCTCTCCGGCCGGAACTGCTTCCCTGACGGTAATATCGCCGCTGAAGCACACCGTAAGCCCGAGTCCGAGTCCGAAAAGAATCTGTGCAACCAGTTTCCCCCTTTCGCTCAAACCCTCTTTCCTGTGTTTGAACACCTTGATGTAATCGTCGGTGAATCCGATGCCTGCAAACCAGAGGGTAGCGATAATCAATATAATGGTGTAGATGTTGGTAAGGTCCGAGAAAAGCAGCACAGCCGTAAGGACGGCAATGATGATTATTATGCCTCCCATCGTCGGTGTACCCTTTTTCTGCAGCTGGCCTTCGAGTCCGAGGTCGCGGATTTCCTCCCCTATCTGCTTCTTCTGCAGCCATCCGATGATGCGTTTTCCGATTATCAGGGAAATCAGCATTGCCGTAATGCTGGCGAAAATCGCCCTGAAGCTCAGATACGTCATCAGGCCCTGTCCAGGGATATCGTATTCCTTGAGTGCTTCGAACAGGTGGTATATCATCTTCCTTCCTCCATTTCTTTCATTTCTGCGAAGATGCCGGCAACGACTTCCTTTTCGTCGAAATGACGTTTTTCCTTTCCTATTATCTGATATGTCTCGTGTCCCTTGCCTGCAAGCAGGATGGTAGCTCCCTGAGGTGCGGTGACTATCGCCGTCCTTATGGCTTCCTCACGGTCCGGTATGAAGAGCGACTTGGCCCTGCCGCGCATGTCGAGACCGGCCTTTATGTCCTCCATGATGTCCTCTGTCCTTTCCGTGCGGCTGTTGTCGGAAGTCACTATTATCCTGTCGGCAAATGCCTGTGCAACCGCCGCCATTTCCGGTCTCTTGGTCCTGTCCCTGTCGCCTCCGCATCCGAAAAGACAAATCAGCTGACGCTCGGGTGCGATGTCCCGCAAGGTCTTGAGTACGTTTTCCATGGCATCCGGAGTATGTGCGTAATCGATGACTACGGAAATATCGTTCGGACCTCTGAATGTCTCAAGCCGGCCCGATGCGGAGCCGAGCGTGCTGAGGGCCGTCAGGACCTGTTCCCTGTCTGCGCCGAGACAGATTGCGGCAGTATAGACGGCAAGGAGATTGTAGGCGTTGTGCTGTCCGATAAGGCGGCACCAGCATTCCCTTCCGTCAATCGAAAGGAGCATTCCGTCGAAACTTTCCTCGATGATGCGGCATGTATGGTCTGCTATTGTCCTGCACGAATATGTAACGGTTTCAGCCACCGTATTCTGAGTCATCACGAGCCCGTTCCTGTCATCGATGTTGGTAACGGCGAAAGAGCCCTGAGGCAGAGTGTCGAAAAAGAGTTTCTTGCAACGCAGATATTCGGCGAAGGTCCCGTGGTAATCCAGATGGTCATGAGTAAGATTCGAAAAAATACCGACCTTGAATTTCAGTCCGGAAACCCTTTCCTGTTCCATTCCGATGGAACTTACTTCCATGAAACAGTACGAGCAGCCGGCCTCAACCATTTCCGCAAGGAGGGAATTGATTGTCACAGGGTCGGATGTCGTGTTCACGGCTTCGCTCTTCCTGTTTCCGACATAGTTGGCGATGGTGGAAAGCAATCCGCAACCGTAACCCAAGGAAGTGAACAGGTTGTAGAGCAGAGTCACTGTAGTGGTCTTGCCATTCGTCCCTGTAATGCCGACCAATTCGAGCTTGTGCGACGGATTGTCGTAGAAATTGGCGGCAGCTATCGCAAGGGCGTGCCTTGATGAGGCCACGAGTACATACGTGACGCCCTCCATGAATCCTCCCTGCGCCTCCAATGCTTCCTGCGATGTATAGATTACGGCCGAAGCGCCGTTCCCGACAGCCTTGCCGATGAAGTCATGACCGTCCGATGCAAAGCCTTTCACGGCCACGAACAGTGCGCCTTCCGTTATTTTTCTCGAATCACTGCATACGGACAGGATGTCGGTATCCGTATTTCCGTGAACCGACAGCACTCCGCAGTTTTCCAATATCCTTTCAAGTTTCATAACCTAATTTATTTCAAAACAAAATGTACGACAGTCCCCTTCTTGGCCTTGCTTCCCGCCGCAGGGCTCTGGCTTGCCACATGTCCTACTCCCTTGTACGAGCACGTGTAGCCGCAGTTTTCCACGGAGTACACGGCGTCTTTCAAACCCATGCCCCTGATATCCGGTATCCTGTCGAGTTCGTCCGCACCGGTCTCTATCTTTGCTATTGCCATGTCCGGGACACTGCCCTTGCCTTTCAGTTTTTCGTTCCAGCCATCCGAGAGACAGTAGATATTGTCCACCATTTCCTTGAAAACGTTGGCCGGGATATTCCCTCCGTAAAAATTGGCCCTTGACAGTTTGGAATATATCACCACAATGGCCGTATATTTCGGAGAATCAGCCGGGAAGAAGCCCACGAACGAGCCCTGATGCCTTTTCCGCCCCTCGTCATCCTGATAGGCCGCCACCGGTCTCCCGTTTCTCGTAAAGTCGACGAGCATCCTTGCCGTTCCGGTCTTGCCGGCAACGGGACATTTGGCGGATTTCAGTCTCTTGGCCGTTCCTTCCTGCACCACGTATTTCAATACGCTTACAAGCGTGTCGGCCGTCCTTTCGGAGCAGATGGAGCCGTTCAGAACCACCGGTTTGAACTTTTCCACGACCTTGCCGTCCTTTTCTATCGACTCCACAAGGTAAGGTTTCATCAGCTTGCCCTTGTTGGCTATGCCGTTGTAGAACATGACGATGTGCATAGGGGTTTCCTTGATGCTGTACCCGTAGGAAAGCGTAGGCAGCGTCGTTCCGCTCCATGCGGCCGTGCCAGGAAGAGGTATCTGCGGCGTTGCAAGGCCTTCCACGTCGAAATCGAAAGCCTCGCCGAGTTTGTATTCGTAAAATTTGTTGACGAATCTCCCGGGATCGTCATCGTAGTTTTCGCAGACCAAGTACCTGAATACCTGATTCGATGAAATCTTCATTCCGTCCCTCAACGAAATGCGGTCAGACTTCCAGTCCTTGAGATACGGGTCCGCAGGCAGAGGATTGCCGTTGTAGGACCATTTCCCGCGGAACGTAGGCACCTCGTCGGACAATTCCGCCTTCCCGTCTTCAAGAAGGGTCATGAGCGTGGCGGTCTTGAACACCGAACCCGGGGCTTCGGCACGGGCTATCGCATAGTTGTACCTTTCCCGGGCAATACCGTCTTCGTCCAATGTCAGATTGACGATGGCCTTTACCGCACCCGTCTTCACGTCCAAGATTACGGCGCAGCCTCCCTCGATATTTTCGACTCCTTCTATGCCAGCTTTCAGAGCCTTTTCAGCAATATCCTGAATCTCGATATCGATTGTCGTCCTCACGTCCATACCGTTTTCCACCTTGACGAAGGTACTGTCATAGTTGCGGATATATTCGAAATTGTCGGTCTTCTTCAGCCATTCGTAGCCTTCCTTTCCGTGCAGGGCATAATCATAGCGTCCTTCGATGCCGACGTCGTCATTGTCCGGGTTGTTGTCGTCGAGATTGCCGAGGGTACGCTTGGCCAGCGACCCGTAAGGATAGATGCGTTTGTCGTACTTTTCCACGATAATGCCGCCCTTGTATTTGCCTTCGTCGAAAAGCGGGAGCGCCTTGACCTGCTGGAGCTGCATGTGGTTGATCAGTCCGCCGATTCTGATGTATTTCCTGTCATTGCGGCGTGCTGAGGCTATCATGTCATAATATTCGCCGGCCGTCCTGTCTCCGTACAGTTCCGCAAGGCCTTCGGAAAGAGCCTTGGCCTTTTCCAGCCATTCCGCTTCCTTTTCCTCGCCCGTTTCCCTGCTTTTGATTTTCATGAATTCTTCTTTCCTGACGGTGCAGTCCATGGCTATCTGATACATTGGTATCGATGCTGCGAGCAGTTTTCCGTCCGAAGAAAGTATTGCCCCTCTTTCAGGTTCGGTGATTTCCTTGATGCTGCGCGGGGTGAACTCCCTGACGAATGCAGGATCAGGACGATAGAATACCTGCAGATAGACAATGCGTCCGACAACGATTACCGCCGCTATCAGAAAAAAGATATAGATAATGAACAGAACCATGCCGATCCTGTCCTTGTCTTTCCTGTCGATGCCGTTATCGTTGACGCCTTCTGCCATACAGTCCTATTTTTTCAATACCGTGACCGGGGTTTCCGGAACGGTCAGCTCCGAACCGGACGCTTCGAGCATTTCCTGCACCTTGCTTAGTTTGCCGAGTCCGACCAATTCGGAATTTATATGTGTCAGATATATTTTCAAATCGTATATTTCTGCCTTGTTCCGCTCTGCCTCAACCATAGTCTTCTCTATCATGAGATTGACTGCCAGCACGATGCATATCAGGAAGAAAAAATAGATGATGTGGGGGAAGAACTTGTCGCATTTCAATGTGAAAAGGAATTCTCCCCTCGCTATGGCTCTGAGTATCTCGCCGGCCTTTCTCCCCGGCCGTCTTTCCGTATTCTCTTCCGTCATCGGTCTACAGTTTTTCAGCAATTCTCAATTTCGCACTTCTCGCCCTTGTATTGGACGCAATTTCGCTTTCGCAAGGCAATATCGGCTTTTTGTTCACCGCTTTCAGAGGGGCGGAGACACGCCCGTACAGATCCTTGTCCATGACGCCGTCCACGTTTCCCGAGCGGATAAAGTTCTTGACCATCCTGTCCTCGAGCGAATGATAGGTAATCACCACAAGCCGTCCTCCCGGCTTCAATGATTCGGACGCCCCTTCGAGGAATTTCTCCAACGCCCTCATCTCCTGATTGACCTCTATCCTGAGCGCCTGATATATCTTCGCAAGATACTTGTGGGCTGCGACTTTCGGCGTCACGCTTTCTATCGCCCCGTCCAATTCCGCCGTAGTCCGTATCGGAGACACCTTGCGGGCCTCGCAGACAAGCCTTGCCACCTTTCTGCTGTTTTCCGCTTCCCCGTAAAGACGGAATATCCTTTCAAGGCTTTCTTCGTCGTAACCGTTGACTATGTCCGCAGCCGTACACCCGCCTTCCCTGTTCATCCTCATGTCAAGAGGAGCATCGTACCTGAATGAAAAGCCTCTTTCCGGAGTGTCGAACTGGTGCGAGGATACGCCGAGGTCGGCAAGAATCCCGTCGACTCCGTCCATGAAGCCTTCATACAGCAGAAAATTGTGAATGAAACGGAAATTGTTGCGGATCAAGGTAAACCGGCTGTCGTCAATGACATTCTTCATGGCATCTTCATCCCTGTCGAAGGCCACAAGCCTGCCGTTTCCGTCGAGTTCCGACAATATTCCGGCCGAATGGCCGCCTCCGCCGAATGTGGCATCCACATAAACTCCAGATCTGTCGGAAATCAGGGCTGAAATACTTTCATTCAGCAGGACTGGTGTATGATATTCAGACATCGCATCCCCTCCCATCATTCTATTTCCGATATCATCTCGGCAAGGGCTGCATATTCTTCACCGGAAATCGAACTTGCCTCGTAGCTTTCCTTGGCCCAAAGTTCGATCTTGTAGTCGTTGCCTGCAAAGACCACTTCCTTGCGGACGCCTATCGACTCCAACAGCTGTTTGGGAATGGTAATCCTCCCGATTTTGGAATCCGGCTCCACTACTGCCCTGTTGCGCATGTACTCTCTCCAGAATGTGGAGTGCTTTCTGTTGAAAGGATTCAGTTTGGACTTGACTTCTTCCGACTGCCTTTCCCATTCGGCATAAGTGTACATTTCAAGGCAATTCTCGTAAATATCCTTTTTCAGGACGAATTTCATGTCTTCACCGGCAGGCATGACGCTTTTGAAGGCGGATGGAAGCACCAACCGTCCCTTGTCGTCCAATTTGACCGTATATTCCCCGATGAATTTTACCATGACTCCGTCTTTTTCAGCTGCTTTCAGTACTTGCGGCAAAAGTAAGAAATTTTTTCCACTTTATCCCATATTTTTACAAAAATTTCCACGAAGCGGTTTCGTGATTTTCCCGTCTGCGATTTTTTATATAATTTCGCAACCGTTATGAAATTATACAGATCGTTTCTTCTACTCTCTGCAATGCTGTTTTCCGTGGTTTACGGTTGCAGGGAACACTCCGGCAGTACGGACGAAAATACTGCCGCCGTCATATCACCGGATGAAACCGATTCGGAGGGTTGCGGCTTTTCTACGGAAGGTCTGACGGAAACCGGCGGGAAAGTAAAAAAGAACGAGGTCTTTTCCGGGCTCCTGATGCGGCTCGGAATGTCGGCCGGAGATGCATATCTTCTGTCAGACGCATGCAGTCCGGTTTTCGATGTCAGGAAATTCAGGGCCGGAAACTCCTACAAGGCATATTATTCCGAATCAGGTCCTTCTGATGGTATTGAGGCTGGTGATATTGAGGCTGGGGCAAGGTCAGGGCAGGAAAGGAAATTGGAATATCTCGTATATGACAAGGATAGTTTCACGCAGGTGGTTTTCCGCTGCACGCCTCCCTTTGAGGCTTTTGAAATAGCCAAACCCGTGACTGTCAAACATAAATATGCCGACGTCACGATAAGGTCCTCGTTGTGGAACGACATGATCGACGCCGATGTGTCTCCGCTGCTTGTGCTCACCCTGTCGGATATCTACGCATGGACAGTGGATTTCTTCGGGTTGCAGAAAGGCGACCGATTCAGGGTATTCTACGATGAAAAAAGCTGCGACGGAAAGGTCGTGGCCGTGGATACAGTACGATATGCGGTTTTCACGCATGCAGGGCAGGATTTCCCGGCTGTCATGTTCGATCAGGGCGACGGCGGCAACGTGTATTGGAACCTTTCCGGAGAAAGCATGAGGAAAGCCTTTCTCAAGGCTCCTCTGAAATATTCAAGAATCAGTTCGGGATTCAGTTACGCCCGGAGGCATCCTATCACAAGACGCGTGCAGCCGCATACCGGAGTGGATTATGCGGCCCCTGCCGGAACTCCCGTAATGACAATCGGGGACGGGGTCATCACTTCCATGAGAAACGAAGGGGCCGGAGGCAATACCGTGAGAATCAAACACAATTCCGTATATTCCACAGCATATCTTCATCTTTCAAGATTCGCATCTGGGCTGAGGCCCGGCACGAGGGTGACACAGGGCCAGGTGATAGGATATGTCGGCTCGACAGGCCGCAGTACCGGACCGCACCTTGATTTCAGGGTATGGAAGAACGGGACTCCGGTCAATCCTCTCAAAATGGAATCACCTCCTGCCGAACCTCTGAAGGCGGAATTCAGGGAGGCGTTCGATTCCCTTTCCGCAGACTACTCTTTCCGGATGGACATGATGTCGGCCGAATCCGTGGTCGAAGCCCTGTTTGAGGCTCTGTAGAGGGCTTTTTCAGGATATTCTTCATTTGCTTTTCATCTGCTTTTCCATAGAAGCGGACCGCCCGCTCTGTCATTAAACCAACCCTTTAATTATTAATATTATGAAAAGCAATGAACTCAAGGCGCCCTATGAGACGCCGGAATTGAAT
>CALURT010000033.1 GCA_944323245.1 uncultured Bacteroidales bacterium
AAATACATTACATACCCAGAAAAAATTTGTTGGCCGAAAATCGCCACTACAGCAATCTCCAGCCAACTTTTTCTTCGTTTTTCTTACTTTCAAAGTGTCAAACTCCGGAAAGTAGCAAGAATAATTGAAACGGCAACAAAATTCACCGCAAAATTAGCGGTTTATTTGAATTTTGTTTTACTATAAAACACCACTAGTGCCATTAAGTTTATAATACCGCTGCAATTTTCCTTACGTTGGCAAGGCGTTCCAAAAAAGACTTGTCACGCTTTGTTGTAATCATGTCATAATCGGCTTGCAGCCGCAAAAGCATATAAGCCGGGATGCCCATTGCTTTTTCGCACAAAAGCGCAAATTTCGTGTTCACGGGTCGTTTGCAGTTCACAATGTCGTTCAAGACGGTATAAGACACGCCCATATCCGCCGCAAGTTGTTTTTGTGACAAGCCCCGGCATTCTATTTCGTCTTTGAGCAATTCGCCTGGATGGGTGGGTTCGTAAGGCTCTAAGTTGTTGGCAATCATTTTTGGGTCTATTCCTTTAACAGTAACCATAACGCAGTTATTTATAATGGTTTGACAATTCTAATATATTGCAGATGTAAACAATCGTTTCGTTTTTTTTCTTCTGACACGGTAAATTCGATTCGGTATTGGTCATTCACCCTTATGGATGAAATGCCCGCCTTGTCGCCTTGCAAGACCTCGTAACGCAAGGAGGGGAACAGGAACAAATCTTCAACCTTGTTTGCGCTTTTGATAAGGTCAATGCCTTTTCTGTAACGCTTTATGATGTCAGGTTGGAAGCGGTGTTTCTTGTCGCCCTTTCCTGTTTCGTAGAGTTCACGAAGATAATCCTTGTCGAATGTTACAATCATGCTTTTGTCTTTTGGTTACAAAGATAGTGATTTTACCCATGCAATCCGCAAAAAAGTTGATTTATTTTTCCAATAACCTTGTTTTTACCCATGTGGAGCGTGAAAAGTATGGCATCTTTCCGGATAATCAATAAAAAAGAAGAATGACTTTCAAAGCCATTCTTCAAGAAATCTGCGGTGAAGTTTAAAATAAATTTATAACTCACCCTCTCAAACGTCTTTCCCCGAAAGACAGGATCCGTCAGCCGGCTGCCGTATTAAATATTGGCGCCGATACCTGCCTTGGACTTGGCATCTTCGAGACTGGTAGCATCCTGGCTTCCCCAATATCTGGTCAGGGTAAAGTTGGTGTCCGACCCGATATTTCCCGTCTCGTTGTCCTGCGGTGTAATATCCTCATCGACCCCCGTACCTGGATTTTTCCTTTGGATCTCAATGCCGTTGGAAGCGTGGCAGTCTTTCATACTGATACCGGAGGCGGAAATATAACCGGATATCAGTCCGAGACCCCACTCTATGTCGCAGGCATATGGTTCAGTATATATTCTCTGATTAGCTGCGGCGCAATTCGTCACGCTCGAGTTGTCCGCACCCTGGGCATTGCCTATGATGCCGCCTGCATTGAGCCTGGCCTCGACTTTTGCCGTAGAATAACAGAAATGTACGAGAGAATGATGGCCGAGCTTGCCGACAATACCTCCTGCGGAATGTCCCATATCCTTGGCATCGATGATACCGTTGTCCGGAGTGGACGAACTGCAGTTGATTATTTCGAAATCGGAGTTCTCCAGCCCGTTTATCATACCTGCTATCCCGCCTGCATAGACATCCACGGCATCGCCATGCGCATACAGGGCGCCACTGGATTTGCTCATGTCTATCTTTCCTCCGTCCTGGCAGACACCGGCGATACCTCCGACTATGGTGCCGTCGACTTTCGTGGATGACGTGCTGTAGGCGATGACGGCTCCCTGTCTCATCACGCCGCAAAGTCCGCCGGCGGCATAAGCCGGATTGTCCCAGCTGCCTTCGGCATCGGTCCTGTATCCGGAAGCCCCGGCCACGGACCCTCCGACAGTATGCACGTTGTTCAGTTCAGGCGTAGCGAGTCCGGCACCCTGTCTGTTGTATCCCGGAAGTACGGAAGCCGCCACTCCTACAGGAGTCGGATTCTCTCTGTCGTAAGTTATCACAGGGTTTTCAAATGTCAGGTCCGTACACTTTCCGAGCATGACACCGAAGAAACTGGCATGCCTGCCGGATACTCTGAGATTCGAGATTCTGTGTCCGTTCCCGTGGAAATTGATCACAGGATAACCTTCCCACGGAAGGCCCGATTCCGGGACATAAAGCGGAGTCCATTCCTCTCCGGACATGTCTATGTCGCTTACCAGCTTGAACCACACCGATGGCGCCCCTGCAGGATAAGTCCCGGAATAATCCAATTCCGCAATGATATTCTTCATATTCTGCAGGTCGGCGACTGAAGCTATCTTGTAAGGGTTAGCCTCCGTACCGTCTGCCGGCACGGGAGCGGCGACAGTCCCGATATTCGCCTTTACTCCGGCCTTGATTTCAAGCCTGTTGCTTGCATATATGGAGGCCGTACCGCCGTCAGCATAAGAAAATGTGATAACCAGCCCCTTTTCCAGAACGGCAGGAAGGGAGGTAAACACATACTTGCCTGCAGGGATGCCGTCTTCGGCGCCGGCAAGTGTCACCGCCCCTGCACTGCTCCCGGCAGCTGCAGAAGCAGAACCGTCAGCCGTATTTATAATGACATTTCCAGAAAGGACCTCACCGTTACGACCCGAGAAAGAAACAGATTCCAATGTCCTTCCTTCAGGAACGGACGAAATCTCGAAGGTTACCAGACCGCAGAGGTTCATGAATGTCAGATTCCCGTTTTCGTCAGCCTTGGCATACGACAGGTTCACATTCTGTGCGAAAGACCCCTGCATTGCCGTCTGGGAAGACGGCAATACCGTGGAAATGACACCGTTCGTCATAGTATTGTCTTCTGCATAAGGATAAACGGCATAATAATCCGATGCCTCGACTGCCTTACCGGTAAATTCCGCAATGGAAGCGTCGAAATTCCCGATGTCGAATTTTTCATTGGCAACGCCGTCAAAGAGACTTATGGCATCGCCCTCTGACCAGATTACGTCCAATCCGTTTTCATCAAGCTGGGTCTTGGTGGACAGGGCCTTGCTTATAAAAGTCATCTCCACCTTGACAGCATCAGAGCCGAGAGGTTCATTATTTTCCTCCATCTTTTCAGTACAGGAAGCCAGCAGGGCTGTCATCGCAGCTGCCGACAAGAAATATCCGATAGTCTTCATAGTCTATTCCCAATCAAATTCATAATCCTGTTCAGTAAAACCTTCGTGACTGCCGCTGAGACAGAAACCGCTCTCACAGTCGGCGAATACCGTTTTAAAATTCGGACTCACATAGTCCGCTGGTGTTTGTCTGTTCATAATAATGTTAATTTAAAGTTATTAAATTCCGATGGTCTGCCATCGTCAGTCCAATAGTTAAACTATCCTCAAATAATCCGGAAGTTCAGGCATGGCGCCGTTCCGGGTGCAGACGAATGCCGACACCTCCACTGCGAAATGATGGGCGTCGTACACGCTCTTTCCCTTAAGTATAGAAGCCACGAATGCTGCAGTAAAGGAATCGCCCGCCCCTACGGTATCCACGACATCCACTTTCGGAGTCTCCACGAAAGAAACGTTTCCCGGAGTGAAAACATAACTTCCGTTTACTCCGCAGGTCAGTATCAGCATCTTCAGTCCGTACTTGGCCAGAAGTATCCAGCATTTGTCCTCAAGGTCGATACCGGGATACCCGAACATACGGCTGATCGTAACCAGCTCTTCATCATTAATTTTCAATATATTGCATCTTTTCAGACTCTCGCAGAGAATGTCCTTGTCATAAAAGTTCTGGCGGAGATTCATATCGAAAATCTTCAGAATTCCCTCGCCGGAAGGCATGTCATCGAGAAAATGCTTTATGGTCTCGCGCGAGATGCTGCTGCGCTGCGCCAAAGAGCCGAAACAGACAGCCGTAGTGCGGGAAGCCAGTTCCTTCAATGCAGGAGTATAAGGTATATTATCCCATGCGACTCCTTCCTTGATTTCATAACACGGAACACCTGCGTCATCCAAGGTTACCTGGACCGTGCCGGTAGGATAATCCACTTCCGTCACATACCTGTCAAGATTCTTCGATTTCAGGATTTCCAGGATTTCCGCTCCGAGAGCATCCTTCCCTACCGAACTGACAGCACTGCTGTCAATACCGAACCGGGACACATGATAGGCGAAATTAGCCGGAGCTCCGCCCAGTTTCTTTCCTTCGGGAAGCATGTCCCACAGCACTTCACCGATACCGACTACCGAATTTTTCATTTTTTCTCTTTTTAAGAATAAAAAACTGTCAGGCCCTGACCTTGAACCCGTAATAAAGAAGGTACATCGTGCCGATGAACATGACCGCCACCGCGCCTGCCTGACCGACAGCGTCGCTGGCAAACCCCATCAGCATAGGAAATACCGTACCGCCGAACAAACCCATAATCATCAGACCGGATATTTCGTTCTTCTTTTCCGGCATGTTCAGCAGAGCCTGGGAAAATATTATCGAAAATACATTAGAATTGCCGTAGCCGACCAATGCGATGGCAGCATATATGGCTGCAAGGGAATGGCAGAAGAAAAGCATCGCCATCGAAGTTGTCATCATGGCTATGCTGATGAAGAAGAATATCCTGGGAGAGAGTTTCTGCAGGATGAGGGCCCCGGTCAGACACCCTATAGTCCTGAAGATGAAATATAGGCTCGTGGAGAAAGAGGCTTCGTCCAGCGTGAAACCGAGTCTTTCCATCAGGATTTTAGGGGCAGTGGTATTCGTCCCGACATCTATCCCGACGTGACACATTATGCCGAGAAAGCACAGAAGGATAAAAGGTTTCCCCAGAAGTCTGAGACAATCGGCGAATCCGGATGCCTTGTCTGTCTTCTCTTCTTCTATGGAAGTCAGGCCGAGCCAGAGTATGGCTATGACTGCAATGATGAAATATATCGGGAAAAGCACCCTCCATCCGAGTCCGAGGGACGGTATGGACTGCGTTGCTCCCCACATGGCTATATACGGGGCCAGAAAAGAGGCTATGGCCTTCACAAACTGTCCGAAAGTCAGAGAACTGGCCAGTTTGTCGCCCTTGACTATCGCGCTCATCAGCGGATTCAGGGAAGTCTGCATCAGTGCATTTCCTATACCGAGAAGGGAAAATGACAGCAACATGACGGCATAACCGTCACCGAAAGACGGCAAGGCTAGGGAAAGGGCGGTGACCGCCAGGCTCAACAGTACAGTTTTCTTTCTGCCGATCCTGTTCATCAGAAGCCCTGTCGGCACTGAAAAAATCAGGAACCAGAAGAAAACGAGAGACGGGAAAACGTTGGCCTGCGCATCGGAAAGGGACAGGTCAGCCTTCACATAGTTAGAGGCTATGCCGACCAGATCCACGAAACCCATGGCGAAGAAGCATACCATTACCGGCAAGAGCTTCATGAGATTTGACTTAGTCTTGTCCATTTGATATAGATTTATTGTTTTATTCTGTATTCAGCGGCTCACTCCATAGAGTAGATATCCAATGAAACGACTGAAAACGCGCCTCTGTCTGAATAGAACCCCATACCGCTGTACGGCTCGGAAGGGAACAGAAGATTCGTCATCACGAATTCACCGTCATTGCCGAAGGCCTCCACACTCGTCCTGTCGAAAAACAGCCTGAGGGTTATCGTTCCGTCCACTGAAGCCGGAGCTGACGTCACTGCGGGGAAATCAGCACTGAAATCCACCCGTCCGCTCTCCGTCCTGTCCATTACGAACCGCATTCTGGCTACGTCGTAATACATTCCGACAGTTTCACCTGCGGTATTTCCTACGACAATGCCGATTTTCTCCGCACCGTTGTTCCTTATCTTCATCTCCACTTCGAATGCCCCGCCTTCAGGAAGAGCGCGATCCAGAGAGTAATCCACCCCCGACACCCTGAAAGACTTTTCGGACGATACGGCTGCTCTGGCCGACAACATCTCCTTCACGGGACGCGACCTCAGATACACGTCCCCGTCTCTTTCATAAAGGCTCAGTTCCCTCGCAATAGTGTTGGCTCCCCTGTACCCGCGGAGAGGAAGCTGGTTCTGATATTGCCAGTTGCTCATCCAGCCGATGGCGATACAGCGTCCGTCAGGGGCATTGCTCCAGGTAACAGTGGCGTAGTTGTCTTTTCCCCAGTCCATCCACTTGGTCGTTCCGGGATAACCGTTCACGAACTTTTTCCCGTCGAATGTCCCTACGAAATACTGTGTGGCGCTGCCTCCGAACGGGCCTCCGGGATTTATGTTGCTTATCAGCACCCATTTCCTCTCTCCAGTACCTTCCACTTCCAGTTCCACGAGGTCCGGGCATTCCCATACACCCCCGTGCGCTCCATGTGTAAGGCCGAAAGAACTCTGGTATTTCCAGTCCTTCAGGTCACGGGACGAGAATATCTGCATTTCCTGTCCTGCCGCCAGTATCATTACCCAGTGTTTCCCCGGAGCGTACCAGAATACCTTCGGGTCGCGGAAATCCCTGAGACCGGAGCCGAGCACCGGATTGCCTTCATATTTGTCGAAGACATATCCTCCGTCTGCGCTGACAGCGATGCTCTGCGTCTGGCAGTCCGTCCACATCGTAGGCTTCGATGAAGTGTAAAAAGCCACTACGGCATCCTCCCCGAAACCTGAAGTGTTTTCATGATCCACCACGCAGGAGCCGCTGAAGACATATCCCCAGGCGTCAGGCTCCAAAGGCGTACCTTCGTTCTCCCAGTGCACGAGGTCGCGGCTCGTGGAATGGCCCCAATGCATGTTTCCCCATGTGCAGCCGTAAGGGTTGCGCTGATAGTAAAGATGATAGACCCCGTCCTTGTAGAACATTCCGTTAGGGTCGTTCATCCATCCATAGGGAGGGATATGATGGTATGCCGGTACGGGCGACACGTCCGCAGTGAAATCATCGCTGCACGACAGGTTTTTCCAGCAGACCGAGCCTTCGGGGACAGCCTGCACGTCTATCTGCAGATTCTCTCCGTGATATTCCGAAATATCGAGGGGAACATAATAGTCGATTCTTTCACGGGCCAGACGCACGTTTATCCCCGGGCCCGATACGGTATTGTCCTGCACGAAGAAAAGCCGGCCTTCCGGCGCACTGTCCTCCACCGGCAGAAGCAGATATCTGTGTACCGGCCGCAGTTCGATGATATTCTGCTCGTTCGAGAAATGGCGCACTCTGATTCCGTGGTCGGAAGCGGCGGATGCCCCGGTACAAAGCAGAAGCACCGGAAGCATTGTCAGAAGTCTCTTTATCATCCCTGGCATTGTCTTTAATGTTTTAATATTTGTGGATTTCGAGGTTGTTGACGGTGATTTCACCGGCATAGGAATCTATGGACCAGCAGTTTCGGGCGAGGTCATAGAGCCTGCAGGTATAATTGAGCACGTCGTTTATGTAGACAGTGCAGACCGAATTATCGGTGATGACAGTGATATGGTAGACACCATCGGCCGCGTTAGGGAAGAAATAGCTGTCGCCACCGTCGAGGAAACCCTTGCCACCGGTTTCCTCCAGATTCAGCTTGCGTCTTGTATTCCCGTCTTCCGGATTGACTATCAATGAATAATATGATTTGCTGTCCCCGCCTCTCAGGAAAGAAAAACCGAATCTGTCACCCGGCTCCGCCACAATGTCGAATGAAAGCAGATTATGCCGGGCAAGCCTGGAGAAAAGGATGTATCCTCCTTCTCCTATGGTATAACTTTCTCCTGATTCTGTCCAGGACGCCCCGTCCATCACACGGACCGGACAGTTTTCGGCATACTTGGATTTGATGGTTTCCGGAGCCGTGCAGAAAAGGGTGCCGTCGGCATTCTGTCCGAGTTTATGGCAGACCAGCGCTCCTCCCCACCCGGTCTTGACTGCGGAATTGTCCTCGCCTTCCCTGACAGGACACCAGCCCCAGATATATCTGGACTGCCCGTCAGAAGCTGTCTTGGCGGCATACCAAGCTCTGGAATCCAGAGTGCCATCCTTATTGTCGGGCCAAAGTGCTGAAAGACCGCAGTCGGCCAGTCCGGCAAGAGTCCGCCCTTTCAGATAGTGGACCTTCCTGTCCTGGTCGTACACGTCGGAATACACTAAATACCACCAGTCCCCCATTTTGAAGATGTCTGGACATTCGTAGAACCTGTTCCAGACAGTCGTCATGAAATCCCCGTTATGCCTCCATTCCGACAAATCGTCCGATATGTAATCGGCCAGAACATTCGTCCCTCCCCTGACGGTAGCGACCACCATGCGCCACTTCCCGTCATCATCCCTGAAAACGCAGGGATCGCGGAAATCTTTCCTGCTGTAACCGTTGTCCACGCCCTTTATGCTGAAGGCAAGATCCTTGGTCCATGTCTTGAAATCCCGGGATGTCGCACGCATGACCACCTGGGCGCTTTCCGTCGCAGTCGGCTGGTACCGGTTTCCCGTATAGTAAATATGGTAAAGGCCGGACGCTTCATCGTAGACGGCGCAACCCGTTCCCAGGGCAGCATCCTGTTCTTCTATGCTTCCGCACGGAAGGACCTCGCCCATAGACGCATAGCTGGCACAGTCCAAGGTCTCGAGACACCAGAAAGGATGATAGGTCCCCTCCTGATTCTGCTGATAGTCCTGAAGATAAAGTATCTTGAAATTCCCCTCCCTCTCATCATAGAAAGGCATCGGATCCGCTACCGTACCGACATACGGCTTGTAGTATGTCGTGAACTGCTTTTCGTCGTCGGAATCCAGAAAATCAGTGATGTTGTCCCAGTCCTTTCCGGTCTCAGGATACAGGTCTTTCTCCGCACAGGCAGCCATAGAGGACAGTGCTATGGCGGCAGCCAGAATATATGTCATTTCTGTTTTCATTTCATCTTTTTTTCCGCCCCGGCCGGGCCGGGGCAATTATGTTATTCCTTGGAAACGTAATTCAGAGCATTTTCCGTCAACTTCGCGACATTCCCGTGATACCGGTCCGCCGATGCGTCCCCGTCCGGAAAATACCAGTCGTAACAGCCGGAACCGATACAGACGACCTTGCCGCGAGAGCCTATCGAAGGGTATTCCCAGACAGGAACGGACGACGTTTCACCATTGTTCGCATTCACGCTGAGAGCCGTCGCTCCGTGGCGGGACTCGAAGGCTGTCACGTCCTCATAAGAAGACCAATCTCCTATGAACCACTGCGCAGTACTGTTCGAGATGCGATAGCCAGCATCGCAGGTATAGACCTTGTCGGATTCCCCGTCATTGAAGTCGATACCGGAATACAGGGGATGTCCCGCCTGGCCTTCGGCTATGGTGAAACTCCACGGTTCGGAGGTCACATATTCCGCAGTCTCGGGGTCGCCCCAACAGTTGTTCGGGACAGCCCCGTCGGATGCAATGCCGAGTGCTGCCGCATAAAGTACGGCATACCTGGTAAGCACGAAACCTGTACCACGGTCCAGAAGACTCTTCATAACCGGAGCGGCAAAGACGGCCGCTGCTGCCCTTTCGTTGAAGACCGATTCGCTGCCGAAGTTTCCGTCATCATTATGGTAATGCCACCACACCGCCTTGCATCCGCTCAGGTCCACAAGACCTGACGCAATGTCGCCGAATGACGCATAGACCGAGTTTTCGACATTCGAGAGCATCCACATCGCTGCAGTCCTCTCCTCCGGATTCAGGCCTTCGACAGAAACCGCAAGTCCGGCGAATATGAATTCGGGAGCACCGGCAGGATCCGTCCGGACCATAGTCCGAATGGAATAGTCCATATATACGTCACCGTTTGTCACTCTGAGAGTACGGGGCAGTGTAAGGTCGAGGACATCACCGGTTTCCATCGATGCCTCAGCCCCTTCGGAAAGTTCAAGCGCCGTCACGGTCATGGCCGACAGATCGCAGTCGTGAGCGACAGGCACGGTAACAACCGCCTCCCTGAGATCGATTTCTCCTTCGATACCGTTCAGAGCGAAAGAGAGCACATCCGTTTCTCCGTCCAGGTCCATACTTCCGCCGTCCTTCGTGCAGCTTCCGGACAGAAGCAGCGACACGGCGATAAATAGACCGGAGGCATTTTTGAATATATTGTGTTTCATTTTCCTTGATTTTATATTGGCATTCGCTTACAGGGTATGTTCCGGACTACCAGTTTCCGATATTCTGGGTATAGTGGTCATTGCTTGCGCTTATCTGTGCAAACGGAATCGGGAGATATTCGTTCTTGTTGCGCGTGAACGAGGCTCCGGAATAAATCGTACAATGATCGGCTTCCGCAGCGTAATATGCATTCAGCACATCCGCCGCTTCTCCCCAACGGACCAGATCGAAGAAACGGTCGCTTTCCATGGCGAGTTCCAGTCTGCGTTCGAATTTCACCCTTCTGAGAGCTTCATCCTTTCCCGGAACGTCGGAATACGGCTCTATTCTTATCTTTACGCCATATCTGCTTTCATAGTCGGAAATCATGGACATGCTCTGCTTTGCCCTGTTCCTTACACGGTTTATCAGGTCCATAGCATCGCCGATACCGCCTTCGTCGAGCTGGATAAGGGCCTCCGCCCTCATCAGAAGCACATCGGAATACCTCAGTACGATATGGTTCATGGACGTTCCCCAGTAAGAGCCTTTGACCAGATATCCGCTGTCAGGATCCACATTCTGCTTCAATGAAACATAATATCCGTACAGACCGTTGCTTCTGCTCCAGACAGTTGTCCTCTCCATCATGTATTTCGGATTGAATTCGTACGGAAGGCCAGGCATCCCCACGGTCAGGAAGAGTCTCGGATCCGCATAGTCTGCCTCGTCTCCCGTCATAACGTAGTCCTCGTCATTGAAACCGGTCAGAAAAGGATGTCCGGCGTCATCTGTCCTGAAGGCATTTACCAGATTCTGGCTCGGCTTGTAGAAATCGCATCCTCCGTCCGTCACGTCAGGGATATTCGGGACTATGAGTCCGTTCGACCAGTTGCAGTTTCCGTTCGAGGTGCCATCGTTCATGGAATATTGCATGGCCCAGATGGATTCCGGCCCGTTTTCATACTGCGGTTCAGGTCTGAAATTGTTATGGAAATCGGGTTCCAGATCTACGCCGCTGGCAGACATGACGGATTGTTCCGTATAAATGACGACTTGTCTCAGGTCATCCTTGCTGACTTCCGTCACCCTGTGTGACGCAGGGTCATCCTGACGGTATGCCTTGTAGAGGAAGGTCTTTGCGAGATAGGCTGCCGCAGCGGCCTTTGTCGGACGGCCTTTGTCGGCCTGTACGGCCGGCAGGTTGTCATAGGCGAACTTGAAATCGTCGGCTATGAGCTGCCAGCCCTCGTCATTCGTATATTCTGTGTTGGAGAGAGTGTTGTAGTCTTCTTCCTCCATATCAGGATCAATCACGAAGACGATGTTCTTGAACAGCTGTTTCAGAAGGAAATGGCCGTGGCCGCGCAGGAACCTCATCTCGGCCATCCGCTGTTTTTTGAGAGGAAAATCAGCCTCGTCGAGGTCTTCAAGGACAGCCAATGCCTTGTTTGCTCTGGACAGGGCATTGTAGAGTCTCTGCCATATATCGTTGATATTCCAGGCAGTAGTCATTATGCCGGATGATACTTCCAGAGCATGGAAGACATCCCCGTCCTCGGTACCGTTTCCGCCCTTGTATGCGTCATCAGATCGGACGTCATAATTCCACATCGAGAAAGACGAATTTATATCCTCGGCCGATATCCATATTGCATAGGCGGCAGTCACCAGATTGTCCGCATATTCGGGAGAGGAGACCTGTCCGTCATCCAAAGCGCCCTGTGGCCGTGTCGAACCGAGGAAGTCGGAGCAGGAGGACAGCATTGTCATTGCCAGCAATGGCATCAATATCTTTATCTTTTTCATTGTCGCAGTCATTTTAAAAACTCAGGTTTACTCCGAAAGTCAGCGTAAGCGGAATCGGATATCCGAAATTGGGGTTTTCAGGGTCGACGCCTGTAAAGTTCCGGGCGGTTACGGTAAAGACATTCTGCGCGCTGAAATAGAGACGGAGTCTCTGCATCTTGATTTTGGATGCCCACTTTTCAGGAAGATTATATCCGACCTGGACATTGCGGAGTTTCAGGAACGAGCCGTCCTCCACGAAATAAGTGGACACACGCTTCTCGTTGTTCACGTCCGTTCTCGCCACGGCAGGAATGTCCGAATCCGGATTCGACGGACTCCAGGCATCGAGCAGCCTCTTACCCTTGTTCAGAAAGCCGATGTTCAGTCCGCTCCAGAGGTCGGTTTCCTTTTTCAGGTCGCTGATGATATCCACTCCCTGCACTCCCTGAAAGAAAAGCGTAAGATCGAAGTTCCTGTACTCGAAATAGAAATTTATACCGTAGCTGAAATCGGGAGTGGGGTCGTAAATCCATTTCTGGTCCGCTTCCGTGATGAAACCGTCATTGTTCAGGTCGGCCCAGCGGATACGTCCCAGACCTGCCCCTTCCTGGACAGCATGCCTTTCGATGTCTTCCTGCGACTTGAAAATGCCGTCGGCCACATAACCGACCTGCGCTCCGTAAGGATGTCCGATAACGCTTTTCACACCGTTTCCGCCGAACGTACCGTTTGCGGCTACCGTAGCAGGCAAGGCGGTGATTTCATTCCGGTAGGATGAAATATTCGCATTTATGTCATAGACGAAGCCGGACTCCGTGTCTCCGCGATATCCGAGACTGAACTCGAAACCGTTGTTCTTCATGGCTCCGGCGTTGATCCACTTGGAACTTCCTTCTCCCATGACCCCGATTCCGGCCATCTGGACGAGAATGTCCTTCGTATCCTTCCAGTAATAGTCGAAGGCGCCGTAAACAGACTCGCCGAACAGAGTGAAATCCAGTCCGATATTCGTCTGGGTGGTAGTTTCCCAGCGCAGGTCATCGTTTCCGATCTGATTTTTCTTGAAGCCTGACGGCAATATGCTTCCGCCGTTCGACCCCGTGATGTCATAGGAAGTGCCGTAGCTCTGTCCTCCGGACTCCGTCACACCGTAATTGGGGACATAAATGGTGTATCTGGCGATGTTGGATATTTCCTGATTACCGGTCTGGCCCCAGGAAGCCCTTATCTTCAGGTCATCTATCCATTCTGCAGACTTCAGGAATGACTCGTTGCTGATTCTCCAGCCGAAAGACGCGGAAGGGAAAGTAGCGTACCTGTTGTTCTTTCCGAAACGGGAAGAACCGTCGTGACGCACTGTTACTGAAAAAAGGTACCTGTCGTCATAAGAATAATTGGCCTTGGCGAAGAAGGAAACAAGAGCATAGCTTTCGGATGAACCGAACGCCTGAGCATCGCCCGTTCCGGCATCGGGCCACATGAAATCCGTATCCAGTACGGAGAAGTCTTCCTTCTTGCCAGAGAACCATGTGGATGTATCATGATTCAGTTCCATACCCGCCAACACGTCTCCGCGGTGTTTCCCTTTCTCAAAATTGTACGATGCCACTATATTCCACATCCACCTCATCCAATGCTCCTGCTTCGCCTCGACTGCATTCGTGGAATTGGCTACAGTGCCTTCGGTTACAGGCATGGTGAAAATTCTCTGCTGTTTCTGCGAGTAGTCGATACCGAAGACTGTCTTGAGGCTGAAGCCCTTGAACGGGGTCAAGTTCAGGTATGCATCGCCGAAAGTTCTCCAATACGTGTACCTGTTGTCCTTGTTCCTTTCCAGGACGGCGACAGGATTCATCCGGTCCGGGTATCCTCCCTCAGGACCGGCAAATTCGCCGTCCACTGTATAGACGGGAATGGATGGATTGAACTGAAGCACATTCTCTAAAAAACCGCCGGGAGCCTGCACTTCGGAAGTCCGGTTCAGGGTGAAATGCTCGCCTATCGTAAGGATATCTTCAATCAATTTGTATTCGGTATTGATTCTGGCTGAATATCTTTCAAAGTCGGTAGTCTTTATGATACCGTCGTTCTTGTAATACCCGAGGGAGAAATATGCGCTGGTCCTGTCCGTACCGGCACTTGCCGAAAGATTGTAATTCTGGACCAGACCGGTCCTCGTAGTCCTGTCGAACCAGTCCGTGTCGGAGGACGGCGTGGTGTTCGCCGCATCGAGGTAGCGCTTCATCGTTATCGAATTCAGCATGGGGAGTCCGTCGGCTCCGTATCCCCAGTCATAAAGATAGCCCAAACCGTTGGAATTAGGGTCCTGCCCTTCATTCACGTATGCCTGCCACATTACGCGCCCGTATTCCTCCGTATTGAGGACCTCCATTTTGTTCATATAAAAAGAGCCTGCTACGGAAGCGTCGAGATTAACCCGCACGGAACCTTCCGAGCCTTTCTTCGTGGTGATGATGACCACTCCGTTCGCAGCTCTGGAACCGTAAATGGAAGCGGAAGCGGCATCTTTCAGAATCTGGATGGACTCTATGTCGTTCCCGTTCAGCTCGTGCATTCCTGCCTTGGTAGGCACTCCGTCTATAATATACAAAGGATCATTGTTGTTCAGGGTGCCGATACCCCTTATCCTGACTGTTGTGGAGCCGCTCGGACTGCCGTCCGCCGTGATGGTCATTCCCGGGACACGGCCCTGCATGGCCTTGATGGGGTTGTTCTCGTTCTGTTTGAGAAGGTCATCCATATCCACAACGGAAATGGAACCGGTCAGGTCAGCCTTGCGCTGCACGCTGTAGCCAGTGACCACCGTTTCCGCAAGCATCTGGACGTCTTCCGACATTACTATTGTCATATTGGCGGATGCCGCCATGACGACATCGGCGTACCCCATGCAGGTGACCACTATATTGGTCCCGTCCGGGACTGTAATGGAAAACCTGCCGTCAGCATCGGTAGTGACGCCGTTGGAGGTGTTTCCTTCTTCGTAGACTATCGCCCCTATCACCGGCAGCTCGTCGGTTGACGATATCACTACGCCGGAAGCGGGGACGGTCTGGGAAAAAAGGGAACCTGCCACCCCGAAAATCATTGTGATGACCAGAATCAATTTTTTCAGTCGATTATCCATATATGAGAGTTATTAGCAGTGTTATTTAATTCGCACGACAAAATTAAGACACATACCGCTGACTCGCTTGAAATAATGTTGCAGAAACTTGCACGGAAGTTTCACATGAAACAAATGTTGCAGTATTTGCAACAAATTTAACTGGGGTCGGCGAATTTATGTTGCCCGTTACTAGGGAATTCGCCGACCCCAGTTAAGGATTTCTTCGAAATCCGATTTCCTCTTAATCCCCAGTCGCTACAGCGACAGCCCCTTGTAAAGGGGGCGTTCCCCCTCCTTCGCTCCCCCGCCGGGAGCTCGTCACAGAACTTTGTTCTGTTCCTTGAATTTTAACGTAGTACCGGCGAATTTATGTTGCCCGATACTAGGGAATTCGCCGGCGAATTCCGGGCAGATACAGGATTCTCTCCGAAATACTCCCTGTAGCATCTGGTAAAATAGGACGGGGAAGAGAAACCCACACCATACGCCACCTCCGAGACCGACCTGTCCGTAGACGACAGCATGGCGGCCGCCTTCCTAAGACGGCAGATTCTCAGGAACTCGTTCGGCGAATAGCCTATGAGGGCCTTGGTCTTCCTGTAAAGCTGCACCCTGCTCAAGCCGATCTCCTCCCCTATGGACTCCACGGTCAGGGACGGGTCGGCAATCCGGGAGTTTATTATGGCTCTGAACCTGTCTATGAAATTTTTGTCCACATCCGGCACGGAATGGCCTGTGACAGAACAAGGATCTCCGAAAACAGACGAGAGCATTTTCCTCCCTTCGATAAGGTTGGCAAGCCTGGCCTGAAGAAGATCCGAACTGAACGGTTTGGATATGTAGGAGTCCGCCCCGCATTCGTATCCTTTAATTTTCTGTTCTTCAGCCGCGTATGCCGTAAGCATAAGGACAGGAATATGCGATGTCCTGATATCGGACTTCAACCGCCTGCAGCATTCCATCCCGTCCATGCCTGGCATCATGACATCGCAGATGATTGCGTCCGGGACTCGTTTTCCCGCCTGACGGAGTCCTTCCTCTCCGCTTGAGGCCTCTATGATATTGTATTCGAACGACAGAACAGACTTCAGATATTCCCTGACATCCCGGTTGTCGTCTATGATCAGTACGGTCTTTTTGGATTCGGAAATATCCTCATCAGAAAACAGGCTTGTCGAAATGGTTTCCTGACTGGCGTCATATACTGCCCCGTCACGGAATTTCCACATTTCACTGCCGGGCTCTGCCATTCCCGACATTACAGGGTCTTCCTGCATCACTGGCAGTACCACGGTAAAGACGGAGCCGCGGCCTTCGGCACTCTTCACCGTTATGGAACCTCCGTGCAGTTCTGCGAAAGCTTTCGACAGGACCAGTCCTATGCCGGAACCGGAATGATGGACATCTGCCTGGTAGAAACTGTCGAATATGTTGTTTATATGCTCCGCAGATATACCTTCGCCGTTGTCAGTGACGGAAATTTCCACATTATCCCTACCTGCGTGCGAAAGGCGCATATGCACGTACCCCTCCCCAGTATCTTTCGTGAACTTGAAGGCGTTCGAGAGAATGTTGTAAACTATCCTTTCCACTTTCTCCCTGTCTGCCGTGACTGTATAGTCGTCCTGCCGCGTCCCGTCGTCTCCGGCTATTTCAAGCCCGAAATCCACATGCCTCACCTTAGCCAAAGAATCGAAGGCCGACATCCAGTCGGCCAATGCCAGGTCGAGCCGGAACCGGCTCAATACAAGACTGAGTTTCCCGCTCTCGAATTTTCTGAAATCCAATATCTGGTTTACAAGGCGGAGAAGTATCGTGACATTCTTGTGGGCGATATTTACCAGAAAGCGTTCCCTGTCGCTCAGGCCGGGAGACTTGATCAGCTGGTTTACCGGATCGGCCACCAGTGTGAGCGGTGTCCTGAAATCATGGGATACATTTGTAAAGAATGACAGTTTCGCATTTGTCGCCTCTTCCAACTTCCTGTTCATGGCTGAAAGTTCTGCCGAGGTGCGACGGTTGTGCCTCAACATGATGGCTGTTATCGCCAGCAGCACCGAAAGCAGTACGACTATTATGAAACATGTCGTCAGAAGCATTTTCTGCAATCGTGTAACCGTAAGATATTCATTTACCTTTTTCTGAAGTACGGTTATTTTTTCATCCAGATCCGAGACTTTTGCCGACTGAAGCTGCATGACTAAGGCGTTGGACTCGTCCACTAAAGCCGTTTCGAGAACCGTTTTCCTGTCGAATGCTTCCCCGGCGGCTATCTTCATGGCTGTCTGAAGCAGCCTGTCCCCACCGGTAGGATATACGAAAGAGGCGTTTAGCGTGCCGTCCGCCACCAGCTCGATACCGTTCCCCGGGCCCGGCATTGCATCTATTCCTATGAAAAGTATATCATCCCTGCCTTTGGATGCGGCCACTCTTTCCGCACTCGCCGCCATCCTGTCATTATGAGCGAATACGGCTTTTATATCGGGATGCCTGACTAAAAGGGAATCCATGAGGAATGCGGCCCTCTCTTCCGACCACAAAGCATCCACTGATGCCGCCAGGGCGGGACCTGCATTCCCGAGCCCCTTTCTGAACCCCGAAGACCGCTCCTGCGCCGGAGAAGATCTGCGGTCGCCGGTCAATTCCGCTATTTTCCCGCCCTGAATCCTGGACCTGAGATACTGTCCCACCTGAGTCCCGATGGAATAATTGTCTGCACCGACAAAGGCCGTATATTTGTCAGAATCTATGATTCTGTCCACAAGAATCACCGGTATCCCTCTGTCGTAAGCCGTCTCCACGGCCGGGGTAACGGCGCCTGACGCGTTCGGAGCCACTATCAGAATATCGACCTTCTTATCTATGAAATAGAGGATGTCCCGTATCTGCTTTTCATTGTTATCGTCAGCGGACAGCACTTCGACTTCCGTTCCCGGATAGAATAAGGCCTCTATCCTGATTTCCTCGTTCATCTGCCTTCTCCACGAGTCATCGCTGCACTGGGAAACGCCTATCAGATATTCCGGCTTGTCAGAGCCGGAACAGGATAGAATTACGGCAGACAGCATTGCCGTCAGGCAATACAATCCAGTTCTCAGGATTCCGGTTAAAAAGGTAGGACGGTCTGTCATGAAAAAAGGTATATGTGGCTGAACAGTTTTAATCATGTAAAGATAAGGATACTTGAATAACTTTTTGCACCTTTTCGGAAAAATTAACGAAAATAGAATCATGATTTGTCCTGAAATCAAAAAAGAGTGATTATTTTTGTATTCGGATAAATTATTTCTTCGGATAAATTATTTCTTCGGATAAATTATTTCTTCGGATAAATCATTTCCGCACATTTAGAAAATCGGAAGTTTGACACTTACGATGGTCTAAAATAGAATCATTAAAA
>CALURT010000034.1 GCA_944323245.1 uncultured Bacteroidales bacterium
AGCGGCGGTTTCCTCCACAGGGAAGGAATACGGTTCCGAAGCAGGGGTCACAGTCACGAACCACACTGACGAGCCGTTGTCCTGAACAACCTGAAGCGGATACTGTTCTCCCCATTCAGGATTGAATTTCTTTTTGGACACGACATACCAGCGGACAGTGTAGCCGAGGTCCGACAGCTTCTTCAGGTCGGCAGAGTCGAATTCTCCCCACGGAAGCCGCTTTTTCATCTCGGCATTCAGTGCAACGGATTCGTTATGAAGCCTTTCGATTTCTGCGACCGTGTCGGAAACGCATTTCACCGTATCTTCCGGCAGGACCGCATTGGTGGCAGCCGCATTGATCGCTTCAGCATCCGCATCAGTGCTGAAATCCGTCCTGTTCAGGATGGAAACAGCCTTCTTGATGGCTGTGGCACGGTCGAGAATCGCAGACGAGCCGGCATCCACAGGCTTTTTGGAACGTGAAATATCCACGAGTCCCAATTCCTGCAGCCGCTTCAGAAAGTCCCCCGTATCTTCGCTCAGAAGAATGAAGGAGTATTTCGTCATTTTTGTAATCATAACTGTTCCTCCTCTTCAGCTTCATGCCTGCTTTTCACGATTTTCGAGGCGGCCTTTGTCAGGTTTTCCTCGTCTTCCATGAATCGTTTGATCTTCCTTATCGCCTCCTGATACCCGGGAATCTGGACTTTTTCGTAAAGATTCACTTTCTGGGTAGTCTTTTTCCTCTGGAAATCGAGTATCCTGCTTTTTTCCTTGTAGACTTCGGATTCTATGCCGAGTCTCGAAAGTTCTTTCAGGATGGCAACTCCGTCGGCATACCATGCAGGTTTGGCGAAAGCGTTGAAATCCCTGATTTCATAGTGGATTTCCTTCAGTCCGGGAGTCTTGACTCCGGCTACCTTTACGGTGACGAGGTCTACGTCCGTTATGGCTATGAGTCCCGGTTCGAATTCGTTCCACAGGGATGCAAGATAATCGTATTTCTTGAGAGAGGCGTTCAATTCATCAATGAGTTTCTCCGACTTGTCCTTGGCCTGCCGCACCTCCGATCTCAGCGCCGATTCCTTGTTCTTGAGAGTAGGAAGGGCGTTCTGACGGATCTTGAGCTGCTTGCCCATTTCGTTCAGAGAAGTCTTGTTGTATTGAAATTTGATTGCCATGATTATTTAGGCCAATATTTGTCTATCAGTTCCTGTTTGATTCCGGTCTCGGCTTTCGTGAAATACTTGGCGAAGAGCTCCCATGCCGTGTCGAGCATCTCGTCTATCTTGATATTGACGTCGATGGCGAGGAGTCTTGTGGCGTATTCCTTGGCATAGTCGAGGCATCGGAGGTCGTAGTCGCTCAGGTCGAAGCCGTTTTCGAGTTTCGTCTTGGCGTTCTGGGCGTCGGCGTAGAGCCTTACTCCGGTATTCATCACCTGATTGTGGTCTTCACGGGTCTGTTTTCCGATTACGAGCTGTTTCAGACGCGAGAGCGAGCGGAACGGGTCGACTATGACTTTTCCGGAATCCGGGTCGGCACGCAGGAAGAGCTGCCCTTCGGTAATGTAACCTGTGTTGTCAGGAATGGCGTGCGTGATGTCACCGTCGTTCAGCGTTGTCACGGCTATAATGGTGATTGAACCTCCGTCAGGCAGCTGGACGGCCTTTTCGTAGACTTTTGCAAGGTCAGAGTACAGGGAACCCGGCATGGAGTCCTTGGACGGAATCTGGTCCATACGGTTGCTGACGATACTGAGCGCATCCGCATACAGAGTCATGTCCGTAAGAAGCACGAGGACCTTTTCGTTTTTGTCCACGGCGAAGTATTCCGCAGCCGTAAGGGCCATGTCCGGAATCAGAAGCCTTTCCACAGGAGGCTGTTCCGTGGTATTTACGAAACTGATGATTTTTCCGAGCGCTCCGGCGTTTTCGAATTCATGGCGGAAATACAGGTAGTCGTCATTGGTAAGTCCCATTCCTCCGAGAATGATCTTGTCGACGTCGGCTCTCAGGGCTACCTGCGCCATTACATTGTTGTACGGCTGGTCAGGGTCTGCGAAGAACGGAATCTTCTGGCCCGAGACGAGGGTATTGTTCAGGTCGATGCCGGCGATACCCGTAGGGATGAGCTGTGACGGCTGTCTTCTCTTGTAAGGATTGACAGAAGGACCTCCGATTTCCCTTTTTTCGCCTTCGATTTCAGGACCTCCGTCGATAGGCTGTCCGTAGGCGTTGAAGAAACGTCCTGCGAGTTCGTCGCTTACCTTGAGAGTAGGAGGTTCGCCGAGGAATGTGACTTCCGCATTGGTAGGAATACCTTCCGTGCCGGCAAAGATCTGGAGTGTGACGAGGTCACCTTTTGTCTTGACCACCTGGGCGAGCCTGCCGTCGACAGTGGCCATCTCGTCGTTGGAAACACCTTTGGCCTTCAGCGATACCGTGGCTTTGGTGATGGCTTCCAACTGCGTATATATTCTTTGATATGCCTTATTTGCCATTGCTGTTCAGTATATTGTTGAGTTCTTCCTGATACTTGACGAATCTGTCGCTCTTGAATTCGGAATAGTTCATCTGTTTGAGCAGATTTATGAGTTCCTTGAAATAATTGCGGCATTCTTCATAGTCTTCGAATTTGAAATCCCTGTCGCAGATGTCCAATACGAGGTTCAGCATGTATTCCTGCCTTTCCATCGGCGAAAGACTGTCGATCGGATCGAAAGCGTCCTGCTGCAGGATGATGAAGTCCACGAGCTCCGATTTCCAGAAGATTTCATGATAGCTCATCGGTACACCGTCGTCTCCGAGGATATTGATCTGGTCGTTGGCTTCCTTGCCCTTGCGGATGATGTTTTTGGTCTTCTCCACTTTTTCCGGCCAGCCTTTTCCAACCTTTTCCGAAAGATATTCCCTGATTTCAGGATATTCGAGATATTTGGAGTATGAATCGATAGGATTGACTGCCGGGTATCTTTTCTTGTCCGCACGGCTCTGCTCAAGGGCGTAGAAACATCTTGCAGCCTTCTTGGTGGATTCCGTGACAGGTTCCTTCAGGTTTCCTCCGGCAGGGGAGACGGTACCTATGAATGTTACGGAGCCTGTCTTTCCGTTGTTCAGAATCACCATTCCGGCACGTGCGTAGAAGTTGGAGATGGTGGCAGAAAGGTCTACCGGGAATGCGTCGGCACCCGGAAGTTCTTCCATTCTGTTACTCATTTCACGGAGCGCCTGCGCCCAGCGTGAAGTCGAGTCGGCAAGCAGGAGGACCTTCAGTCCCATTGCCCTGTAGTATTCGCATATCGTCATGGCCGTGTACACTGAGGCTTCACGTGCGGCTACCGGCATGTTTGACGTGTTGCAGACAATGGTCGTCCTTTCCATGAGCTTGCGCCCTGTATGCGGATCGACGAGTTCAGGGAATTCCGCAAAGATTTCCACGACTTCGTTCGCACGTTCTCCGCAGGCCGCCATTACTATGACTTCAGCGTCGCCCTGCTTGGCTATCGCATGCTGGAGGACCGTCTTTCCGCATCCGAACGGTCCCGGAATGAAGCCCGTGCCACCTTCGGCAATAGGGTCGAGGGTGTCAATCACCCTAACTCCGGTTTCCATAATCCTGTTCGGACGAGGTTTTTCACGGTAGCCCTTGATGGCGACCTTGACAGGCCATTTCTGCGTCATGGTCACAATGTGCTCCTCTCCGGATTCGTCCGTAAGGACGGCTATCGTGTCGTTTATGGTGTATTGTCCTGCCGGAACGACGGATTTCACGGTGTATTCACCCTTGAAGGAGAACGGAACCATGATTTTGTGCGGAAGCCAGCCTTCCTTGACTTCTCCGAGCCAGTCGGCGGCAATCACCTTGTCTCCCGCTTTGGCAAGAGGGGTGAAATCCCATATTCTCTTCTCGTCAAGAGGTTTGGTGTATTCTCCCTTTTTCAGGAATACTCCCGTCATGGTGGTGAGGTCGTTCTGCAGACCGTCGTAACTGCTTGAAAGAAGCCCCGGACCGAGCGTGGCCTCGAGCATCCTGCCTTCGAACTCTACATCGTTGCCGTTTTTGAGTCCGCGGGTACTTTCAAATACCTGTATGGCGGCATATTTGCCGTTTACCTTGATGACTTCGGCCATGAGCTTGGTGTCTCCCGAGGTGACATAGCACAACTCGTTCTGCGACACAGGGCCGTTTGTCTCCACGGTAACAAGGTTGGAAACGATACCCGTAACCTTTCCTGTACTTTTCATGCTTTTATTCTTTTATCATTTGTTTCCTGTTTCGTATCGGCGGGGCCGAATCCCTTGAATGTCCCGCGCACTTCGTCGACTAACCTGCGGAACATTTCCCTTCCCGTTGCTTCGTCCAATTTCATCCATCTGTCGATGATTTTCAGTTTGACGATGAAGCCGAGAATCACGGTCATGTCGAAATAGTGGAATACAGTCAGTTCGTCGACCTTTTTCCATGCTATGTCGTCAATGCCGCGCTCCCTTGAGAGAATGTCCCCCTGTTTCAGAATCCTGTCCAATTCGGCGGCTTCCTCGAATGTCCCTCCGTCGACGGGCATGACATCCTGTGACGGTTTCCTGCCGAGAGCGGCATTCAGATAAGCGACCTTGGCGTTTTTCACGTTGAGGTCGAATCTGAACCATTCTCTCAGAAATCCGTTCTTGTGGGAAAGTGCGCTTCTGTAGAAGTCTTCCGTAAGGTTTTCTTCCACGTATCCCTTTTCAAGGAATTCCACGAGGGCGGCGTCTCCGGAAGATACGCGTTCCCTGATTTCACCGATGATGGATTCTGCCGTCCTGTCTCCGATGTTCCTGTTTCCGGACAGATCAGGAAGGCTTGCCACCAAATAATAATAGTTGTTCATCGGATGCAGGTTTTATTATCCGAAAAGGATTTTCTTGGTGGCAGGTCTCAGATAACCTGTTATGAGCTCTCTGAAAGTCTCGTCCGTGAAGCTGATGAAATAGCCTCCGTCTTTCGGACCGATGGTGAATCCTCCGGAGATTTTTTTTGAGAATCCGGCTTCCACCTTGCCTTTCAGAAGCGTTGCGATTTCCTTCTTTACGAAAGGTTCGAGTTCCTTTTTCATTTTTTCAGGAAGTACGAGGGCAAGGTCTTCCGGTGTCTCGTTGTCCGGATTGAAGGCCTTGACTACGTCCCTGATGAGTTCCTTGACGTATTCTGCGGAAGTGAGGGCGGAGGTGATGTCCTTGTCGGAAATTTTCGCCGTGATGAGCGTTTCGATTTCCTGCCTTACGGCTGCGATACTCTGGCCTGCAGCCATTTTCAGGTCTCCGTTGACCTTTGTTTTCAGGTCTTCGGCTTCCCTGTTTGCATTTTCGACGATTTTCGCTGCCTCGGCCTTAGCCTCGGCAATGATGGTTTCTGCCTTGGCCTTGGCGTCATTGAGAATGGCTTCGCCTTCCTGTTTTCCTTTCGACAGACCTTCCGTATACAGTCTGTCAGTCAATTCTTGCAATTTGTTTTGCATATCCTAATCTTATTGGTTTCAATTGTCAGTGCCTTTAAAAGGGCATCTGAGCAAATTTACGAAAAGTTGGCGACAAACAATCAAAATCCGTACTAAAATTTTACATATCCAATGCAAAAAGACCTGAAACTATCGTTCAGGTCTTAAAATGGTAATATTATGCGAGAAATTGACAAACGGATTTTCAGGAAATCAGAAGCATTCCTTCAAAATCCTTACAATGTTTTCCGATTTTCCCATCGTGTAGAAATGCACTGCCGGTACTCCATGGGCGAGCAGGTCCCTGCATTGCATTATGCACCATTGCGTGCCGATTTCGTAGACGGCTCTTTTGTCGTCTCCTGCCTCTCTTATCGCTTCAGTAAGTCCGACAGGGATGTCCAATGAGAATGATTCAGGAAGCATTGATACCTGCCGTGCCGTCGAGAGAGGTTTCAGACCCGGAATTATTGGTACGGTAATGCCGGCGTCCCTGCATTTTCCGACATACCGGTAATAAACCTCGTTGTCGAAAAACATCTGGGTGATGATGTAATCCGCTCCGGCGTCCACTTTCCTTTTCAGGTTGTCGATGTCGGTCTCAAGGTTCGGGGCTTCGAAATGTTTCTCAGGGTATCCACCGACTCCTATGCTGAAACAATTTTCCCCGATTTTCCTTTCAAATGCCCGTATGCCTTCCACGAGCATGCCGGCATATCCGTAACCTCCCGGTTCAGGAGTGAATCTCTTTTCTCCGGTCATGGAGTCGCCCCTCAGGGCCATGACATTGTCTATGCCCATGAACCTCAGATCATAGAGTTTGCTTTCGATTTCTTCTGCCGTCGTGCCGCCGCAGATGATGTGCGGAACGACCTCCACCTTGAATTCGGACATTATGACCCCGCAGACTGCTACCGCACTGACGCGGTTTCTTACGAGACATCTGGAAAACGTGCCGTCCGGGCCCTGTCTGTATTCATATTCGTCCCTGTGAGTGGTGACGTTTATGTATTTCGGACAGAAGTCCATGAACGGTCTGACGGAGTCCGTAAGTTCCTTTGCGGTCATGCCTTTCAGAGGCGGCACTATTTCAAGGGAAGGGAAGGGCTTTTTGCTTTCCTTGAGGATGTCCTTGATTTTCATATCGTATCTTGCAGTAAATGGCCGATGATGATTTCGGCGGTTTGTAAGTTCATCTGTCTTTTCCTGGCGTATCCGAGCCATTGTTCCCTGCTCACGGAGCGGATGTCCGGATAGCATGCATTCCTGTGGATGAATATCATTCCGCAGACGGATGCGTCGGGAGTCATGCCGTAGCTTTCGGTGAGGGATATTCCGAGAGCCCCGGAGTCTGTCAGGTCCGACAGTATGTCTTTCTTGACGGAGTGGTCGGGGAAACAGGCATATCCTGCGGCGGGCATTATGATTTTCATGTCCTGTCTGTTTACGGCCCTGCGGAGTTTTTCATGGATCATGGAGGATGCCGCTTCCGCCAAAGTGTCCAAAAGGGCCTGTCCGGCAAGGTCTTCTTTCCGGTCCGAAACGGCGCTTATGGCGAAGAATCCGCATACCGAATCGAATCCGAGGCTTTCGTCAGGAACGAAGTCCGCAAGTGAAAGGCAGGCCTTGGTCCCGTCTTCCAATGTCATGGCCTTTTCCTGTCTCAGCATCGGAATTTTTCCGTCACGGGACCCGTTTCTGAAGATGACCGAGCCGTCGGATGCATGGGCTTCGTACATTTCGAAGGCTGCCATGACACGTATGCCGCTGTCCGTTGCAATCCGCTCTTCCGCCTCCCGTATCAGTCCTGTGGCTTCGGGACTTTCCCCGTCCTTTATCCCGCAGATGAGCAGGAAGAGTCTCCGGTCGAAGAATTCCATGAGTGCTGGCGTTTCTATCCTTGACGCAGGCATGCCGTGCAGTGCCAGTTCTTCCGGTTTCAGATAGGTATCTGCCGCAAATGACGGTGCAGGGGCCGTTTCGCCGGCCTTTGCTTTCTTTTTGTCATGGAGTATGCGGAGTGATGACTGGCGTGCATGTTCTTCTTCAATGAATCCGCTGCTGTCCGACATGTACTTTTTCGCCATTACTGCAGTCGCCGAGGCGTCCGCTCCGTGGAATACGAGGTCATAGAGAGGAGCGAGTTTCACGGCTGTGTGGAGGGCTGAAGTGGTGGCTCCTCCTACGAAAAGCGGCATGCGCATGTTCCGGGATTTCATTTCACGGCAGATTTCCTCCATCCTGTACAATGACGGCGTGATGAGGCCGCTGACGGCTACGATGTCGGCATTGACTTCTTCTGCCTTGTCGAGAATGACGGAGGTTTCGACCATTACGCCGAGGTCGATGACGTCGAACCCGTTGCATCTCAGGACTATTCCGACAATGTTCTTGCCGATGTCATGGACATCCCCCTTGACGGTGGCGATTACGATTTTCGGTCTTTTGCCGCCGTCGGTACCTTCCTGCCCGTCCATGTAGGGACGGAGGATTTCCACGGCTTCCTTCATGACCATGGCGGACTTCACTACCTGCGGAAGGAACATCTTGCCTTCTCCGAAGTATTTTCCCACGGTTTCCATGGCTGTCATGAGAGGGCCTTCGATGACTTTTACGGCACTGCCTTCGGTTTCCATGAGAGCCATCAGGTCGTCGTGCAGTACCGTGGTTTTACCCTGTATCAGGGCACGGCCGACCCTTTCGGCAGGGGAGTCCGCAGGGGCTTCACTGCCGGCTTCGGCCGTGCCCTGCATTTTCACCGCCTCCTGCATGTCCGCCATTTCGGAAAGTCTTTCCGTGGCATCGCTTCTTCTGTCGAAGACAAGATCTTCGATACGTTCACGCAGTTCCTTTGGAATATTGTCGTAGACTGCCGTCATGCCCGGGTTTACGATGGCCATGTCAAGTCCGGCGCGTATTGCATGGTAAAGGAATACCGAGTGCATCGCTTCACGCAGCGGATTGTTCCCCCTGAAGGCAAAGGACAGGTTCGATATGCCTCCGGAGGTGTATGCCCCGGGCAAATTCCCTTTTATCCATTCCACTGCCCTTATGAAGTCGACGGCGTATTTGGAGTGCTCGGGAATGCCTGTGCCTATGGTCAGGACATTTACGTCGAAGATTATGTCTTCCGGAGGGATGCCTGCTTCTTCAGTCAGTATCCTGTATGCCTCCGAGCAGATTCCTGTTTTTCTTTCATAGTCCGTGGCCTGGCCTTTCGCGTCGAATGCCATGACCACCATTGCAGCACCGAGCGCGTTGATTTCCCGTGCCTTGCGGATGAATTCGTCCTTGCCGTCCTTCAGGCTTATGGAATTGACTATGGCCCGGCCGCCCGTGTTCTTGAGTCCCGCCACAATGGTTTCCCAGTGCGAGGAATCTATCATAAGGGCCGCTTTAGCCACATTCGGGTCGGCAGCAGCGTAACGTGTGAAGACCGTCATCTCCGCAGTGCTGTCGAGCATGGCGTCGTCCATGTTCACGTCAATGATAGAGGCTCCGTTTTCAATCTGTGCGGCAGCTACAGCAAGGGCTTCGCCGTACTGTTTTCCGGCCACGAGCCTTGCGAATTTGCGCGAGCCTGCCACATTCGTCCGTTCGCCTATCGTGACAAATGCCGATTCTGCCTTGTCCACTATGTACCTTTCAAGTCCGCTTACTTCCAATCTGCGGCGTTTCTGAGGTATCTTTCTCGACGGAATGCCTTTCAGCGTCTCCGCTATGGCTCTGATGTGGTCGGGAGTCGTACCGCAGCAGCCTCCGGCTATGTTCAACAGGCCCTTTCCGGCCATTTTTTTCATGTCGGCGGCCATTTTCTCCGGAGATTCGTCGTACGCCCCGAGTTCGTTTGGAAGGCCTGCATTAGGATAGCAGCCTGTCATGCATTCGGCGAATTCCGCCACATTCTGCATGAGCGGATACATGCCTTCGGCCCCGAGTGAGCAGTTGAGCCCGAAATATTCAAGCGGATAATGCCTTACCGAGGTATAGAACGCTTCCAATGTTTGGCCTGTGAGTGTCCGGCCGCTTCTGTCGCTTACCGAGACGGAGACCATTACGGGGAAATTCTTTTCCGGGAAGATGCGGCACATGGCGTAAAGACCTGCCTTGACGTTCAGTGCGTCGAAGCAGGTCTCGAAAAGTATCATGTCGACGCCACCCTTTACCAACGAGCGTATTTCTTCCTCGTACGCTTCGGCGAGTTCGTCGAATGAAATCTGTCTGTAAGAAGAGTCGGATGCGTCAGTGGCGAGGGACAGCGACTTGGACGTAGGTCCTATACTCCCTGCCACAAGGATTTTCCGCCCGTCAGCCGCAAATGCTTCATCTGCGGCCCTGCGTGCTATGGAGGCTCCGGCAAATGCTATCTCTGCAGCCTTGTCCGACAGTCCGTATTCCTTTTGGGAAATGCGGTTCGCACCGAATGTATTGGTCTCGATGATGTCTGCTCCGGCTTCTATGTATTCTCTGTGAATACGGGCAATGACTTGCGGTGCGGTAAGGTTCAGCAGGTCGTTGTTGCCGTCGGATGTCGGGGCATATTTCTGTATCATGGTGCCCATGGCACCGTCAAGAACCGCTATTTTACTGTCGGGGAACTCCATGCCGTCTAAGCGATGGTCACGACAGGGGCGCCTTCAAGTACGGAGTCCCCTTTGCTGACATGAATGGCCGTGACGGTGCCGGCGGTCTCGGCTTCGATGGCGTTTTCCATCTTCATGGCCTCGAGTACGGCTACCTGCTGGCCCTGTTTTACAGTGTCGCCTACCTTTACGGATACTTCTACTATTACACCCGGGAGCGGAGCGTTCACGGATTTGCCTGCACCGGAGGCAGCGGGCGCAGCCGCAGGCTGCGGAGCCGGTGACGGAGTCGCCGGCTTGGCTGCTTCCGCAGGGGCGGGAGCAGCTGCCGCTGCCGGTGCAGCCTGCACTGCAGGAGTTGCAGCCGGGGCGGAATGTACCGTTATAGGAGCAGTGCCGTTGCCGAGTTCCACTTTGTATGAAGCAACCACGGTCACGTCGGCTACATTGCCTTCGACCGAGTTGATGGTGACATTATAGTCGTTTCCGTTGATTTTGAAATTATATTGTTTCATCTCTTTGCGATTTGAGTGTTATTTTTTCCTTTCAGGCAGAGCCCTGACGGTGGCTTGTCTTGAAGCCCACGCACTGAATGTCGGCTTTATCGTTATCTTGTAGCTTTCTTCGTCGTGTACTTCATCCTGTGTGCAGCGGTCCAATGCCAACGCTATGGCGGCACAGATTTCTCCTCCGATGCCTTTGTCAAGGACGGATGCGAGTTCGAAAGCCTTTTCTGCAGTAATGTCTTCCATATCCGTTATGCTTTATAAACGTGAGACTTACAGAGGAAGATTGTCATGCTTCTTGGCAGGATTCACGACTTTCTTGTCGGCAAGTTGCTCCAAGGCCCTGATTACGCGGAACCTCGTGTTCCTCGGTTCGATGACGTCATCGATATAGCCGTATGAAGCGGCATTGTAAGGATTGCAGAACAGGTCGTTGTATTCCTTTTTCTTTTCTTCTGCCACGCGTGCTTTTTCAGCAGGGTCCTCGATGGCCTTGATTTCCTTCGAATAAAGGATTTCCACGGCTCCGTCGGCACCCATTACGGCAATATTGGCTGAAGGCCAAGCGTAGTTGATGTCTCCTCTAAGCTGCTTGCAGCTCATCACGATGTGGGAACCTCCGTAGGATTTCCTGAGTGTGACGGTCACTTTCGGAACTGTGGCTTCTCCGTATGCGTAAAGCAGTTTTGCTCCGTGTACGATGATGCCGCCGTATTCCTGCTGTGTTCCGCAGAGGAATCCCGGAACATCCACCAATGTCACCAAAGGGATGTTGAATGCGTCGCAGAATCTCACGAATCTTGCAGCCTTGCGGGATGCGTTGATGTCAAGCACTCCGGCGAGGATTTTCGGCTGGTTGGCCACGATGCCCACGGACTTGCCGTTCATTCTCGCAAATCCGATGATGATGTTCTTCGCCCAGTTCTTGTGGATTTCGAAGAATCTGCCGTCGTCCACGATACTGTTTATGACCTTGTACATGTCGTACGGCTTGTTCGGATTGTCAGGAATGATGTCGTTCAGCATGTCGTCCGTTCTTCCCACAGGGTCGTCGGTAGGGACATACGGCGGCTCTTCCATGTTGTTCTGAGGTATGTAGCTCAGGATTTCCTTGATGATCCGTATGCCGTCTTCTTCATTCTCGGCTGCGAAATGGGCCACACCGCTTTTCGTGGCATGTACGCTCGCTCCTCCCAATTCTTCCTGTGTCACGACTTCTCCGGTCACGCTCTTGACTACGGCAGGACCGGTCAGGAACATGTATGACGTATCCTTGACCATGATATTGAAGTCGGTAAGGGCAGGGGAGTAGACCGCTCCTCCCGCACATGGCCCGAATATTCCCGAAATCTGGGGAACCACTCCGGAAGCCAATATGTTTCTCTGGAAAATCTCTCCGAAACCTGCAAGGGCGCAAATGCCTTCCTGGATCCTTGCTCCGCCGGAGTCATTAAGACCGATACACGGAGCTCCGTTCTTTACCGCCATATCCATGACCTTGCATATTTTCTGGGCCATGGTTTCGGAAAGAGAACCTCCCGATACGGTAAAATCCTGCGCAAACACGTACACGAGCCTGCCGTCTATCGTACCTTGTCCGGTAACGACTCCGTCACCGTCGAATTTCGTCTTTTCCATACCGAAATTCGTGCAACGGTGCTGGACGAACATGTCGAATTCCTCGAAACTTCCTTCGTCAAGAAGCATTGCTATTCTTTCGCGGGCCGTGAATTTGCCTTTGGCGTGCTGGGCGTCGATTCTTTTCTGACCGCCGCCCATGCGGGCTTTCGCCCTGCGCTCCACGAGTTCCTTGATTTTTTCCTGTTGAATACTCATAACTCTGATATTCTTTATTAAACTTTATATTCCTTACGCTGCAAGTGCGATTCAAAACATGCAAATATAGTCTTTTATGCAAAAAACGCAAAATTTACTTTCCAAGCCATTCCTGCTGCCATTCCTGCGCCGCTGCGGCGGTGAAATCATTCTTCTGTCAATAGTCCAGATAGATGCGTTTTTGCTGACCGACATTTTTTTGGACTGCGGCATATCCTATGTCATAGCGTCCTGTGCGTTCCCTCAGGTTGCAGCTTCCGAAACGCCACAGGTCAGGGTGTCCTGACTGGGAATAGTCTATCACCTGTTTGTTCATCCATTGAGGGTCGATATGCAGTGCATCAGGTACGCCGGAGCGGCCTTTCCAGTCCAAGGTCTCCCATTCGCCGTCTGCTGTCTGTACCAGCAGCAGCATGTTCTCGTCCACACGCAAATAGCCGTTTTTTGTGCGGAGCAGTCTGACGGCAAACAGGCTGCGAAATGCCGGCGAAAACAATTCTTTTTTCTTCTCCCTGTCGTAAATTCCCCACAGCCCGTTCTTTTTGAAGGCGAGCCGTTCTCTTGTCAGGAAGAAATAGTCTTCATATGGTCCGTACAGTTCTTCCCCATCATACGATACATGGGGTAGTCATAGTATCCGTCAATCAGGCAATAGACGCTGTCGCTTCCATTCCGAAATTTGTAATGGTCTGAAAGAGCCTGCGGTTCCGTATTTCTTCCGAAACTGTCAAAAGGGATGCTGTGCATGTCGTATGTTCTTGAGGTGAAGAACGTTTTCTTTCCATCTGATATGGCCACGAAACCTATCGGATGGTCTTTTGTGAAATATATCGTGTCGTAGACAGTCGGAACAGCGACCTGTTCGTAAGTTTGGTCATAGAGACCCCATTTGCCGTCTTTTACCATGAACACGGCATTGTCTACGAGATATGCATATTTCCCTGTGACAGGAATGTATTCTGTCCTTGTGCATGCTGCCAGAAATGTGACGAGGAGTAAGATGACCGTTGTCTTTTTCATTATGACCTTGCGTTTTATGATTGTCAATATTTCCTTATTTGTCCGTCATGGCCGTAATAGGTGCCGGAATTGTAGCCCTCCCAGCTATAGTCAAAGCCGTTATCGACAAACCTCAGACTGCCGACGAACATGCCGAAACCCTGTTCTTGCGTGTAAGACAGTTGTAGCACTGTGCCTGTGGTTGTATAATCATGTGTCCATTGCCCGATGGCGAGCCAGCACTCCTGTTTGCTTGCCGAATGATGCACACCCCATCCTGATGGCCTGATGCCGTCAGTTTGTCCCCAGTAATTGGTGTCATCAGATCTTTCCCAGCGTTTGTAGGTGCTGCGCAGGACATAGCCTATATTGTAGTAGTCGTCCATCCTACTGCCGTCGTTCACGTATTTTTCGTAAATCTTCAGGAATTGTTCCAGCACCTGTATGCATGGCGTGAGATTCATATCCGCCAAGCCGAGTTGCTGTGCACAACGGTAATAGTAGTGGGCGTTGTAGACATTGTGCATGTAATCACCCCAGTCTCCTCCGTTGAAACTCCTTATGTCAATGCTTCCGGCACCGTTTGCAGTTTGCACCCACTTGCTCTTGATTTTTGTGGGCATCAGAAGCAGATTGGCTCTGTATGCATAAACGCGGGCCAGCAGATTCTTGTCAGGCGAGCCGGAGAAGTCAGGCAGAGGGCTTCCCAAATCCTTATGGACATAGAATCTGGGAGCGAGATACTCCGCAGCCTTGTCCACGTCGTGCTCCACTGTTTTGCCCTCGTAATAAAGCACTCCCAACACCTCGTCTGCCTGGTCGACAGTGTGCGATTGCGCCTTATCGTATGCCAGCAGATAATCCAAGGCTTTCTTCTCGTCGCGGGGCAGACCGTATGCTCCTGTATAATAAGCAGCTCCCAAAGTGCCAAGGGCATTTTCATCCCTCGCATCGGCAGCCTTTTGCAGCCACTCAAGATGAGGCGTGTCCACAGGTCGTCCGCTCTCTCCGTCCATGAGCGAGAGACTGTAGTACGCATGACCTTTCAGCGAGTCAGGTACATTGGCCTCGCTTATTTTCGTGTAAATGTCCAGCAATTCCAAGTAGGCGGCATCCGGATCCGGACTGGATGGAAGTTCCGTCATTATCTTGAATGCTTTGGAATACAGGTTTCCTACTCTGAGAGTACAACCTGTCATAGACAGCACTGTTGCGGCTGTGATGATTGGGATCAGGATTTTTTTCATTATAGTTTCTTGTTTATTTATTTTATACTTCGTATACAATAAACGCTGCGCCTCGGCATAACCGGATGAATCCGTTTCTGCTCTCGGCTTGCAGTTTATTTTGAAAAAGAGGCCGACCCAAAAGGAGGAATTTCAAGGCTTGCGCAGATGAGAAAACCGCAGTGTACTGGTGTACATGAGGATTTTCGAATCAAGCGTAACGCTGAAATTACCCTTTTGGGTCGACCTCTGTCTGATTTTGCCGGGACGGGGGACTATTCCTCGTCTTCGGTTTTCATCGTGTGGTAAACGTTCTGCACGTCGTCGTCCTCTTCCAACCTCTCGATGAGCTTGTCGAGTTCGACCCTGTCTTCTGCGGAAAGTTCCTTCAGTTCCACGTTCGGGATTCTGACGAACTCAGCCGAAATCAGTTCGTATCCGTTGTCCTCGATGTATTTCTGAATACTGTTGAACGCAGTGTATTCCCCGTAGATGATGTATGTGACGTTGTCGTCCTCGTCAGTTTCCTTATAGAGTTCCTCGCCTCCGAAATCGATAAGTTCGAGCTCGAGCTCGTCCATGTCCACAGGCTTGTCGCTCTTAATACGGAACATGCACTTGTGGTCGAACATGTATTCCGTACTGCCGGAAGTGCCGAGAGAACCGCCGCTCTTGGTGAAATACGACCTGACGTTCGCCACAGTACGGTTGTTGTTGTCAGTGGCTGCTTCGATGAGGAATGCTATTCCGTGAGGACCGTATCCTTCGAAAACCACTTCCTTGTAATCGCTCTGGTCCTTGTCGCTTGCCCTCTTGATGGCGCGTTCTATATTGTCCTTGGGCATGTTCTCGCTTCGTGCAGTCTGAAGCAGAGCCCTGAGTCTCGGGTTACCGGTCACGTCCGGACCGCCCTGTTTTACCGCAATGGTGATTTCCTTTCCGATTTTGGTAAATGTGCGGGCCATGTGACCCCAACGTTTGAATTTGCGCTCTTTTCTGAATTCGAATGCTCTTCCCATATATCTTATTCGTTGATTTTTGTCTCGATTCTCGAAATGTACTTGTCGATTTCGTATCCTTCGATGGTCATCGGATACCTGTCCTTGATGGTCTGATAGGATTCGAGAGCTTTGGCATTGTTCCCGAGAGCCTCGTATGTGATGCCGGCTTTCAGGATATAGGTGGCAGCATAGATGTTGTCGATGACGCCGGCAGCCTTTTCGAAGTATTCCACGGCCTTTTCATAATTGTTGAGTCCCGTGTAGGCGTCGCCGATGCAGCAGTATGCCCTTGCCTTCAGGATCTTGTCCTTTCCCTTGTAGGCGGAAAGATAGTCGATGGCTTCCTGCCAGTTTTCCAATTCGATTTCGCAGATTCCGGCGTAGAAATATACTGCCTGACCTGCCTTTGCACCGTAGTTCTCGATCACCTGGGCGAAACCGAGGACATTGCCGTCACCGTTGAGTGCAAGTTCGTATTCCCCGTTGCGGAAATTCTCTTCGGCAGGGAACATCTGTTCCATGGCTTCCTGTCTGGCCGGAAGGTATCCGTATTTATGATACAGGAAGATACCGGCACATACTACGATGAGTACGCATACGACGGCGATGATTGTCTTTTTGTTTTCCGAAAAGAAGAGATCCGTTTTGGAAACTGCGTCTACGACTGCTTCCGTCCTCTCTTTTTCCTTGTTGATTTCCTTTGCCATATTCTCAATAATTTTAATTTCTTCTACAAAAGTCGTCCTGATGAATTTCCGGTTTGGAAAGACAGGCCGCAAATTTATAAAAATTTGTCAAAACCTACAATTATTTACCTTTAATTTGGTATCTTTGCAAAGAGAAGTTACGAAAAGAGTGTAATTTATTGGAAATGAGCGTAGGTTAATTGCTCTTGATAGTAATAGGTTACGATTTA
>CALURT010000035.1 GCA_944323245.1 uncultured Bacteroidales bacterium
GATGAGCTTGTCAAAAAGGACGGACTTTATGCTCATTTGTGGAATATACAGGAAAGTATTTCGGGGTGGAAACTGTAGATAAAGATGTGTTAAATTGTAAACTTCGTTGCCATCACTTCTGTATTGAATGTGCATTCCGTAACAGTAATATTCCTATGATTTGAAAAGGTCGTCCATGGTGACCTCACTGTGGACGATACTTTTATGTTTTGCTCCCGAAATGTGACAGACGGGTTACGAAATCGCAGCGTTCAAGGTTCTTCAGTATCTTGCTCAAGAATGAGCCTTCCAGCCATGTGGCTTTTGCTATGTCCTCCCTTGTCAGTCCGGACTTGTTCTCCGACAATAGCTTGACTATCGAGATATAAGTGTCGGCATTACTGAACAGGGCATTGTACAGTTCGTCGAATTCCCCTTTGAGATGGGCCACATCTGCAAAAAAGAGCCGGTCGATGTTCTGTGCAAGACTGTCAGAGGTATTCAGGTCTGACCGATGAATGATGTATGAATACAAAAACAATCCATATCCTAATAGCCGCCTGTACGCTGATTGCTGCGGGCATCGCATCCTTTCCGTACAGACTGAGCTGCGGCAACACTTCATGGCTGCCCTGGTGGATGCAGCCTGACTGCAAATACCTTGAGCGCCCCTATGAGTACGACTATTCGGCATGGAATATCAATCTGCTTTTTCCGCTTCGATTGTAATAATCGGGATTCTGACGGAAGGATTATGGTGAGCGGAGCGTTTGTCATGGTGAGCGGAGCCGAACCATCTGTCTTTTGATCCCGCAGATCCCTCCACTCGCTTCGCTCGGTCGGGATGACAGGAAAACACTCTCAGGATGACAGGAAAACACCCTCGGGATGACAAAGGGTCATGTCGGAAATAATCTGAAAAATCAGTAGCGGAAATTTTGGAAGAGAAGAAAATTTATCTACATTTGCATTGTTATTAACAGACCTGTTAAACATAATTGTTAAAGAGACAGACGGGCAAGTGAAGTAACAAGTCTACTTTAACGTGAGTTCGATGAAATTCAATTTATTGAGAATCATCGAACTTCCGCTGAGGAGCAGAACGGAGTTCTGTGACGGGCTCCCGGAGAGGGAGCGGTGAGGGTGACGCCCCTTAACAAGTCGGGAGCGGTTTATGAGAATGTCCGGTGGACATTCGAAAGCGAGCAGGGTCGCTATAGCGACTGGGGATTAAGAAAAAGTGGATTTCGGAGAAATCCTTAACGACGGTTCGACGAATTCCTTAATCCTGAGCAACATAAATTCGTCGAACCGACGTTAAATTATGAAAAACAACGAAGAAAACGGAGGAACGGAACAGGCAATAATGGCAGCGGCCGAAGAACTCTTTCTCGAAAAGGGATACAACAGAGCCACCACGACCATGATTGCAGCCAAGGCAGGCGTCACCCACGCCATGCTCCACTACTATTTCCGGAGCAAGGAACAGATATTCACCAAGGTCCTTGACAAGAACTTGGAAGAGTTACTGGCTTCTTTCCGCCCTGTCATGAAAAGCGGGGCCCCGTTCTGGGAGACATTGGAATCAGGCATAAGCACACACTTCGATTATCTCATGAAGCATCCGGAACTGCCGAATTTCATCTTCGAGACCGCCCGGTACAATCCCGAACTCATGGAAGCATACAAACCCCGAATCAGGGAAACCCTCCAAAGGATTCTCGACTTTCACATTGATGTCCTGCAAAAGGAAATGGAATCAGGCAACATCAGCCGGACAGATCCCGTACAGCTGATGCTCGACATTGTCACCCTGAACCTTTCCGCCTTCATGTTCATTCCCACCGTGGGGAAAGTATTCCCCGAAATAGGAGAAGACCGGCTGGAACAAATGCTCTCCGGCAGAAAAGCGGAAATAATAACACTCATAAAATCAAGATTATACGGGAACAGCCATGAATAGACAGAAATTATTTCTTACAATCGCCGCCGCTTTGTCAGGGCTGTGCACCTACATTCCGGCATCGGCACAGGTCACAATAGAGGATTGCATGGAAATGGCAAGGGACAACTACCCTCAAATCAAGCAGCTCGACCTCATAGAGGAAGCCGCCAGATACGACATCGCAAGCGTTTCCAAATCGTGGCTGCCTCAATTCAACATTTCCGGAAAGGCCACATACCAGTCCGACGTGGTGGAAATGCCATTCGACATCCCCGGTTTCAGTTTCAACCTGCCGCATGACCAGTATTCGGTAGTCGGGGAAATCAGCCAGACAATCTGGGACGGAGGGACTTCGAAAAGCATGAAGGATGTCTACGCCACAGGAGCCGCCGTACAGAAAAAGCAGGTGGAAGTCTCATTGTATTCGATTAACGAAAGGGTTCAGAACATCTATCTCGGCATATTGCTGATAGACGGACAGCTGCAGCAGAATTCAATCCTCAGGGAAAGTCTCGAACGGAATGCGGAGCAGACGCAGGCATGCATTGACAACGGCATAGCATACAAGTCCGACCTCGACATGATAAGGGTGAACATCCTGAACTGCGACCAGCAGAAGGAAGAACTGCTTGCAGACAGGGCGGCATACGTCAGAATGCTTGAAAAGCTCATCGGCAGGAGTCTCGAAGGAGTCGAACTGACAGTCCCGGACGAAAAGACGGCGACACCCGCCACCAATGAAATCTTCCGTCCTGAAATAGCCCTCTACGATGCACAACTGTCGCAGAACGAAGCCCAGATGCACCAGCTGGATTCGAAAATCTCGCCGAAATTCAACCTGTCCATTCAGGGAGGAATCGGACGTCCTGGCCTCAACATTCTCAAAAACTCGTTCCAGCCTTATTATACGGCAGGAATCAGGATGTCATGGGACATCGGCGCACTTTATACGAGAAAAGACGAAAAAAGGAAATTGGACGCACAGATGAGGACGATAGAATCCGACAGGGAGACCTTCCTTTTCAATACAGACCTCAATGCCATGCAGATGCGCAGCGCAATCGACAAGGCGCAGGAAATGCTTGAAAAGGACAAGGAAATAATCAGCCTCAGGGAATCCATCAGGGAAGCGGGTGAAGAGCAGTACAGGAACGGGACAATTTCCATGACCGACCTGATGTCGAGGATTGACGACGAATACAATGCCAAGGTAACGGAATCCATTCACAGGATACAGCTGCTGATGGCAATTTATGATCTGAAAAACTGTTTGGGATACGGAACAAATGAAAATTAAAGCCATGAAAAGAGCGATTTTGAATATTTCGATTGTCGCTGCTGCGACAGCATTTATGGCGGGCTGCAACGGGAAAACTCCCGATTTCGACGCCTGCGGACAGATAGATGCCACCGAAGTTACCGTTTCGGCCGAAAGCAACGGGCGCATCGTGAAATTGGACATTGAAGAAGGAGACAGACTCTCCAAAGGCGAGTGCAGAGGACACATCGACACCGTACAGATAAGCCTGCAGAGGGATGAACTCGTCCTCAGAAGGAAAAGTGCAGAAATAAAAAGAGTGGACATAGAATGCCAGATGGAAGCCCAATACGCCAAGTTGGACAATCTGAACATGGAACTACGCCGTGCCTCCGACCTGTTGGCAAAGGATGCGGGAACGCAGAAACAGGTGGACGATCTGACATCGGAAATAGCGATTCTGAAAGGCCAGATTGCAGCTGCCGAGCAGAACTACAGACAGAACAACGCAAGCGTGGAAAGCGAGATAAACACTATCGGAGTGCAGATAGCCCAAGCCGAAGACAAATTGGAAAAATGCATGATATACTCCCCTATCGACGGCACCGTTCTGACGAAATACGCTGAAGAAGGGGAAATGGTCACTACCGGCAAGCCTCTTTTCACCGTTGCGGACATGGACAACCTTTATGTCCGGGCATATTTTTCATCCGCCCAACTTGCTGACCTGCACATCGGGGACAGCGTCAGGGTAATTCCTGATGACGGTACACCTTCACCTGCGGAATACGAAGGCATAGTGACATGGATTTCCGAAGAATCCGAATTTACCCCCAAAAACATACAGACAAGGGACGAAAGGGCCGATCTCGTATATGCGGTCAAGATAGCGATACCTGACGGCAACGGCCTGAGACTCGGCATGTACGCCTATATCATGACACACTGATGAACGCCATTGAAATAAACGGAATATCGAAAAGCTACGGACAGGTCCGTGCCGTCTCGGATGTTTCCCTGAAAGTGGAAGACGGGGAAATTTTCGGACTTATCGGCCCTGACGGAGCCGGCAAGACCACATTGTTCAGAATCATGACCACCCTGATGCTCGCAGACGCCGGAAACGGAAAAATCTGCGGGTTGGACATAGTGAAAGATTATTTCCGTATCAGGAAAATCATAGGCTATATGCCCGGAAAATTCTCCCTTTATCAGGATTTGAGCGTGAAGGAGAACCTTGAATTCTTCGCCACCCTGTTCGGGACCACCGTAAGGGAAAATTACGGTACAATCAAGGAAATATATTCACAGATAGAACCGTTTGCCGACCGCAAGGCAGGCAAATTGTCCGGAGGAATGAAACAGAAACTTGCCCTGTGCTGCGCTCTCGTACACAAACCGTCGGTGCTTTTCCTCGATGAACCCACCACCGGAGTAGATGCCGTCAGCCGCAAGGATTTCTGGTCGATGCTGCAAAGAATCAGGGAATCGGGAGTGACGGTATTCGTGTCCACCCCGTACATGGATGAAGCGGCGATGTGCGACAGGCTGTCCATGATAAGGGACGGGAAAATAATCGGCACGGGAACTCCGGAAAAGATAGTTTCCGACTACCCGTACGGACTCCTTTCGGTAAAAGGGTCGAAAATGTACCCTCTGCTGAAAGCCCTGAGGGAAATCGACGGGGTGATAAGCTGCTTTTCCTTCGGAGACTCGCATCATCTGGCATACGATACTTCAAAAACGGACTTGGAAACCATCCTTGCCCGTGCCCGTGAAGCGGGATTTGCCGACTGCACGGCGGAAACTGCGACTCCGGGCATAGAGGACTGTTTCATGCAATTGTCAGGAAATTGAGTTGGACACCATGGAAACCAATGCAATAGAAATTCATAACCTTACCAAGAAATTCGGAGATTTCACCGCCGTGGACGACATCAGTTTCGATGTCAGGAAAGGCGAGATTTTCGGTTTTCTCGGAGCAAATGGAGCAGGAAAGACGACCGCCATGCGGATATTGTGCGGACTGAGCCGGCCTACTTCCGGAAGCGGGACCGTTGCCGGATCCGACATCTGGAAGGAACAGGAAAAAATCAAGAAGCACATCGGTTACATGAGTCAGAGATTTTCGTTGTATCCCGATCTTACGGTAAGGGAAAACATACGCCTTTTCGGAGGAATCTACGGACTCAGGGACAGGGAAATCAGGGAGAAGACCGCAACAATGCTCGAAATCCTCGGAATGGAGGATGCCGCCGACAAGTTCTGCAGCGACCTGCCGTTGGGATGGAAACAGAAACTCTCGTTCTGCATAGCGCAGATACACTCGCCGCAGATAATCTTTTTGGACGAACCGACGGGAGGAGTCGACCCGGAGACAAGAAGAAGATTCTGGGAACTGATATATGCGCAGGCGGAAAACGGTACGACAATTTTCGTGACTACGCACTACATGGACGAGGCCGAATACTGCGACCGCGTGTCTATTATGGTGGACGGGAAAATAGCGGCGTTGGATGCTCCTTCCTCCCTGAAAGACAGGTTCGGGGCGGCAAGCATGGATGAAGTGTTCAGGACAGTGGCCGGAAGGGCCGAAAGGGAGGATCAGTGATGAAGGCATTCTTCGCATCGGTAAGAAAAGAGTTCCTGCACATATTCAGGGACAAACGGACGATTCTCATCGTGATGATAATGCCAGTGGTGCAGATCGTGCTTTTCGGATTTGCCGTAAGCACGGAGGTAAACAGGGCGAGAGTAGCCGTATGCGGCGAAATTTCCGACCTTCAGGTCAGGAGGATTACGGACAGGATAGACAAGAACCGGTATCTGGAAATAACGGAAATACTGTCGACTCCGGAAGAAATCGAAGGCCTATTCAGAAGGAACGAAGCCGATGCCGCCGTATGTTTCGAAAGGAATTTCAGCAGCGGTCTCACAGGCTCGGGCGGCGCCTCGGTCAGAATCATCGGCGACGGCTCGGACCCTAACACGGCAAGGATGATAACGAGCTACATATCGGGAGTCATACAGGATGCCGGACAGGATGCCAGCATTTCCTTATCCGGAGAAAAAGCGGCGTCGATGACTCCTTCCGTGCAGCTGATGTACAATCCGGCCATGAAATCATCGTACAATTTCGTTCCGGGAGTAATGGGACTGATACTCATGCTGATATGTTCCATGATGACAGCCGTGTCCATCGTCAAGGAAAAGGAAACGGGTACGCTTGAGCTCCTGCTGGTCTCCCCTGTCAGGCCGCTCTGGGTCATTTTAAGCAAACTGATGCCTTATCTCCTGCTGTCGGCAGGGAATTTTGCAAGCATCCTGCTGCTTTCACACTACGTGATGGAAGTGCCGATCAACGGAAGCCTGGCCCTTCTTTCACTTGTGGCTCTGATTTTCGTCGTGACTTCGCTCGCCATGGGAATCCTCGTATCGGTGATTTCCTCGAGCCAGAGGACAGCAATGCTCATCTGCGGCATGGGTCTTACGATGCCGACAATGATTTTCTCCGGAATCATTTTCCCTTGCGAAAGCATGCCTTTGGTACTGCAGTGGTTCTCGGACATAATTCCGGCGAAATGGTTCATAATCATGGCCAAGAAAATCATGATACAGGGGGCGGGATTCGCCTCAATCATCAAGGAACTGACGATTCTCACAGGCATGGCCGTGTTCCTCCTGGCCGTCAGCATTCGCAGTTTCAAGACAAGATTGTAGAAAGGGAGGTCGGGAATTATGTGGAAATATTTATTGGAAAAGGAATTCAAGCAGTTTTTCAGAGACCCGGGTCTTCCAAAGATGGCCCTCGCATTCCCTGTGCTGATGATGCTCGTATTTCCGTTTGCGGTAAGCATGGACATCAGGAACATCAACCTTGCCGTTGTGGACAACTGCATGAGCACCGGGTCTGCCAGGTTCATGGAAAAATGCACCTCGTCGGGATATTTCAGGCTCGTGGACCTCTGCCATGACCCTGACGAAGCCATGGCGCTGATGGATGCCAACAAGGTAGACGCCGTCATCACGATAATGCCGGATTTCGACAGACAGATCGGGACGGGCAAAGGCTTCCCTGCCGGAATAAAGGTCAATACCGTCAACGGTACCAAAGGCAGCCTCGGGGCACAGTACATTCTTCAATGCGTACGCCTCTATCTCAGTGAAAACGGGACAGGAATGCAGGCTGCCGCTGCGGGTATCGACATTTCGGAAAAATACTATTTCAACCCGACGATGGACTACAAGCTGTTCATGATACCGGCCCTGATAGTCATTGCCATAACCATGATAACAGCCTTTTTGCCTTCCCTCAACATCGTTTCGGAAAAGGAAGCGGGGACCATCGAACAGATAAACGTCACGCCGGTGAGCAAGACCGCATTCATCGTCTGCAAGATGATTCCCTACTGGGTGATAGCATTTTTCATCCTCACCGCATGCCTGATAATCGCATGGGCCGTGTTCGGCTATGTCTGCCGCGGGAACATACTCTGGCTGTATCTGTTCACCGTCCTCGACATCATCGTCATGGCAGGACTCGGACTGCTGATTTCCAATTACAGCAACAATGCACAGCAGGCAATGTTCGTAATATGGTTTTTCGCAATGGTGTTCATGCTTATGAGCGGAATTTTCACGCCGATAGCATCCATGCCTGACTGGGCGCAGGCCATCACATACGTAAATCCGATGAGGTACTACGCCGATGCAATGCGTGCAATCTTTCTGAAAGGCAGTACTCCTGTCGATTTGTGGTACGATGCGGCAGGCCTCGCCGTCCTCGGGACAATAGCCGTCACTGCAGCCATTTCAAGCTACAGGAAGTCCGAATAAGAGAGTTCAGACTCTGATTACAGGCACGGTAACATAGTCCGCTTCCGGGAAACCGGTTGCAAGCACGTTCTTCAGATACGCCTGAGTGTCATCCGATATGGTGGTATCCTCCTCTTCCGGATACATGTTGAACACAAGGCTGTGCAGCCTGATACCCCGTGACTTTATGGCCTCAAGACTCAGAAGAGTATGGTTGATACTTCCCAACTTGCCCGATGTCACCAAAATAAGCGGCAACTGCCTGTTCCTGACATAATCAATTGTCAACAAATCCCTTGTCAACGGGACCATCAGGCCTCCCGCCCCTTCCTGAAGGACGCTGTCATATTGACCGGCAAGGATTTCCGCCGCCTTTTCTATCTTGGAGAAATCTATCGGTCTGCCGTCGATTTCCGCTGCGAGATGAGGCGAGCAGGGGTAGGAATAGATTTCCGGCATCGTCAGCCTGGATTCGTCCTCGGGAAGAAAGCCCGTCCCGGCTATTTTCCTGTGGATTTCGATGTCTTCGGAAATATCTTCGTTTCCAGTCTGTATGAATTTTTGGGTTATTGTCCTGATACCCTTTGCGTTCCACTCCTTGGCAATATAACCGGTGGCGAAACTTTTCCCCACTCCGGTATCTATGCCGCTTACAAAAATTATGTTGTCTTTGACCATGGTATTTTCAGATTTCGGAAACTGTTTTCAACAAAGCCGAGTCAAGACGGGTAAGCTGCTTCTCAGTGATGATGAACGGAGGCATGACATACACCAATCTGCCGAAAGGCCTCACCCATACGCCTTCCTCTATGAACCTGCGCTGCAGGACCGCCATGTCCACAGGTTCTTTCATCTCTATGACACCTATCGCTCCAAGCACCCTCACGTCGGCGACATTTTCAAAGGCGGCTGCAGGCGACAGTTCTTTCCTGAGCTGACGCTCGATACGGGACACCTTGCCCTTCCAGTCGTATTCTTCGGAAAGGAGGAGTTCCACCGAAGCCTTGGCCACGGCACAGGCAAGAGGATTCCCCATGAAGGTAGGCCCGTGCATGAAAGCGTATGGGTAATTGTCCGAGATGACGGCTGCCACGTTTTCAGTGGTTGCAACTGCCGACAGTGTCATGTACCCGCCTGTCAATGCCTTTCCGATGCACATGATGTCCGGGACTACGCCGCAATGTTCCCATGCGAACAGTTTCCCCGTCCGCCCGAAACCGGTGGCTATTTCATCGAAAATTATGAGAATCCCGTGCTTGCGGCAGAGTTTTTCCGCCTGACGGAGATATTCGGGATGGTAGAATCTCATGCCGCCTGCTCCCTGCACCACGGGTTCGAGGATGAGGGCGGCCAAAGTACCTGCATGCTCCTCTATGGTCTGTTTCAACGGGAGGATGTCGTCAGGATTCCATTCGCCGTCGAAACGGGAAGCCGGAGACGGCACGAAAAAGCGTACGGGAAGGGCCTTTCCGAAAAGGCCGTGCATCCCCGTGACAGGGTCGCAGACCGACATGGCATTCCATGTGTCCCCGTGGTAGCCCGAACGTATCGTCACGAAATCTGTCCTCTCCCTGCTGCCCGCCGCATAATGATACTGGACTGCCATTTTCATGGCGACCTCCACGGCTACAGAGCCGCTGTCAGCATAGAAAACATGCTGCATTCTGTCAGGAAGGATTTTCAGAAGGATCCTGCCGAGTGCTATGGCCGGCTCATGGGTCAGTCCGCCGAACATGACATGCGACATTTTGTCCGCCTGTGCCTTGAGAGCCGCATTGAGCACCGGATGGTTGTATCCGTGGACGGCGCACCACCACGACGACATGCCTTCTATGAGTTCTGTGCCGTCGTCAAGTGTGATGACGCAACCTTCCGCACTTCTGACCTTGTAAGCGGGCAGAGGATGTGTGGCGGATGTGTACGGATGCCACAGATGCTTCATGTCAAATTCGTCTGAAAGCCTGCTGAAATCGGGCAATTCCGCTATTTCGTAGCCGCATTCCCTTATCCTTTTCATGTCTGACTCCACATCGTCCCCTGCAGTCGTGAGCATGTCACCCATAATGGCGGCATTGATACCGATCCTGTAGGCCTTGCGCACAGTAGCGTCGGAAAGCCTTGCACGTCCTCCTGCGAAACGCAGCCTTGCATCAGGCAGGATGAGCCTGAAAAACGCCACCGTCCGGAGGATTTCTTCTTCACCGATGAGAGGGACAGACTCCAAAGGAGTGCCTTTTATGGGGGCAAGTATGTTGACCGGCACTGATTTCACCTTCAAACGCTTGAGTTCGAACGCCAGTTCGATTCTTTGGGCCATTGTCTCCCCCATCCCGATGATTCCGCCGCTGCAGATTTCCATTCCGGTTTTCCTTGCGGAGAGCAGGGTTTCGATTTTCTGAGACTGCGAATGGGTCGTACACATTTCAGGGAAATATGACGGGGCTGTCTCCAAATTGCAATGGTAACGGGAGATGCCTGCGTCCTTCATTGTCCTGAGTTCATCCTCTGAAAGCAGGCCGCCGGACATGCAGAAAGACAGTTTGTATTTGGCGGACAATGCTTTGACGGACTTAGCCAATTGTGCGATTTCTTCAGGACGGAGTTTCCGGCCGCTCGTGACTATCGAAAAGCGACCTATTCCTTTCGAGGCGCATGCCGCAGCAGCCCTGTCAAGGGCTTTTTCGTCCAACAATGGGTATTCCGCCGCCCCGGTATGGTAATGAGCCGACTGTGCGCACCATTTGCAGTTCTCCGGGCATCGGCCTGATTTTGCGTTCACTATGGAACAGGTGTCGAATTTCCCGTCTGAAAACGCTGAGGTGACTTTTTCCGCTGCCCTGCACAACTCCTCCGTCGGCATGGACAGGATCTCCTTCGCCTCCTGTTCCGTAAGTCCGGACCGGCCGGTCAGAATCCTGTCGGTTATTGATTCAAGAATCCTATTCATAAATTTTCCATAAAACGGAAGCAAATTTATACAATTTTCCTGAATCGCCTCATTGGCTCCAAGTGATGCGGCGTCCGTCATCCTGCGGAAGCGAAGCACACTGTCGTTCAAAACAGAGAGGCGTTTTTATAGAACGCAATAAAATGGTGGCAAACGGGAAACTGCACTACTTCCAAAATCGGAGAATATATGCGGACAGAAAAGTAAAGTACTTCTATTATCAAACAAAATTAATTCACTATCTTTGCCTTAAATTCAATTTAATGATTGAT
>CALURT010000036.1 GCA_944323245.1 uncultured Bacteroidales bacterium
TTCATCAAACTACTCATAATTTTATATATTTCAATTACTTATCCGTGATTTTACCAACCATTTTGTGCATCATTACCGTTTTAGTGGTCATATGGAAGGAAATACACTTACTTACGGGCAAACGGAGGTTCTCTTACTGTTCGGAAAGGTTATAGGCGAAGCCAAAATGAAAGATTTGGAAGAAATGAAAGCTCATAATATCGGACTGAAAATGGTACTTGAAGAGGCTGCAACAAATAACCCGCTGACAGAAACATTCATCCGTCAACTGCATAAGGTCCTTTTGCGTGAAGATTATGTGGTTTACCGCAATTTGCCAGGAGGTGTTACTACATCATATACCGTTCATGCAGGATGTTACAAAACACGCCCTAACTCTGTCATAACACCTTCTGGCGAGCGGTTTGAATATGCCAGTCCAAAGGAAACGCCAATGCTTATGTCAGATATTATCCAATGGTACCAGACAGAAGAAGCTAAAGCTGAGCTGAATCCTTTGGAATTGGCAGCTCTGTTCCATTACCGCTACATCCGTATTCACCCCTTCGAGGACGGCAACGGACGCATTGCGCGCCTGATGATGAATTACATACTTGAGCGTCACGGTTATCCGTTGATAGTTGTTCCGACAAAGACAAAACAAGAGTATTTGTCTGCATTATCGGCAGTTGACGTCATAGTCGGCAAACTGCCCACATCCGGAGCAAGGGCAAGCCTTAGCCAGGTACAGCCGCTTGTTTCCTATCTCGAAAAATTGATGACCATGGAGATGCAGACAGACATTGCGGTAGCGCAAGGTTCGGACGGGCATTGGTGGTTCAATGGAGGCTGGGTATCATTCAACAGTTTTACAGTAGAAGAGATAATCCATGAAATTCAAGCAGATCCATATATTTCAATCCGTGCATTGGCTGACAGACTTTCTATCAATGCATCTGCAATCCAAAAACATATAAAGATGCTGAAAGACAAGGGGTATCTTATTAGGGAAGGCAGTGTGACGAGAGGAACATGGCGGGTGTTGCTGACAAAACTATGATTAACCAAGAAAACATTCCCAGTTTTCATCAATATTGCTCTGCCTTTCGGAAGTTTTATTTCGAAACCTTCCGAAACTTTTGAAAGCCGGACGGCAATTCCTCTAATATTTTGATATTCAGAAGTAGAAACAGTCTAACGCATATTAAATTGATATTTTTATCAAGAAAATTTGTGCTATGCTGTATTGTTTTATGTAAAAAATTGTATTTTTGTGACGTTTGCAGCGAAAGTTCCGGAATGAGAATAATTAAAATAATTAAAATGAACAATTAATTAATATTTTCAGTTTTAGTACATTTTTCGTCTGCTACAAGTTCGGATACGGATTCTTCTCGTTCTGAGGGATTCCGCTCACTGACACCTCATCATAAGGGATATAATAAGGGTACAGATAATCGAGTTCATCCGGTTCGAGAACATCCCAGCAATGAGCCCCGCCAAACCTGCGGTCAATGGCTTTTCCGTTGCGGTAAAGGTCAATGGCACGGTGTCCTTCGAAGCAGAGTTCAAGACGACGTTCGTCAAGAACGACATCAAGGACAGTCTCGTATCCTCTTTCCTGATAATTGGACAACGTCATTTCCGCATCGCCGGTCAGGCCTGCCCTGTTCCTGATGATGTTGACATCGTCCAAAGCGCCCTGGTTGTCCCCGGTTTTGGCACGGGCCTCCGCCCTGTTCAGAATCACCTCTGCCCAACGTATCATCACAGGAGACGAAAGCATCGGGTCTCCGTCCTGCCATGAGAACTTGGACATGGTATAGGCAGGGTATGAATTGTTCATACCGGCACCTGAAATGTTGTCCCTGACATAAACTCTCGTAGCGTTGGTAATGCCAAGCGCTGAATTGAGTTCTTCATCCGGAACAGCTATGTCTGACGGAAGATTGTCCACATAATATACAGGGTATGTATTGATTTCAGTCTTTTTGATCTGATAAGTCTGACCGCTGTACGTGAAGGAATAACCGTCGGTATCATTACCGCTGATTCCGCGGACAACGATGTCCGTACGGCTTCCATCACTTTGCAGAGCTGCAGGCCAGTGGACCATTTTGGTTCCGTCATTGGTCTTTTCAACTTGATCGAAATATGCCTGGAACCTCTTGTCCTGAGGATATCTGCTGAAAAGCTCGATGAGAGGATCTGACCAGTAAATCTCGCACCAGCCATTACCACCGATACCATTATCTGAATAATACATGGAACCGATTTGGCTCTTGGCAGTATAACCAGCATCTGTCGAAGTCTTGCCAACACACCAGAGAGTCTCTTCCGAAGTAAGAGCATTGGCGAAATAACTTGAAGTTCCCGAAGTCAATTCTGATTCGAGGTGAGATGCAGGATCAGCCCCGAGCATCTCATTCGCGAGGGTAATGACATCGTTGTCCCTTCCCATATAAAGGTAAACCCTTGTAAGAAGACCTCTTGCAGCTTCATAACTGATATAGCCCTTGTTGCCGCGTGCTGAACCGTTCTGCATGAGCTGGGCAGCCTTCTCGAGGTCCTTTACTATCCGCTCGTAGACCTGGCCCACAGTGGCCCTTTCAGTCACAGAGCAGTCAGTCGAGGTTCTGAGGACCACGCCAGGATTGTCTGCACCGCGGGAATACGGACGGGCATAGAGATTACAGAGGTTCAGATGGCATATTGCCCTCATGAAATAGTTCTCTCCAAGCATATGGTCGCTCTCCACTGATGCACCTTCGACAATGGATTCGATGTTCGAATTGGCTCCGTAGATGATCTTGTATGAGATGTACCAGAAATACCCTAAATTGTACAGGTTAGGGTTGTCATTATATGCACCTGCATTGTACAATGGATCTTCCGTAGCATACGATATGCATGTATTGTCACCGCGGAATTCCGACATCTGGAAATAATGACGGACGTACGTGTTGTTCGAATACTCGGTATCGTTATACATGAGTATATCCTTGAACAGCGAGTAGTTACCGTCGGTGGTGTAGACTGCCGCACCCGGGTCGTCCTTCAGCATGGCGGATGTCATCGTGTCCGAGCGGTAGAAATCCATCTCGCAGGATGCAAGCGCAAACAAGGCTGGAAGTATGAATATTGTCTTTTTCATTTCTTATCTGTGTGAAAAATTTATTTGTCTACCTAATTTAGAATGTAATCTCGATCCCACCTACGAAAGTACGTGGCACAGGATAGTTCATGGAATACATACCTGCCAATTCCCATGATGAGCTTTCGAGGGAAACTTCAGGGTCTGCACCGGAGAATCTCGTAAGGGTGAAGATGTTGTCGGCGGAAACATATACTCTAGCACCTTTCATCCTGAGCTTCTTGGCGAAGGATTCAGGAATGTTGTAGCTCAATGTCACGTTTCTAAGCCTGAAGAAACTGCCGTCTTCAAGATAACGGGATGATACGGACTGGGCAGCCTTGTTACCGTTAAGGGTCAATTTAGGGTGCGTGGCGATATCGCCCGGTTCCTCCCATCTGCTCCAGCCGAGTCCGTTGTCAAGAGATACCATATTGTAATTGGTAGAAGCTCCGTCGGAGTCCATGGAAATACGGGTATAGTTGAATATCTTGTTTCCGTAAACGAAGTTACCCACGATGGAGAGTGTCCAACCCTTGTATCTGAGGTCGGTGTTGATACCGCCGCTGAACAACGGAGTCGCCTTGCCTACTACCTGATATGTTGCCTCGGAATAATTGTTCGTGGATCTCTTCGTACCGTCCTCCTCAATTACTTCCCACAAAGGATCTCCGTTGTCAGGGTCTACGCCCAACCATTTCGGCATGTACCATGAGTTGATATCCTGTCCGACCTTTACCTGCTGGCTTACATTGTTTACTGTCTGCAGGAACTCTCCGTTAGGAAGATATTCGACGTTGTTCCTGTTGAGTCCGATGTTGAACCCAGCGTTCCATGAGAAATTCTTCCTGTTGAAGATGGCCGCATTGAATGCCACCTCTATACCTCTATTCCTAACCGTTCCCACATTGTCCATGAATTCGAAGAATCCCGTAGACGAAGCGCGTGGTACTGCGAGAAGGAGGTTGGTGTTCCTTGTGTCATAAAGGTCGATGGTCACGTCTATACCCGGAGTAAAGGTAATGTCCAGACCGAGGCTGGCCATGTATGCTTCCTCCCAACCGAGGTTAGGGTTCTGCTGGCGTTCGAGAACGGCTGCTACGACACCCTGATATTGGGCTGAAAGATCATAAATATCCTGCCAGAGGAAGTCCTCGATGCTGTCGTTACCTGTCTTACCGTAACCGCCCCTGAGTTTGAGGAGTGAAACGACGTTCTGGTTCTGCATGAAAGGCTCTTCATTGATGACCCATGCTGCGGACACTCCCGGGAAATAACCTCCGCGGGCGTTAGGTGCGAAGCGTGAAGTCTCGTCGTAACGGATAGAGCCGGTTACTACATATCTTCCCTTGTATGAATACTGTGCCTGCGCAAGCCATGCCCATGAACGGGTCCTGTAGTTGTAACCGCCAACAGAACGCATTACTGAGTTGCTCAGGGATGCCTGACCGTTCGGCATTTTGTCTCCGTCAGCACTCATCTGCCTTGAGAAGCCTTCACCGTATTCGATGCCGAGGACGCCGTTAACGCTGTGTCCGCCCTTGAAGTCCTTGGCTGCCTTGAACAGGTTTGTCGTCCCGAAACCCCAGCTTGAACCGCTGGAATTCGAAATATAGCCATCCGAATACGACGGGCTGACGGTGCGAGGGTCGATGTAGGTCTCGCTGAACCAGTTGGATGAGCTGAAACGGTTCGTAGAAGTGAACATCAGCCAGTCCGTAATGTTCCATGTCAACTGGAAGTCGGCCATGATGTCCTCGTTGTTGTTCTTTGCGTAGTTGTACTGTTCGTTGTGCATTACGTTGTACTTGTCGTGCGAATACCATGGGTCTCCGTTGTCGGAACGGTTTGGCCCGTCGATTTTTATCGGCTCTCCGGTATTCTCATCATAAGGATTGTCCCACGGAAGGGCGCGATATGCAGCCTCAAGGGTCACATACGATGACGCCTGCTGGTCATTAGAGCGGTTGTAGTTCAAACGCACGTCCAAGGTGACTTTCTGTCCGAGAGGGGCAGAGAGGTTCAATCTTGCGGAACTGCGGTCGTAGCCCGTATTGATGAGGGTTCCCTCCTCGTCGTAGTGGCTGATACTCGTAAAATAGCTGAGTTTGCCGATTTTGCCGGCTGCTGAAGCATAGTAATCCTGTACTACTCCGGTATTGAACATGGCATCCATCCAGTTGAAGTCCTGATCAAGCAATGATTTCGGTCTTTGCGAACTGAACAGTATAGGATCCATTACATCTTTATGGGTGTAATAGAGTTCCTCTGAATCCATAGGCGAGAAACGTCCAAACAATGCTTGTTTTACACCAGCTTGTGCTTTGAAAGTCACTGTAGCCTGATCGCTCTTTGCTGATTTGGTGGTCACGACAATGACACCGCCTGATGCCGCTGCTCCGTACAATGCCGAGGCAGATGCATCCTTCAATACGGTAAGGGTCTCCACATCGTTAGGATTGAATGAGCCTCCGGCCACTCCGTCGACCACGTACAACGGTGATGCTCCTGCTGATATGGAGCCCGTACCTCTGATTCTGATCTGTGCCGACGAACCCGGTTGTCCGGTGGAGTTCATTACGAGGACTCCGGCTGCCTTACCCTGAAGCATATTACCGAGGTCGGTCGTCGTAACGTCCTTCAATGCTTCCGAATCCACCGATACGATGGAGCTCGACAGCTCGTTTTTCTTCTGACTTGTGTAACCGAGTACTACGACTTCTTCGAGCAGTTCCGTGTCAAGGGTCATCCTGGCGTCGATCTGCGAACGGCCGTCTACCTCTTCCACAACGTCCAGATAACCCATGTAGCTGAAGGTGAGAGTCGCTCCCTCATCTACAGTCACGCTGTAGGAGCCGTTGGCATCGGTCGTCGTGCCTCCGCCAGTCGATACTATCACTCCTACCCCGATGAGAGGTTCACCGTTGTCGGCATCGACTACGGTTCCGGTCACCGTGTGCTGCTGTGCAGTCATTGAAAGCGCCGACAGGAGGAATAGACCTGTCAACAGGCTTTTGATGAATGATTTTGTCTTCATTAGTATTAACATTTGTAATATGAGTTTATAGTGTCTTATTATGCCCTGAGCACTCCGGAAATAATTAATTGTTCATTTTAATTATTTTAAAAGCGATGAAAAAATTTTGGACTTTGGCAGCAATGTTTGCTGCCGTGATGACAAGCTTTTCAGCTTGCGAAAAGCCGGAAGACGACAAAAACCGTCATGATGACGAGGAAGACGAAACTACAGCTTTCGTAAGCCCGATTAAGGTAGATGGCGATTTTTCGGATTGGGATGCACTTGATCCATCCAAAGTATCTGAATGTGAGATTGCCGAAAATCCAAGTGATAAATATCAGCGTCTTCTTAAGGCTAAAGTTTATGCTGATAATTTGTATGTCAATGTGTACATTGAGTTTGATTTGGCAAACATGGACCCTCATAGTGAAGGTGGTTCAGCAGTTCATGTTTACTTCGACAGCGACAACAATTCCACTACCGGTGGATACGGAGATGAGTTCCTTGATGCATGTGTAGACTATATGCTTGAAAATGCAATTTACGATCCGGAAACTGGAGAGCATGTTTCGTGGGACCCTGCTCTCTTCAAATGGTGGGGTGATCCTAACGGATCTGGCTGGCTCTGGACTGATCCTGATGTAGACTCGTCAGTTGCTCCATACGGTGCAATTTTGCCTAACGGCTCCGGAATTGCAAGTGGTGCCGGTGATGGTAAAGGTAAATATGAAATACAGATCATGCGTGCGTTGATGCAAGGTGTTACATTTGAAGACACATTTGGAATCGGTATTGATATTCAGCAGAACTGGTCTTCTGTCGGAATACTTCCAAGTGCCAATGCAGATCCAGAAACCAATCCTGACGGTCTTGCAAATCTTATGAAAGTCACTATCGATTATACTGAATGATCCGATAATTTGTTTTAGTTTGGAGAGCGACTCAAAAGGGTACTTTCTGTGTTTTGCTTGATTCGGAAATCCCCCTTTTGGGTCACTTTCTTTTTAATTGAAAGTCTGAATTTTATGAAACGTTTTTACCCATTTTTGTTAGTCATCGCCGGGACTTTGTTTTCTCTGACATGCTGCAACAAGACTCCGGGCGGGGAAGATCCCGTGACGGAGGAGGAGCCCGATGCTGCATACGCCGATTTGAAAAAGGTGACTTACGAGTCTACCGACGAACTTTTCCCGAATCCCGAAAGGGGTTTCTTTACACACTTGGAGTTTTTCAGCAACGGCAACATGTCTCCTATTACTGCCACGCAGTTGGAATCCCAGAGACTGTTGAACAGAAGCCTTATCTTCACCATCTATTACATGCCGGACTATATCGACTGTCCTATAGCCGACAGTTACCTTTCATTTCTGAAACAGAATCTGCAGACTCTCAGGGAAAACGGATTCAAATGTGTCCTGAGATTTGCTTATAACCGCTCCTATGACGAGAATGCACACCCATGGGATGCGACGGAAGAAATCGTACACTCGCATATCGACCAGCTCAAACCGATATTCGATGAATATTCGGATGTGATATTCTGCCTTGAGGCTGGTTTTGTGGGCACGTTCGGAGAGTGGTATTATACGGATAATTTCAATTACCAGCCTCAGACAGAAGAAGATTATCAGCCGAGAAGAAGACTTATGGACAAACTGCTCGAAACATTGCCGGAGGACAGGCAGGTTCTTGTACGTTATCCGGCTGCGAAACTCATGATGTACGGACTTACCGTAGCGGATTCCCTGACTGTCGATACGGCTCATGACGGTTCTGCCATTTCTCGTATCGGGCACCATAACGACTGTTTCGTATCTTCGGCAAATGATGTGGGAACTTACATGGTTATTGAAAATGACAGGCAATATACTTACAATGAGACCCGTTACCTGATTTGGGGTGGCGAGACATGCGCTCTGACACCATATTGCGACTGTTCCCGTGCCCTCGGGCGCTGTGAAGACCATCACATGACATACCTTAACAACGACTATCACCAGCAGGTGATTGCCCGTTGGAAGGAACAGGGCTGCTACGAGGAAATAGACCGCCGCATGGGTTACCGGCTTGTCCTTGACCGTGCCTTCTATACTCCTGAACCGCAGGCAGGAGAAGAATTCAGGGTAGTGTTGAAAATCAAGAATGTAGGTTTCGCAGCACCGATGAATCCTCGTGATGTGCAACTCGTTCTCGTATCATCTGCAGGAGATGCGCAGGTATTCCCGCTTGACAATGTGGACCCTCGTTTCTGGTTCGAGAACATTGAATCCACTGTGGATGTAAATATTGACTTGCCGGAAGGTGCATCAGGAGAATATAAGTTGTATCTTTGTCTTCCGGATCCTGAGGAAACGCTGAAAGATGACCCGAGATATTCCATCCGCCTTGCCAATACAGACATGTGGGATGAGACAAAAGGGTGGAATCTGTTAACTACAATCAATCTGTAATATTTATGAAATTGTCAGCAATTAAACTTTTCCTTGCAGGGGCGGCGACTGTCATGGCCGTTGCCTCCTGTTCGGACAATGGTTCGGGCGAAGACTCGGTGCCTGAACAGTATGCGGACTTCGAGAGAGTCCCTCTGTCGAGCAAGATAGAAAACGTGCAGCCGATGACGGGTATCGTCCTGTGGACATCTTTCGCACATCCGATTCTGAAGCAGGAACTCCAGTTGGAATTCTCGTACATGCTTTACAACGACATCTGCAAGGAGAAGGACGTGTTCGACTGGACTCCGATGGACGAACTTCTCGAAGAAGTGGCTTCAAGGGGAAACCAGCTTGTGGTACGTTTCCGCTACACGTACGTCGGCGAGGAGACTTCCGTTCCGGATTATATCAAGGCAATGCCGGAGTATGAGGAAACTGTCGGATTGAGTGAAGGCCGGGAGACCCATTTTCCGGACTGGAGATGCGAGGAACTGCAACGGTTCCACAACGAGTTCCACAAGAGATTCGCCGAGAGGTATGATAACGATCCGCGTCTTGCTTTCGTGCAGACCGGTTTCGGATTGTGGGCTGAGTACCATATCTACGACGGTCCGTTCATTCTCGGCAGGACTTTCCCGTCCAAGGAGTTCCAGACGGAATTCTTCCGCAACATGCAGGAATGGTTCCATGATACGACGTGGAGCATATCCATTGATGCGGCCGACGATACATATGCCCCGTTCCGGGAGGACGAGTCGCTGCTTGATCTGAGGTTCGGAAACTTCGACGATTCGTTCATGTGCGAAGGACATGACTGGTACAACAGGCAGTCGTGGCGGTTCTTCGGCGAGGAAAGGTACAAGACTGCACCGTTCGGCGGCGAATTCAGTTATTATACGGACGAGGATCAGGAACACGCCCTCGACCCGGAAGGGATGCATGGAATGGTGTTCGAAGATGAAGTGGCATATTATCACATGACCTATATCAACGGCAACGACCAGCCTTCCCATCAGACTCCTCAGAGGATCAAGGAAGCGTCGATGTCAATGGGCTACAAGTTCACGATCCGGGACTATCTGATTAAGGACGGCGTGGCTGCAATATTGGTGGCCAATACGGGGGTCGCTCCTATATACAGGGATGCTTACGTTGCCTTGGAGGGCGTACGCGGGGAGTATAATCTGCGTAACCTCATGCCTGGCGAAGAGACATGGGTGGAAATATCCTCGCCGGACATTACGTCTGCTTCCGTTCCTGAAATAGCCTGTGACCATCTCGTGGCAGGGCAGAAAATAGAATACAATGCCGATGTGCAGTAGGAGGACGGAGTTGTGAAATCGGCATTCATCACAATGGCGGTGGCCGCAGGTATTGCGGCTGCCGTTTCGTGCTCGGGACCCGGGAAGAAATTGGCATCTTATTGGAACGGACATGATTTTTCGTCGACAGAGACTTTCAAGGACATTAAGGCTGCGGAGGATACTTTCGAGGGATTCATCGACCTCCTTGTGCATTCTCCGTATGAAGTGTCCGTGCCGGTCTTGAACGAATTTTTGGATTCGGCTGCCGGCAATCCTGTGGCATACACTCTGTGGTCCGGCTGGTTCGAGCCTTATCTTCATCTTCTCGAATCTCCGTACAGGAATGACAGTCTGTTTACGGTATGGCTTGACAGGACGATAGCCGACAAGGTGTTGGATGATTACATGATGGAGCATCTTTTGGACATGCGGAAGGTAAACGGACAGAACCGTCCCGGTATGCCTGCAAGCGATGTCCTGCTCAGAGATGCGTCGGGAATGGAATTCAGACTCTCAGAACTAAAAGGGGAGAAGATCATGCTGTGTCTGCTGGACGCCAATTGTCCGTCGTGCATTCAAACGATGAATACGGTGGCGGGAAGTGCCGGTGCGGCCGGAATGAGGCTTGTTTCCGTGTTGGTGTACGGGAATGAGACCGTTCTCGGAAGAGTTGCTGCGTCAGTGTCACCGGAATGGACGGTGACTTATTGTCCCGGCAGGGAAATCGAGGATTGGGAATGCTTTGACCTTTCGCTTCTGCCTTACTGTATCATAGTCGGCGAAAACGGACTTGTGGAAGATATCAGGCCGTTTGCCTGATTTGAAAATATTGGAAGAAATTTCAATAAAAATTTGGAGAGTGTGAAATTTTGAGTATCTTTGCATCCGCATCCGGAAATAACGGTTGTTTGTTCCGGATGATACTCAAAGTCTGGTGCGGTAGTTCAGCTGGTTAGAATACGGGCCTGTCACGCCCGGGGTCGCGGGTTCGAGTCCCGTCCGCACC
>CALURT010000037.1 GCA_944323245.1 uncultured Bacteroidales bacterium
ATATGTTTTGCCGATTTGCCGTGCTCCGGTAATAAGCAGGGCATTCCGTGTTGTCTTATAATAATTACGAATATATCCGTCTATCTTTCTTTTGAGCATAATTACTTGTGTTATACGCTATTACTATGGCTTTTGCCGCTTTTCCATTACAAAAATAGGGTAATTATGCCGTTTTTCCAAGGGGGTTTACCCGTAAATCTGCCGTTTTTCCAATGAAAGACAATTCATGCGGTACCGAGGATGAGCCGTTTTTTGATTTCTTTGCCGTAGCGGTATTCACCGAAGTCGAGCGTCGGATCAAGGCGCAGGCCGGCTTTCCCGAACAGGGAATGCTCGGCCTGCCTTTCCGTATCTTCGATACGGTCCATCGTTTCCTTGGGAACTATAAGGTGGCAAGGAATTATGATTGCCACCGGGTTCTGGCCGATTGCGTGGGCGACAGCCCTGACGCCGGCCCTTTTCCCGCACAGTTCGGCAAATTCGGTGTAGCTCAGCAGCCGCGGCGGGTTCGGACGGTCTTCGGAATGCGTCAGATCGAACAGATGTTTCCAGACCGTCTTCTGAAACGGCGTTCCGAAAAGCCTCATATCCTCCCATTGCACCGTCTCGGACATTTCAAGAACTTCTTCCGTGGACTTTTTCGTACACGATATTTCCGATACGGAATCAGGAGACATCCATGAAATCTTTTTCACGATGTCCGCAAAGATGACATAATCGAGCGATACGGAAACTATTTTCCCGTTTATCGTGGAAACAATCCATTTGGCAGAAGTCTTCATGATGCGGTCAATGATATGGATTCATTCCCGGTTTCAGGAAAGGTTTGATTTCATCGGCCGGGATTGTGATTTCTATGACTCCGAAAGCGTATGCAGCGATTTCGTACTGGTTGAAAATGAATGTGACGCCGTTTTCCCCGACTGAAAAATTGCCGTTCGGCGTGATTTCATCCACGAGAAGGCTGATGGCTTCGTCTTCTGCCCTTCCGTCGTTGAGATGCTTCATCAGAAGTTTGCCGACCTCGGATTCAAAACCGTCGGCGAAGACATCCTCCTGTTCAAGAAGTTTCCCGGAACTGCCGTCGAAATTCAGATGCACTTCATTCGTCCCTCCGTGGGCTCCTCCGGTGTACATGTAGGTTGTCGTCCTGTAGCCTAAGAAATTTCCGAATTGTCCTACGGCAAATCCCGTCTTGTCGCAGGTCCAGTCCAGACCCGGGCGCAGGTTTTCTTCTCCGTTTTCACGCATCATGGCCAAAAGTTCGAGATTGTCCGACACATATTCGGCTTTCAGACTGTCAGACCATGCTTTCATGGCTTCCTGAGGAGCCATGTCCTTGTATTCAGACCCGAAAAGGGTGGCTGAAATGGCTGCCGAGATGTTTTGTGCGCGTTTGTCGCCGGTATTTTCCGGATATTCTACCTCCATTGAAATCTTTATGGAATCCTGAGCCCCTTCTTCCAAGGCCGTAGTTTCATTAAAAGTCACCGGAATAAAGGTCAAAGCGTTGTCTGTCCCGCAGGACGAAGCACTCAACAATGCGCAAAGCGCAGCGGAAGCAATCGAAAATTTCTTCATGACATATTGATTTTATAGACTCAAAAGTTAAAGATAGTCAATAAAATTCGGAATACAAGCATTTTCGGAGATAAGTTGCATGGAAAGAAAAACAAAATTGTTGATAAAATTGTTAATAATTAAAATATTATACGTATATTTGCAGCCCCAAATATTGGGAAAAGGAAACATAAATTAAAGATTTACAATCATTTATGCCTACAATTCAACAATTAGTTCGCAAAGGGCGCGAGGTCATTGAAGTAAAAAGCAAGTCTCGTGCGCTGGATGCATGTCCTCAGAGAAGGGGCGTATGCGTACGTGTCTACACTACGACACCTAAGAAACCTAACTCAGCAATGCGTAAGGTTGCCCGTGTACGTCTTACCAATTCGAAAGAGGTCAATGCCTACATTCCGGGAGAAGGCCACAACCTTCAGGAGCACTCCATCGTGCTTGTAAGGGGCGGTCGTGTAAAGGACCTTCCGGGTGTACGTTACCACATCCTTAGAGGAGCTTTGGATACGGCAGGAGTAGAAGGAAGGACCCAGTCCCGTTCTCTCTACGGTGCCAAGAGGCCGAAGAAATCTAAGAAGTAATCATTTATCATTTACACCTTTTTAATTTTTTCAGACAATGAGAAAAACGAAGCCTAAGAAGAGGATTCTACTTCCAGATCCTAAGTATCACGACGTGATGGTTACACGTTTCGTGAACAATCTTATGTTGCAGGGGAAGAAGAGTATCGCGTATTCTATTTTTTACGATGCCATTGACATGGTAGGCGAGAAGATGAAAGATTCTGACAAGGCTCCTCTCGATATATGGAGGAAAGCTCTCGAGAATGTGACCCCTCAGGTAGAGGTCAAGAGCCGCAGAATCGGTGGAGCGAACTTCCAGGTGCCGACCGAGGTGCGTCCGGAAAGGAAAATTTCACTCTCCATGAAGAATATGATAGTCTTCGCCCGCAAGCGTTCCGGCCACTCCATGGCAGAAAAACTCTGTGCCGAAATCATCGCTGCATACAACTGCGAGGGTGCGGCATTCAAGAGAAAAGAAGACATGCACAGGATGGCAGAAGCCAACAAGGCATTTGCACATTTCCGTTTCTAATCCCCAATTAAGCGAAAACAGATGGCAAGAGATCTTAAATTCACCAGAAATATCGGTATCATGGCTCACATCGATGCCGGTAAGACAACAACTTCAGAACGTATCCTTTACTATACGGGCAAGACCCACAAGATCGGAGAAGTTCACGAAGGTGCTGCTACAATGGACTGGATGGTGCAGGAGCAGGAGCGTGGTATTACCATCACTTCCGCCGCCACCACGGCTTTCTGGCATTACAAGGGGGATACTTATCAGATAAACCTTATCGACACTCCGGGCCACGTGGACTTTACCGTTGAGGTAGAACGTTCTCTCCGTGTGCTCGACGGTACTGTCGCCACTTTCTGTGCAGTGGGCCGCGTACAGCCTCAGTCCGAGACTGTATGGCGTCAGGCTGATAAGTACGGAGTTCCTAAAATCGCATACGTAAACAAAATGGACCGTGTGGGAGCCGACTTCCTCGCCGTGGTTGAAGAAATCAAGGAGAAGCTCGGTGCGACCGCAGTTCCGATCTGTCTCCCTATCGGAGCAGAGGACAAATTCCAGGGTATCGTCGATCTTATCGCCAACAAGGCTATCTATTATGACGGTTCCGAAGAGCTTGTGAACTACAAGGTCGAGGAAGTTCCGGAGGATATGAAGGCCGACGTGGCAATGTGGCGTGAAAAGCTCATCGAAGCAGCCGCCGAGTATGACGAGTCCCTTATGGAGAAGTTCTTCGAAGACCCGGACACGATTTCGGAAGATGAAATCATCGCAGCGTTGAGAAAGGCTACAATCGACATGTCGATAGTTCCTGCCTGCTGCGGTTCTTCCTTCAAGAACAAGGGTGTCCAGTTCCTTCTCGATGCTGTGATGCGTTATCTTCCGTCACCGCTCGACAAAGGGGCAGTCAAGGGAACCAATCCTAAGACCGGAGAAGAAGAGGAGCGTAAGCCTGATTCGAAAGAGCCGTTCTGCGCACTCGTGTTCAAGATTGCCACTGACCCGTTCGTAGGCCGTCTTGCATTCATGAGAGCTTATTCCGGACGTCTCGATGCAGGTTCATACGTTCTGAATACGAGGTCTGACAAGAAGGAGCGTGTAGCCCGTCTGTATCAGATGCACTCCAACAAGCAGAATCCTATCGAATTCGTTGAGGCCGGAGACATCTGCGCAGCAGTCGGATTCAAGGATCTCCGCACCGGAGACACCATTTGTGCAGAGTCAAATCCTATCACTCTCGAATCGATGGAATTCCCTGATCCGGTTATCGGACTTGCAGTGGAGCCGAAGACCCAGAAGGATTTGGACAAACTCGGTATCGCTCTTGCAAAACTTGCCGAAGAAGACCCTACATTCACTGTCAAGACAGACCATGAGACCGGCCAGACCGTCATCAGCGGTATGGGTGAGCTCCACCTCGATATTATCGTGGACCGTCTCCGTCGTGAGTTCGGCGTCGAAATCAATCAGGGTGCGCCTCAGGTCAATTACAAGGAAGCCATTACCGCTACCGTACAGCATCGTGAAGTGTTCAAGAAGCAGACCGGTGGCCGCGGTAAGTTCGCAGATATTATCGTTGAAATCGGACCTGCAGACGAAGGCACTACCGGACTTCAGTTCATCGACGAGGTCAAGGGCGGTAACGTTCCTAAGGAATTCATCCCGTCTGTGGAAAAAGGTTTCAAGTCGGCTATGGCCAACGGTGTTCTTGCAGGATATGAAGTACAGTCTTTGAAAGTCACTTTGAAAGACGGTTCCTTCCACCCTGTCGACTCCGACCAGCTTTCATTCGAAATCTGCGCCCGTCAGGCATTCCGTCACGCTTGCCCTAAGGCAAAACCTGTTCTCCTCGAGCCTATCATGTCTCTCGAAGTCGTTACTCCGGAAGACTATATGGGTGATATCGTCGGAGACCTCAACCGCCGCAGGGGACAGATCAATGCCATGGATTCCACGACAGGTGCAAGAATAGTAAAAGCATTCGTTCCGCTTGCCGAGCAATTCGGTTATGTGACTGTTTTGAGAACGATTTCATCAGGACGTGCCACAAGCACCATGACATTCGACCACTATGCAGAAGTTCCTGCTAACCTTGCAAAAGAGGTTATCGAGAAGAGCGGCTACAAGAATGTCGATGAGGACGAATAATCAACAAGTTTAATTGAAATTGTGTTATGAGCCAAAAAATAAGAATTAAACTCAAATCATTCGATCACATGCTGGTGGACAAGTCTGCCAAGAAGATCGTTGATACGGTATCTTCTACAGGAGCTCGCGTAAACGGCCCTATTCCGCTTCCGACGGACAAGAAGATATTTACCGTTAACCGCTCGACTTTCGTCAACAAGAAGTCTCGTGAGCAGTTCGAACTCAATTCATACTGCCGTCTTCTCGACATTTACGAATCGACTCAGAAGACTGTGGATGCCTTGATGAAGCTCGAACTTCCAAGCGGTGTCGAAGTGGAGATCAAAGTCTGAAGCCTTGCAACTTTATTGCAACGGATTCAAAAATAATTGCTATATTTGCAGAGTTGTCCGGTTTTCGCCGGACGACTCGCAAATTAAAAAGTTCTTTTGATTTCAAACGAAGTTTGTTTTGGATCAATTTCGAGGCGGACGACGAGGAGGGAGTTTACTTGTGTAAATGACCGCCCGAGGATGCGCAGTCTGACGCAGTTATCGCCTTGAATGAACAGTAGACGAAGTTTATTTTTTGTGAGGACAAGGAAGACAAGCGACGAGAGACGCAGCAACCTTGTGGTTGTGAGGAACGAGGACACGCAGTCTGACGCAGTTATCGCAAAAAAGAAACGAGTATAAGGTCCCATAGCTCAGTTGGTTAGTAGCACCTGACTCATAATCAGGGGGTCACAGGTTCAAGCCCTGTTGGGACCACGGAACGGCCGCAGCTGGCCTTTATGATGAAGCACTTGCATGAAAATGCAGGTGCTTTTTTCGTGCTACCGATATTGCGTCAGAACGATAGACCACGTCCGTAACAGTAATAATCCTATGATTTGAAAAGGTCGTCCATGGTGACCTCACTGTGGACGATACTTTTATGTTTTCCGTCCACCACTCCGTATGTGGTGACAAATGTGACTACCAATGTCTTTCTGGTCTTTGTTGCCATACGGAACAATCCCATCCGTTCGCGGAGTTTCATCTCGTAATTATCAGTGATGGCATAGCGGTCAGTGCTGAACTTCATTTCGCATAAATGGATGATACGGTCCGCACGCTCGATAATCATATCAATCTGGAAGCCAGGCATGTTTTTGTCAGGATCCGCCTTGCTTCTCCATGAGGATATGGCCGTTCCGACACCGGCTATTCCGAGTGCCGCCTTTATCTGCCAAATTTCAAAGAGTGAGTTTGTACTTTATCTCTGATTTTTTATGAGATAAAGTAACGGTTCAGTATATAGTGGCATTCCATATTTGCCGGATGCTTTTCAGTTTTTTTCGGATAAGTTATGTGCCCAGCTTGCTGTTTCAAGTGGCACGCATCCCACTGCCGAAAGGCGAGTGGGGTATTAGGCTCATATATCAGTATATAACAGTATGTTATTTGTTTACAACAAATTAATATCATTATAATTCTTACTGAGTAACATGATAGTAACAAAATGAAGAGCCAACACTTATCGTTTGAATATTTCCTGAAGTCTGACTACATGAGAAAAAGATACAACCATAGTATTGAGTAAGCATTATTCCGATTTTCTCATAAAAACAGACAGCTTTTTCATCTCATTTTCTGTATCATTGCATTTGAATTGTTAGAATAGCAATTTTCGGGTCGTTGTTTAGCAGATAGTGCAGTAACTTTGCACCACAATCTGAAAGCAAAACGACATGAGAATAAAAGGTTTATTAATGACAATCCTGTTAGTGGCTGTAAGTAATACCAATGTATTTTCACAAGGTATGGAAGAAAAGAAAACAGTAACACCGCAGGAAGTGGTGAGAAATGTCCGCAAGGCGGCAGTTGGATAGAGTTTGTATGGCCGAAACCGGGTACAACAGAAGGAGTACGCAAGATTTCTTATATTTATCCAGTTCCCGGTCTCCGTTATACGGTATGTGCAGGTATCTATGATGATACAATGAGCCTTGATGAACTGAACAGAATGTCAGGTGTTTCGGCCGAATCTCCCAAAGTTGCCGTTTTGTTTGAAGTGAAACCCAAAACGGAGGGGAAAGAGGAATATCTCAAACTGGCTGCGGCATTGAAAACAGAATTGGCAAAGATGCCAGGATTCATCCGCGTGGAGCGGTTCGCCAGTTTGAATGAGGAAGGTAAACTATTGAGCCTCTCGGTATGGGAGAATGAGGATGCAGCCGCTGCATGGCGCAACCAACTCAACCATTGGGGCAGCCAGAAGAAAGGGCATGATGCGTTGTTTGAGCGTTACCATATCTCGGTGGCATCAATTATCCGCGAATACACGCAGGATGACCGCATGGAAGCTCCGGCAGATTCAAACCAATTCTTGGGAATAAAGTAAAACCGGATGGAGAACTTCTTTCAATATGGCGAAACGGAGATAGCCTATCTGAAACAGGCGGACAAGCGGTTGGCGGAAGTCATTGACCGTATCGGCAGAGTGGAGAGGCGAGTCATTCCCGACCTTTTCGCCGCCTTGGTACACTCCATCGTAGGACAACAGATTTCCACCAAAGCGCACGAAACGATTTGGAGACGGATAGAGAATGCCTTGGGGAAAGTAACGCCCGAAGCTATCGACCGCCTTCCTGTGGAGGAGCTGCAAGGCTTTGGCATCACGTTCAAGAAAGCGGCTTATATCCGCAATGCCACGCGAAAAGTGATGGACGGGACATTCGATATTCAGGCACTTTATACGATGAGTGACGATGAGGTCTGCGCCCGGCTCTCGGAACTGGACGGCATCGGCGTATGGAGTGCGGAGATGCTGATGCTGTTCTCCATGCAACGCCCGGACATTCTCAGCTTCGGCGACTTGGCCATACAACGGGGATTGCGCATGGTCTATCATCATCGGAAAATCACCCGTGAACTGTTCGAGAAATACCGCCGCCGTTTCTCGCCTTATAACAGTGTCGCCAGCCTCTATCTGTGGGCAGTGGCAGGCGGTGCCATCGAAGGAATGAAAGACTACGCACCGAAAAAGCAAGCACCAAAGAAAAGGCAGAAATGAAAAATACCATATACATACAACGCTACCAATCGCCCTGCGGAGAACTGCTGCTCGGCTCGTATGAAGACAATCTCTGTCTTTGCGACTGGACGATAGAAAAGCACCACGGCAGGGTGATCAGGAGGTTGCAGAAATCCCTCCATGCCGATTATAAAGAAACGACCTCTGACATCCTGAATGAGACCGTGCGGCAATTGGATGAATACTTTGCCGGGAAACGGAGAAACTTTACCATCCCTTTACTGTTTGTCGGGACAGACTTCCAGAAGAAGGTATGGAACAAACTGCTGGAAATTCCTTACGGGAAGACGGTATCTTACGGCGAACTTGCCCGGATGATTGATATGCCTAAGGCTGTCCGTGCGGTGGCAAATGCCAACGGAGCCAATGCCATTTCCATCCTTGCACCTTGTCATCGGATTATCGGCAGTGACCATTCGCTTACGGGATATGGCGGAGGCCTTGCCGCCAAGAAACTGTTGTTGGATTTGGAAGCTGGTACAAATTCCCCATTGTTCTAACGCCAAACTACCAAGTGATAAAATGCCAAACGCCCAACCAAAATAACGCCAAATGGCAAAGTAATCCATGAAAACATTGGAGGATAAGCGGTTTGTGATTATCTTTGTTACCTGATTATTGACGTGATAAATTAGAGCAGATGGATAATAAGACTTACAGGGTGAGAATAGCCGATAAGTTACTCGCGGAGAAGTTGGATGCCATGGGTGCGGTGCTTATCGAAGGGGCCAAATGGTGCGGCAAGACAACGACGGCGGAACAGGCGGCAAAAAGCGTGCTTTATCTGGCGGACACGGACACGTTCCGGCAGAATATGGAGATGATAGACCTGCATCCGAGGGTATTGCTTTCGGGAGAAGCCCCAATGCTTATCGACGAGTGGCAAGAGGCCCCGAAACTGTGGGATGCCGTCCGCTTCGAGGTAGACCACAGAGGCAAGGAGGGGCAGTTTATCCTGACCGGATCGGCGGCTCCGGATAAAGAGAAACTCGAAGAGATCCACCATACCGGAACGGGACGGTTCTCGTGGTTGAAGATGCGCCCGATGAGCCTGTTCGAGTCCGAGGAGTCCGAGGGCACGGTCAGCCTTACAGAACTGTTTGGCGGGAACACGGATTTTGCCGTGAAAGCCTCTGGCCATGAACTGGGGGACATTGCCTTTATGATGTGTCGCGGCGGCTGGCCCGGTTCTCTCCGGAGAAAGTCTACGGCAGCGGCGCAGCTGGTGGCGACGGAATACTATCAGGCAGTAACGCATACGGACGTATCGAAAGTGGACGGGGTCTTGAAGAATCCTGAACGCGTGAAGCGTCTTATGCGCTCCTATGCCCGTCATCAGGGTTCGCAGGCTTCGCTTGCCACTATTGCCCGAGACATTTCGACGAACGAGGTGGAACGGCTGTCGGAAAATACAATCGCGGATTATCTCGTGGCGTTGAAAAAGATATTTGTAGTGGAAGATGCCATGGCGTGGAATCCCAACCTGCGCTCGAAAACGGCTATCCGTAGCAGCGACACCCGTTATTTCGTCGATCCGTCGATAGCCGTGGCGGCATTGGAGATGGGACCCGACGACTTGCTTGATGACCTGAACACCATGGGGCTGCTCTTCGAGACGATGGCCGTGCGCGACTTGCGCTGCTATGCCGACGCCCTCTCCGGAACCATGTACCACTACCGGGATAAAAGCGGTCTGGAGTGCGACGCGGTAATGCACCTGCGTGGCGGACGCTATGGGCTGATAGAAGTGAAACTGGGAGGCAGCACGGGTATAGAAGAGGGAGCTGCTACGCTGAAGGCTTTGGCCGCCCGGATTGACACCGATAAAATGAAAAGCCCCTCATTCCTTATGGTTCTTACCGCTGTCGGGCAGTTCGCCTACACACGCAAGGACGGGATATTGGTCGTGCCTATCGGCTGCCTGAAACCATAACTCAGACGGATCTAATATTATATTGGTTCAGGTATTGGCAAATTCCATGTCGATAAGGCCGATGGCATCTTCCTTCTTCTTGTTGATGATTTTGGCGTATATCCGGGTGGTCTTCACGTCCGAGTGGCCGAGCAGTTTGCACACGGTATAAAGGTCTGCCCCGAGTGTCAACAGCATCGTGGCGAAGGTGTGGCGGCTTTGGTGATAGGTCACCGACTTGGTGATTCCGGCATCGGCAGCCCATGTTTTCAGGATGTTATTGATGCAGGTGTCTCCAGGCAGATGCTCGAAGACAAGGCTGCCGGCATCGTGTTTCCCGCCGTTGTCCTGCGCGATGTCGCCCCATCTGAGCTTGCGGACATCGCCGAGCCGCAGGCCGCAGTTGCAGGCGAACAGGTAGGCATTCCTCACCGTTTCGTTCCTGCAGGGCGTGGCAATCAGCCTTTTCACCTCGTCTATCGTCAGATAGTCTCTTTTCCCTCTGCTTGCCTT
>CALURT010000038.1 GCA_944323245.1 uncultured Bacteroidales bacterium
GAAATGCATATTGTAGCGTGCAGTGATGCTCGCTACTTTTGCATAAAAAAGGAAAGCTAATGATGACACGTGAAGAAATCCTCTCGATCGAGGAGTACTGTGCAGAGCATAAGATCTCGCACAAGAAGCGTCTGGAAGAACTATGAATCCCGTTCTGGAACTTCTACAAGGCAAAGCGTAAGTACCGGAAAGAGGACGAGCAGGATACCCATCCCGGCCAGTTCATCCAGTTGTCTTCAGGCCGATATGTTCCTCAGACAATGCCACCAGCCCGTACTGCAGGCAAATCCGGAAAGCCGGTCAAGCCGACCGAAGAGAAGAACGAGAGCTATCTCACAGTCGAGTTGCAGACCCGCAGCGGTACCGCTATGCGCATCCAGGGCGTTATGACTCCGTCCCATCTGAGGGAGCTAATCGCAGCCGGCAATGTTTAGCCTTGACAACACCATGCGCTACTGGCTGTACAACAAGCCGGTGAACATGCGCATGGGCTTCAACGGACTGAGCGGCATAGTGAACAACAGCATGGGAATGAGCATGCGCAGCGGAGACGTGTTCGTGTTCGTCAATGCGGCCAGAAACAGAATGAAGATCCTGCATCGTGAGGAAGGCGGTCTCGTGCTGTATGCATTGCGTATAGAGATGGGTAGAATGCGCATGCCGTTCTCCGGTGAGCCTGATGAAATAGCGAGCAGCTTCGGTCATGCGGACCTCATATCTGCAGCCCGATCCGCACTGGAAAGCCCATATGTAAGACGTATGAAACTGCTCTCAAAAAGCCTCTGAAACACAATAAATTAAATAAAGAAAATCGGCGTTTTACTTGCGTGGAATGCCGATTTTTCGTATCTTTATACTTATAAATTGAACGGAAAATGTCATCTAAGGGTCAGGAAATATTGCGTCTTCAGTCGGAACTTGCAAGACTTCAGGCAGAACATGCAATGCTTGAAGAACTCAACCGCAAGCAAGAGGAAGAGCTTAAGCAGCTTGAGGCTGCCCAATCCAAGATAGTGGCTCTGGAGGCAGAAGGCCAAAAGCAGCAGGAAAAGATCGAGTACATGCAGTCCGTAATCGACAGCCTCCAGAACATGATGGCATGGTTCCGCAAGAAGATGTTCGGCTCGATGAGCGAGAAGAACCTTCCTCTTGACCCTTCAGTTCTTGAGCCGACGCTCTTTGACATGTCGCTGTCAGAAGAAGAACAGTCAGCTCTGGATGCAGAGGTAAAGAAAATGGAGGAGCAGAACGCGAAGACCATCGAGGTCAAGTCCCACAAGCGTGAGGTACGTAAGCCTGTCATGAGGAAAGACCTTCCTGTCGAGGAAACTCATATATATCCAGAGGGAGTCAATCTTGATGAATATACTGAGATTGGAGTTGAGACGACAGACCGGATCGCGATCCGTCCTGCAGTGATGTACATCGACCGCACAGTCCGACACAAGTTCGTGCTCAAGTCAAGCCTGCAGATAGAGGATCCCGAGAAGCAGACCTTCGTCATCGCTCCGCATCCTGAGATGATAATCCCCAAGGGAATGGCCTCCGAGAGTCTTCTGGCAGATATCCTCATTGACAAATATGTCTATCATCTCCCTTTCTACAGGGTGATACAGAAATACAAGGAGCTGGGAGTCCTCCTGAGCGACTCCACTATCGGAGACTGGTTCAATGCGGTATGCTCTAAACTGCGGCCGCTATATGACAAACTCAGAGAAAGGATCATGTCTTCAGACTACATACAGGTAGATGAGAGCACGTTGCCGGTAATCGACAACGAGAAGCATCGTGCCGTCAAGGGATATATCTGGGCGGTAAGGGATGCCGTATGCGGTGACGTGTACTTCCACTATGACATGGGATCACGTGGCGGCGACACAGCAAGAAAACTTATCGGCGGATACCATGGAACTATCCAGACAGACGGCTATGAGGTCTATGAAGCATACGAAGGTGCACCAGGCAAGCGAATGATCGGCTGCTGGGCCCACGCAAGGCGCAAGTTCGTGGAAGCTCTTGATGAAGACAAGAAGCACGCAAGCGAAGCCCTTGTATATATCGGCAAGCTATACGGTATCGAGAAGGAGATGCAGGAAGCAGGTCTTGATCATGATGCAATCCGGAAACGCCGTCAGGAGGAGTCCTACAAGATAATCCAGGAGTTCGAGAACTGGATGAACTCCGTGTCCGGACGCTTCACTCCGAAATCCAGAATGGGAAAGGCTCTGGTCTACACTTACACGCTTCTCCCACGCTTGAGCCGTTATGTCCTTGACGGCAGATATAACATCGACAACAACGGAGTCGAGAATGCGATCAGACCTCTCGCCATCGGAAGAAAGAACTACCTCTTCTGCGGCAACCACGATGCAGCGGTCAGAGCAGCCATCGTATACTCACTCTTCAGCAGCTGTAAGGCACATGATGTTGATGTCCGATCGTGGCTGGAGGATACACTCAGAAGAATCCCTACAGAAAAGAACGTTGACCAGCTACTACCTTGCAACTGGCAGGTACTAC
>CALURT010000039.1 GCA_944323245.1 uncultured Bacteroidales bacterium
ATTCAATTCCGGCGTCTCATAGGGCGCCTTGAGTTCATTGCTTTTCATAATATTAATAATTAAAGGGTTGGTTTAATTCTTTAAAATGTTCCGCAAAATTACTACTTCCGGCACAATCCCACCGGCTCATGTGGTTAAAAATTTATTACATCTCACCTCTGCTTCCTACAAAGGTGTAAAATTACATATTCTTGAAATGAAAGACAAATTTTCCCCTAAATTTATTTCCAATGCAGGAAAATTTATTTCCTGAAAGATTCGCAAATATATGAAATCCCGCCGCAGACAGCCATGGTAATTGCCTGTGACTCATGAGAAAGAGTTGCAAAGACAATTCCCATTTCGAAAGGGATACCGTAAATCGTCGACAAGGCGAGGGATACGATGAAATGGAATGCCCCGAATCCTCCCGGCACCGGCACGAGCCAACCGAAACTGCCCGCAACCATCAGGAACAGCGCATCCACGGGTCCGAGTCCTTCAAGGTCGGGCAATGCCGTCATCGTTGCTGCACTCATCGTCCAGTACATCAGCCAGATAAGGGCTGTATAAACGAAGAACACCCACTTCCGTCTCATCTTCATGCAGCTTCCGAGGCCGAGCATGACGCCGCCGAACAGGGAGCAGATTTTTTCAGAAAACCTGAATTTCGTCCTCGTCGCCACGATCACCCATATCAGCACGGCGATGGAAACGACGATTCCGGCGACTACCCACCACAGGCTGAAATCAAGGTTCTGCTGCATAGGATGCCACATTTCGTCCACGAAAAACCCTCCGAACTCGTCCCATTTGAATACAAGGAGAGCCACAAGGAACAGAAGCATCGTCACCATGTCCCAGCTGCGCTCGAGGACCACGGTTCCTATGACCTTGTCGTAGGAGGCCTTTTTCCTGACAATGGCGGAATGGCCATCGGAGCCGTCGGTGTCAGAGGCCTGCTGCGGAAGAGAGTTGTTCGTAATGACCCCGCAACGGACAAATTCCCCGATTCTCGGGAATATGAAATTGGCAAGATAGCCTATGTTGATGGCATTGAATGCCGTAATCCGGCCAATGCTACCATCCAACGGCAACAGAAGTTCCCTCCAGCGCAACCCCCTCAGATAAAATGCCATGATTCCGGCGGACATCGACAGTACAATCCATCCCCACCTGCACGACCTGAGCCCGGCCACGAAATCGCCCCACTTCACTTCCCTGAACGAGAAATACATAAGGACAACGGCTACGGCCGCAGACAGGACGTAACGGATTATGCTTTTGAGTTTTCTGTTTTCAGCCATAATTTGAAATCGAAGATGCAAATTTATCTAAAAATTCCGATAAATTTATTTACCTTTGCCGGGATTGAATCAATTATTTCCGTACATGAAGTCCATTTTAGGCATGGGCAACGCCCTGACAGACATCCTTGCAGTACTGCCGGACGATTCGCTGCTGAGACAGTTCCATCTTCCCAAGGGAAGCATGCAGCACGTAGACATGGCTACCGGCGACAGGATCTGGAACACATTGAAAAACATAGGAGTACAGTATGTTGCCGGAGGTTCTTCGGCAAATACCATCACGTGCACGGCGATTTTCGGCATGAAATCCGGATTCATCGGCAAGGTGGGCGATGACGAACTCGGACATCTTTACAAAAGCGATCAGGAGCAGTACGGTATCAAGTCATACCTGCTCAAGGGGACGAAATCTTCCGGCAGGGCAATGGTCTTCATTACGGCGCCAAATGCGGAAAGGACATTCGCCGTCTATCTCGGAGCGGCATTGGAGTTGGTGACGGAAGATTTGAAACCTGAGTTTTTCGAAGGATACGACTATTTTCATATTGAAGGTTATTTGGTTCAGGACCAGAATCTTATCCGCAGAGCGGTCGAAATGGCGAAAGCCGCAGGCTGCATTATTTCATTGGACATGGCTTCATACAACGTGGTGGAATCGAACGAGGCTTTCCTGCATGACATAGTCGACAATTACGTCGACATCGTGTTTGCCAACGAATCCGAAGCAAAGGCATTTACCCGCATGGAACCGAGAGAGGCACTCGACGAACTTGCCAGGCACTGCTCCATCGCAGTGGTCAAAATCGGGAAAGACGGGTCCATGCTCAAAAGCGGAGACGAATACCATTTCATAGAAGCCTGGCCGGCTGATACCATTGACGCTACCGGAGCCGGAGACACGTACGCTGCGGGATTCCTGTACGCCCATTCGCTCGGCATGCCGCTGAAAGTGTGCGGAGAAGTAGGGTCGATAATTGCCGCCAAGGTCGTGGAAGTCATCGGAACGAAAATCGATATACCCCGTTGGAAAGCTGCCAAGCAGGAAATCCGGGAATTACTTGCTAAAAATTCCTGAGACGGAGCATGTTCGGCTGTATTAAAAACATATTCAGGAGATACCGGCTGCGGAAATCGGCTTTTTCCGGGCAGACGGGGCTTGTCCCCTTGCGTGAAATCAGGTCTGTGACGGCGGTTTTCGACAGGTCGGACGACGGAATGCCAGGCGGAAGCAAGGCATTGCAGGAATTTTTCTCGGGCAAAGGCATAAAGGTTACACTTCTTATAATTGACATTGAAAAGCCTGTCGAGGGGGTAATTTCCGGGGAAATTCCGCTGTCGGATGATTGCATCGTCATCGACAGGAAAGGATTGAACTGGTACGGAATGCCGAAACTGAAAATTTACGGCAATGTCCTGTTTGCCGAAACGGACCTGTTCATCAATCTTTCCACAAGCACGGATTTCACCCATTCGTTCATTTCCGCCGTGTCCAAGGCAAAAATGAAAATCGGAGCAGCGGATTATCCGGGAAATCCTTTTGATATTGTCATGACTGAAAAGCATGAAATTCAAGAGGATGAGGGCACTGAGACTGTCCGCAACGAACGCACGGGAGACAAAATCGAAGCAATATTGAAATTTATCGGACAGATTATCTGACACACTTTTTCAAGAAACATTATCAGGAAAACAATACAGACATGAAAAATATTTTCAATTACCTTTTAGTTACGGTCAAAGGCATCTGCATGGGCGCCGCTGACGTCATTCCGGGGGTTTCCGGCGGCACAATTGCATTTATGACAGGCATTTACGAGGAACTCGTCGGTTCCATAAATTCCATCAATACGACTGCCGTAAAATTGTTGTTTACCGGAAAATTCCGTCAGTTCTGGAAACATATCAACGGAAATTTCCTGTTGTCCTTGGTCGCCGGTATTGCGGTGAGTATCCTGTCTTTGGCGAAGCTCATGCAGTATCTGCTGAATTTCCATCCTATCCAGACATGGGCATTCTTTTTCGGGCTGATTGTGGCTTCGTCCATTTTCATTCTCCGGGGCATCAAGGGCTGGAAATTCAAGGATTTCGTGCAACTCGTGTTCGGAATCGTCCTCGGGGTGGTTGTCTGCACTCTTTCCCCTACGGAAACACCTGACGGACTGTGGTTTATCTTCATTTGCGGAGCCATTGCGATATGCGCCATGATTCTGCCGGGAATTTCCGGAAGTTTCATCCTTCTCGTTCTCGGGAAATACGAATATATGATGAGCGTGCTTGCTGACATCGTGTCCGGGAAAGGCGAGGTTATGGATTTCATTACCGTGGTGGTATTCATCGTCGGCGCCCTCGTCGGCATCATCGCTTTCGCCAAATTCCTGCACTGGCTGCTGAAACATTACCATCGGGAAACTCTTTTGGTAATGGCCGGTTTTATCATAGGGTCGTTGGTGAAGGTGTGGCCGTGGAGCAACATGCCTGACATCATCTGTTCGCAGTTCGAAGAGGCGCTTCCGCTTATGGAAAGCCGTGCATTCGATGAAATGATAGCTCTCTACGGCGGTCAGGTCGACATGCACGTCTGGGGCGCAGTTGCTTTCGCCGTCGTCGGTCTCGTGCTTGTCGTCGGAATCGAGGTCGCTTCGAATCTCATAAGGAAGAAATCCGACAACAAATAAAGATTGGATTCAAAAGGTTGCTTCCTCCGTTGGGCCTGAGCCTCTTTGTTGTGTCCGGCTTTGAGTCCGGTTTCAAGCCTCCGGAGATTTACCATCTGATTTTTACTTGTCAATAAAATAAAAAGTACTATCTTTGTAGCCGCTTTGCCTTTCGGGGCAATGTAAAGGCCGGTCCGGTAGCTCAGTTGGATAGAGCAACAGCCTTCTAAGCTGTGGGTCTTGGGTTCGAATCCCAACCGGATCACCAGAAAATAAATGAGGTGGTTTTCGTAACCACCTCATTTTCTTTATATTATGCCGACTATCAAAGAGTTAGAGGCGTTTTCATGTCCTGTTTACGTCTAACAAAAAGCAGGTAAAGTCGCCAAAAAATAGCCGGATTCTGGTATCCAAATCGTAACCAATGGTCGCTGCCTCTAAAATAGGTTACACCTAAATTTCTGCAAATCCAGCCCTGTCTGTCCCGTTTTGGATTCGAACTCTTACACCTCAATCCTCATAAATACAGACCTTTACAAAGGGAAAGGATTTGAAGGTTACACGCAGGTTACACTTTTCAGCACCTTAACTGCCTGTTTATCTGATTGCATCACATTAAATGTACCGTCTGTATCACTTTCAAATGTACCGGGTATATCAGAATGAAATGTACCGTCTGTATCACTTTGAAATGTACCGCTCCGTTAACCAGTGCCGGCATGGTCGGGGCAGATTCTTCGGGATGGTCGCAAACGGTTTGACGAGGTAACTTTGTGGT
>CALURT010000040.1 GCA_944323245.1 uncultured Bacteroidales bacterium
AGAGACAATATGATGACGGAAAACGATTACAGGAACTGCATTGACTTTGCCCGGGAGGAAGGGCATGCCTCCGGTTTTGCCGAGGGTGAAGCCCGGGGACTGGCGGCCGGCGAGGCTAAAGGACGGGCCGAAGGTATTGCCGAGGGTGAGGCTAAAGGTATCGTCACTGTCGCAAAGTCGATGAAAGCGATGAATCTGCCGATAGAGACGATCATGCAGGCGACGGGGCTGTCGCAAAAGGAAGTCGAGGAGCTGTAAAATCATAATACACAAAAGATGGTGACTCGAATACGGATCACCATCTTTGTCATAATATTTTTCTTACTTTTATTGAATATTCGTAACACCTCTTATATAAGGAGAATTGTTCATACTTTGCAAATACCCTCCTGACCCACGTATACAGTTCGTAAAGTCATATGAAGTTGATGAAGAAGTGGATGTTGTATAATAATTATAGGAAGATATCAACTCTGCACCTCCAAAATTATCTATTGCTGTATTTATATCAGACCATTTTGCACTTATTATTATTCCCTGTTCAACAGTTGGCATAATATCCTTATACATATCCATCGCCGTTGTAATTGATGAGATTGAGCCAGATTGCGCATTGTTAAGATGGACTGCGAATCTTTCACCTCCGGCAATAACAGCGACACCTTCGACAGTATCGATTTCTCCCTTTCTTTCGTTGTATTCCTGCTCATCCAAAAACTCCCGGTTTCCGTTGATTAATACGGATAACTTCAAGTCATTCGGGTCTGTCCAATATATAGCTGATTCATGGTTGGTGGGTCTGACACATATGATATAAGGAGCGTTGTTAGTATTACGCAAATACCCGCCTGAACCATATATACAGTTCAAAAAGTCGTAAGAACTCGAGGATAAAGTCGATGCTGTGTAATAATAGCGTGAAGGGCTTATTTCTATTCCATCAAAATCAGCTATTGTGTTATTTATATCAGTCCATTTTGCACTTATGATTTTGCCCTGATCAGCTGTTGGCAGAATATCCCCATACAAGTCCATAGCAGTTTCAATGTCACTTATGCTGTTGGTCTGCACATTTTTCAATGAAACAATAAAACTTTCGCCGCCGCTTACGACTGTTACCCCTTCAATAACCGCATCGGAGAGATTCGCCTTGTCGTATTCTTCCTTGGTGAGGTAATAGCGCGTCCCGTCCTTCCATATAGCCAGAGTGAGGTCCTTAGGAGTGGTAGAGTAGATTGTGGCATCCGGATTTTCCCCTGAACCGTCATCCCCGTTGACAGCTTCATTCAGAGTATTGATAAAGTCCTTTGCATTGCTTTGTGCCTTAGGGAAATCGTCTCCAAGCGAGCTTGAACAGTCGAGCACGAGCATTATCGCTGCCGAACTGCGCTTTGTTATTATATCGGAATTTTCGGTTTTGTCAAACTCTGAGTTTATCTGCCATACACCGTTGGATGCGACATAAGTCCATTCATCGGTAAACTGATTGTCAATCAGTCTGTTGCTTTCGGCATGAACACCTTCGAACGTAAAGCTGACGAATATGCCGTCCACTATTCCCTTGATTTCAGTTCCGGAAGTTGACTCCAAACCTTTATATCTCACATTTTCAAGTGAATAGGTAGAAAGATTGAATGTTCCCTCTATGTAAAGTTCGGACAGGTCAGCAGAATTGACATTGTCGAACGTGAAGCGGACCAATGTACCGTTCGGCAATCCCGGCATTTTAAGAGTGATTGTCTGGACATAGTTGCTTGTAGACAATTTCTCCGCAATCTCCTTGAATTTTTCATTGACTTCGGCCATACTTGTCACTTCCGTGGCATATTCGTCTTTCGAAGCAAGTTTCCTGAGGTTGTCCTGGAACGTGGATACGTCTGCAACATCCTGTCCGCGCAGCCCGATGGAATAGGCTGTAATCGGTTGGCCGCTTACGGTTTCATTCATTATTCTGTAATTCAGCGCATTAAGATATTCGGCATTGTCGCTGTAAGAACTGTTCATCATTATCGAACCTTGATCCAGACCGTCGGTGAATGTCACTATGGCTACAGTCGAAATATCCGAAGGCAATGGAATGGATTGCATCGTAGTGATGGTCTTGTCGACGGAATAATACAGCAATGTACCGTTCTTCGTCGCCAAATCATCTATGAAGGATTCGAATCCGGTCTTGCTCTCCGCAGTGAGTTCGCTGACAGGATAGGAATACAATTGTTGGTTGAATCCCATTATGCCCAAATAGATGCCGCTATTGTCGCCTCCTCCGGACGTTGTAACATCTGCCCATGAACCGACATTCTTGTCGACCTGATCAAGCACACCGAAAACGGAACGCTGGATTTCCACTTCACTGTCACGGGTGTAGGTTCCTTCTTTCAATCCTGCAGTGCGGAATGTCATTGTGAAGCCGGATTTGAGTTTTACAGGATAAGCCACTATGTAATATTCTTTCCCGGCCTCAAATGTACCTCCAGCAGGAGCGAATAGGGTAATTTCATTTTTGCTCTCGATTTCATCGTCCAGAACTGCCGGCTTTTCCTGAGAATCGAAAACAACGTTAGCAGTTCCGGCCAATCTTTCGCCGTTATTACCCTTGAAAGTTACGGAGGTTATGTCATCGCGTGATACGGTGAACTTTACTCCTCCGCATATATTGTAGAATGCGAGGTTAAAGCTCTGCGCACGTGCAATCGTGGGGAAAAGTCCGTTTGAGAAACTTCCTTCCGTAGCCGTCTGATATGACGGGAGGCTGATTGTCACGGTGCCGTTATTGAACTTTGTGTCTACTGAATACGGATAGACGCCGTACAGATATTTGCCTTGAGTAAAATTTTCACCGCCGGCAGATATGCCTTCAAGGCGTCCTTTGAACTCTGCAATAGCAGCCCGTTCAGTGTTTTGAGAGGTAAATTTGCTGCCACCATTTGATCCGTCGCCATAAAAAACGCTGATTTCATCCAGTGGGCACCATTCTACGGAGCCGTCGGATTCAAGTACGGTCTTCGTATCAGGGTCGAATCCTTCACGCATTGCGGTAATGGTAACGTCAACGCCTTTGACGTCAGTTCCTTCAAGTCCGTCTTCGAGTCCGGTACATGCGAAACAGATGAGAGCCGTACTTATGACGATTAGGTTTTTAATATTTGTATTCATAATTTATAATGCTATAATTTACCATTCTACTTCTCCTGTGCCTTCAGAGCCGCCTGCGTCAGGCCTGCTTACAACAACGATACGGCAAGTGTCGCTGTAGCCGTTATTTGAATACGCTGTAATGGTTGCTGAGCCTGTGGCGACAGCGGTCACCTTGCCGTCGGTAACGGTGGCTACGTCAGTGTCGGACGATGTCCATTTCACGGTCTTGTCAGTGGCGTCGTCAGGTGTGATTGTCGCTGTCAGTTCAAGGATTTCCCCTACGGAAAGCGTGGCGGATGTCCTATTGAGACTAATGGATGTCACTTCTACAGGACTGACAGTTATCGCACATTCTGCCTTGACGTTTCCTGCCTGGGCTGTGATTGTTGCGGAGCCTGCGGCGACGGCAGTCACCTTGCCGTCGGT
>CALURT010000041.1 GCA_944323245.1 uncultured Bacteroidales bacterium
AATTTCGATTTGACCGATGATACCGGTACTGTTTATGTTTACGGCCTGACAGCTACGAAGGCAACCAGCAACGACAATTCATTCTCATCTCTCGGATTGAGGGAAGGCGATGTCTTGACGCTTGTCGGAACAAGGGCTGAATATAAAGGCACAGCGCAGGTCGGCGGCCCGGCATATTACATCAGCCATGAAGCGACTCCTTACTGCAACGTTACTCCAAGCACTGTAAACGTAGCAGCAGATGCAACGTCTGCGACATTCAAGGTAGATGCTAATGTAGAGTGGACCATAGCTTCTGACAATCCTGACTTCAAAGTATCTCCTGCGTCCGGTTCGGAAGCTGCCGAAATTACAGTTACTTTCCCTGCAAATGAAACTTCCGAGACCGTTACTGCTGTTTTGACCGTTTCAAGCGAATTGGGCGAAAAAACAGTGACGATCAGTCAGGCTTCTGCAACTGCTTCGACAGTGGAATTGCTTAGAGAGGATTTCACAGGATTGAATGGAAATAATACAGCGACTTCAGGTTCAAATTCACAATGGAATGGCAATGACAACTTCCCTACTGTTACTAATGCATATCAGGCAGGAGACGCTATCAGAATCGGAGCAAGCAAGAAAACAGGCTCAATAGAATCCTCAGTATTAACCGTTCCTGCCGGAGCAACGTTGATGGTAGACTTTGATGTAAAAGGTTGGACTAACGTCGAAGGTGATATTGAGATAACTTTCAATGGCGAGACTCAGACTGTTGAATATACGGCAGTGATGGGCGGTTCATTTGAAAGTAAATCCGTATCATTTGTCGTAGCTTCTGAAACGTCGTCAACAGTTAAATTTGCTACAACTGCAAAACGTGCATATCTTGACAATATCGTAATTTCTTATACAAAATAAGATTATAAGATAGCTTTTCCAGCCGCTCCGACCCTCGGGGCGGCTTTTTTATTGCAGGTTTCTGCTGATGTCACGCTATAAATTTCGATAATTGCCCGTTTAATATTTTCTTTGGCTTAATTTTAGAAATGAAGCCGGTACAAACTTTCAAATATGTACCGGCTTCGTCTCATCAAAATGTAATGATGAAAGAGCAAAACAGTTTTTTCATAGAATTAAGTCCGTAATTCAAACTCTTATAATTTAACTTTGTCTATGATTGATATATGGATTTAAGGTTATGTCTCAGGCATCTTGTTTCTTCCATCATTATCATTGTACCGGCAAATATATGAGATATCCGCAAACTATGAAACAAAAAAAGAAAAACCGGGAAAAGTTTTTCTTTTTTTGATACTTTTTGCTGAATTCGACGGTTTTTGCCTCGTCCCGAGAAAGCGCAGCCATGTCATTCCGAGCGAAGGCTTCATTTGTCATTCCGAGCGTAGGTCCGGAGGACCGGAGCCGAGGAGTCTGTCTACAGCTCCTCGACTTCCTTTTGCGACAGCCCCGTCGCCTGCATGATTGTCTCTATCGGCAGATTCATCACTTTCATCGACTTTGCGACAGCGGCAATACCTTTAGCTTCACCGGCCGCCAATCCCCGGGCTTCACCTTCGGCAATCCCGGCAGCGATACCGTCCTCCCGGGCGGTGTCGATGATGTTGTAGTAGTCCCTTTCCGTAATCATATCCGCTTCGTAAGATAGTTTTGCATCCTTGTCCCACCTCTCGATTTCACAAGCCTCGAAGAACCTCCTGAACACCTCGTTTTTCAACCCGTCCGGCAACCTGTCCATTGTCCCGACATGCTTCATGGCATAGAACCACTGTTCAAGCACTGATTCACATTGGTCCAGTTCCTTTGTGAAACGGAAGAGTTCTACAAATATAATAGAAATAGTGTCATCCGGGACTTCTCCGGTCAATTTTTCACGGAAAGTATATTCTGCGATGAACCTGTCCTTCCAGACGGGGTCCGACCTGTCGGCGGAAACGGCATCGCCTGCAAGGAGGGCGATGAAATACACGGGAGGGAGTCCGTACTTGTGCCTGTCCCCACGGACACTGCCTGCGTCGTAGACCTTTGCGGCATATTCGACGCAACGCCTGAAGAAGTTGTCCTGGCGGTAACACTGGAGTTCTACGATGAACTCCGTCCCGTCGTCTCCGGTACAGCGGAGGTCGAGCCTGACGCTTTTGTTTGCAAATGTAAATCCGGGGATTTCGGTAGAGGAGTATGCGATAGAGCGGACATGTTTGTGCGGCGGGAGTGCGATGTTGAGGATGTCGATAAGTACATCTCTGTTCCGTTTGTTGCAGAGGACGGCCTTGAATCCGGCTTCGGAAAGGATGTCTACATAGCGTCTGAGGATTCCGGATTCGGAAAAATTTGAAATTGAATGATTGTTGTCCATAAGTCAAGTACAATTAAAAAAAGTGAATAATACTATTAAAAGAGTAGTAGGGCCCGTTCTCCTTTCAAGATGGTGGCAAGCATGTATAGGCCTTTTTCGTTGAATGCTTTGGATACATACTTGGTATGTTTACCTCGGCGACCTGTTTTTAAGGTCAAAATTTTTGATCTTAAAACCGGAAAGTCCGATTTGTCAAGTTCTATAATGTAACCGGTCGGAAATTTAGCCGGATTGTTTCTGACAGCTTAGTTTATTTCCCTCGTTTCCATGCCGTACAGAGCAGCTACATCACTATCCAAGATGACGTTCTCGCCCCCTGAGGTCAATAATATAATCTTCGATAAGATTGAATTTTATAATACCTTCCATATACAATTGTTTTTATATGTCAAAAATATATGAAAGCAAAATTTTTGACATTCGAAAAAAGAAAAACCGGGAAAAGAATTTCTCTTTCCAACGGTTTTTGTTGAACTCGATGTTTTTCGTGTTATCCCGAGAGGGGTATGGTGTCATTCCGAGCGAAGGACCGGAGGTCCGGAGTCGAGGAATCTGTCTACAAATCTTCGACTTCCTTTTGCGACAGCCCGGATACATCCATTATGTCGGCTATGGAGTAGCCTTTTGCCTTCATCGACTTTGCGACAGAAGCGATACCTTCAGTTTTACCCTCAGTGATACCCTCAGATCGCCCTTCGGCGAAACCGGAGGCATGCCCTTCCTCCCGGGCAAAGTCAATGCAGTTCCTGTAATCGTTTTCCGTCATCATATTGTCTCTGTATAATACCTGTTCCTCATGTGGCATTGCCGCAATCTGCGCCGCCTCGAACAACTTCCTGAAAATCCTCTCCTGCAACGCCTCCGGCCTGTCAAGCAGCCTTGCCATGTTCTTCAGCACGAACATCCATTTGTCCATGACCGACCCCAGCTCCTCTTCCTTCCTGTCGAACGCCCCGACCTCGATGAACACGAAATGGAGGTTGTCCGTCATCAGTTCGCCCGTTTCCCGCTCCCTCAAATCATAGCGGTGGATCAGTTTGGGATTTCCGGCATTTTCCGCCGCAGTCCCGAATGAACCTTTGGCCAATCCGTTCGAATCGTGCTTCAATGCGAAATTCAATATCCCGACCATGTAGACCGGCGTCAGCCTGAAATCCCAGTCGCCCCTGAGACCCTGTTCCTGGACAGGGAACGTGGAATAGTACAGACTCCTCTCCATGAAATACCTCTGGTCCTTCTTCTGCACCTCGACAATGAATCTGTCGCCGGCCACAGTCCTGCAGACGACGTCGAACACGGATTTCCTGTCGGCCTCGGAGAGGCCCTGATTCTCGTTGTTGAGGTATGCAATATCCTCAATCCGTTTGTCGGGGAACAGGTCCCTGAGGAATTCGAGGAGGATTTCCTTGTTGGCTTCCGTGCCGAAAAGTTTCTTGAAACCCCAGTCTGACAACGGGTCAATGAACTTCGCCTTCTTCCCGCCGATGACAAAGCAGTCATCCTTCTTCCCATCTTCATTCATAGGCAAAAATAAATAAAAATATACACCAAAACAACTAAACGGGCGATACGTCAACATCGCCGCAAGACAAAAATAAGAATAAAGCAAACGACAGACATTCGAAAAAAGAAAAACCGGGAAAAGAATATCTCTTTTCGTCGGTTTTTGCTTTTTCTGTCATTCCGAGGGGTGTTGCGATATCATTCCGAGCGTAGGTCCGGAGGACCGAAGCCGGGGAATCTGCCTCTGCTAACAGACCTCTCAACTGACGCACATGATGATAAGAGGTAATTTAATCTAGCAAATTTTACAATGAGACGGAACTAAATTCCGCCCCGATTCTGTGGATAGCTCCGAGAATTTTCTTTGTTGTACGTTCTCCAGGATAAGCTGCCCCACTCTTGTATTGTCGCATTTTGCTCTCGTTGATTCCGACAAATTGAGCGAATCTACTCGCATTGATAAAATCAAAATCATTGAAGAATGATGGAAGATCATATTGGAATGACACTTCATAGGCATTTACTTTCAAACCTTCGCATAAGGCATCGGCAACGGCATCCTCTATGCTTTCAAGAAAATCAGTTTTAGCTTCAGATACCGAATCACCGAATCCGCCGAAATAATTCTTTCCGAAATGCTGTTCCGACCTGATAGAATATCTTCCATCTGTTCCTTTTTCGATTATACCTGTTATTTTCATAATTATCAGAAATGTTCAATAATAAATCCCAGCCTGCTTCATGATTGCCTCAAAAGTGCCTGATGGAACTTCATGGGCATCATGTCTCAGAACCATAAATTTGTTGCCTGTAATCGGAGAAAACCATTTGTCATGACGACCTCCGTGGCAGACAAAATAACAACCTTTTGATTTCAACAGTTTCTTAAGCTCTGATGTTCTTATGTCAGGTATTACAAAAGTAGCATTTTTGTTACTAATATCCAAATTTGCGCTATCACACACTTTTATTTCCTCGTTTCCATGCCGTACAGCGCAGCCTCATCGCTGTGTCAAAAATAAGCGGAAACAAAATTCTGAATTCGATGTTTTTCATGTCATACTGAGGGGTGTGGTGTCATTCCGAGCGAAGGTCCGAAGGCCCGGAGCCGAGGCCTTTGCCAACAGACCTCTCAACTGCTGCTCGACCTAACAAAGAAAAGAGGAATGGAAAACCTCTCATGCTATCGAAAAACGCATTCGCTGCCTTTTCCATTCCTCTTTCGATGAAGTGTGAGTCAGAGTGACAGATTCTTCCGCTCGCTTCGCTCGGTCTGGATGACAAGCCGCATGCGCCCGTCGGGGGCGACAGTGAGAGTAGGTCTTTCGGCTGCGCTCAGGACGGCAGGGTGCGGGCGGGATAACAAAAACAGCCGCCCCGGTCGGAGCGGCTGGAAATAAAAGAATAGATTCATTATTCTTCCCAAGTGATAGAGATGCTATCAAGGTATATAGCACCATCATTAGAGCGTATACCTATATATGCATAGTCACCTTCTATATTTAATGTTGTTTCTCCGTTTGCATGAGAAATAGAGCCTATTTTTTCACTTGAATTACCTTGATACAAGTCAGCAACTTCTGTGTAAGGTTCATTCCTTCCATAAATATCCAAAACTTTGTCTTCCGATGTATTTGAATTCCACTCAACTAAAATTGTTCTTACTTTCCCTCCAGATGATGTCGTAATAATACCTCTATCATTCTTATTATCATTTAGCTGAATACTATCATTCCCTTTTGCTGTGGTTCCTGCATATAAAGCACTAGATGTAAATTGTAAATCTGAAAACGCTACATACGAAGTTCCTGTAGCAGCAAGTAAATCAGGTGTAATAACATCAGTTACCTCAACCGTAGTATGTGATGCATCATTTTGTGTAAGTGTAACAGTCTTTTCGATACCGGAATTACTGAGAATAGTAAAGACAACTTCAACTGGTTCTGTACCTTCATTTGCCGGATATGTAATTGTGATTGTAGCGTCGCCTGTTCCCTCTTCCTGAGACACAGTATAAGCTTCATTGCTCGACTCAAGCATCCAGTATTCATTAGATTCAATGTTGAAAGTAGTCGTACCTGCCTCGGCTGTAACACTCATCGTGCTTGGAGTAACGTTGCAGTAAGGAGTAGCTTCGTGGCTGATATAATATGCCGGGCCGCCGACCTGCGCTGTGCCTTTATATTCTGCCCTTGTTCCGACAAGCGTCAAGACATCGCCTTCCCTCAATCCGAGAGATGAGAATGATTTGTCGTTGCTGGTTGCCTTCGTAGCTGTCAGGCCGTAAACATAAACAGTACCGGTATCATCGGTCAAATCGAAATT